>CADCIQ010000016.1 GCA_902801425.1 uncultured Bacteroidales bacterium | reverse complement strand
TTTAATCACGCATCTATAGAATAACAGCCCTAACGGACTGCCCTATTAGGTGTCGGGCTTTCAGCCCTCGCAGTCTTGAATTCGTCGAACTCACGTTATATTAATGTTATGCGACAGCAAAAGCTCATTCGTCGAACTCACGTTAAAATATAAAAATAATTCCGTACATTTACTTGTCTGAAAATGTCGAGTGTGATTGTCAAGGATGGGAGGTCGTTGATAAATGGCATAATCATGGTTGTTGATTTATCATAAGGGACTTCGTAAGGAGAAATGATTTTTTTTCTCGAAAAATTTGGTGTTTTCAGGAAAAATCATTAATTTTGCAATCAGCATAACAGAATAATAGAATTTTAGTTAAAAAAAGTAATCTTAGTTTTTCGTCATCGATTCCCCATAGCCTGTGAAGGTTGTGGGGATTTTTATGAAAAAAATTGGTGTTTTCGAAAAAATGTATTATCTTTGCATCTGCATATGATAATAGTATAAAGGAAAAATAGTAAAAATCGTCTTTATTTCTCGCTGCCTGTGAAGATAGCGAGATTTTTATTGTTTTTGCAGAGAAAACAACTTGAAAAAGGTGGTAATACTATGAAAAACAACGCAATTAGTTGATTGTTGCCGAAAATATTGGGCGAAAAATTTGGAGTTTTCGGGGAAATTGTATATTTTTGCAAACACATAACGCAAAAGATGCGCATTTGCAAATGCCTGTGCATCGTGTTATGTATATGCAAGTTGCCAACTTGACAAGGTAATAATCTTTTACTCCCCATAGAAGGTATGTTAAGAAAATTATACTTATTGATTCTTTCCGCCTTATGCTCTGTAAGTGCATTCGCGCTCGACTTCAGCACCATGAAGGGTGGGGGGGAGAGTTGGTATGCCCTGCCTGAGACTCCAGATACTTCGTCGCATAGACTGTTTCATAGCAAGTTTGGTGATGAGGTGGAGTTTCCGAGACTTACCGACGATCCAAAACAGAATGCTTTGATACTGAGCAGGTTCTTCTCTGAAATATCAAGAAGGAAGAACACGAAGATTGAGACTTTCATCTCGCTTATTCCTCTCGTGCCAAAGAGTGGCGATACGTCTGCTGTTGAGACTGTTGATCAGATGATGCCTATAAGCTATCGTTGTTATTATTCTGCCTCTATGGAATATATTCTGTTCTATGAGATGGGGGGAAGAAACAGAACTTTGGGGCAGATTTTCAATGCTTTCCGTAATGAGACGAACTCTACGTTCACGCCTCTTTGCCATAAGAATCCTGACCTCTATTGCGCTCAGCTTGACTCTGTTGCGGCTTTCCTGAAGAACCTTGACTATATAGGTGATATTTATCCTAATATTGCGGATATTAAGCCGAGGGAAACACAGACGGCTACCGTTGAGCGACTGGTTACCGCTATAGACAGGCTCAAGATTGCTATGCGCAAGAATGCCGAGAGGGATAAGCTGTTCCGTGAACTCGTTTGGCAACTTTATAAGGATCCTGAGCATGTGGATTTCCATAAGTATTTCACAGATAGGATGTGCCAGAAGATTGAGAGTAAGGAACTGGAATTGAAGCATATAAGTCCTGAGAAGGATTGGGAGAACTGGGATGTGAATAATAATGATCTCTGTTCATTTGCCTTTGAGACTCCTAACACCTTCCTCGTGATTCTCGCAAACAAGAAAAAGAGCGATTCACTTCTTGATGCCGACAAGACGAGAGTTGTGCACTCGTATTATGTTGTTTTCGTCACAGATGGTGATAAATTGCTTATTGATGATATAAAGGTGCAAGGGTAGGGAAGGACAATTGTCTTGAACTCCTTGTACTTCTTGAACTCCTATAATTCAGAATGAGAATATTTTCGATACTATCTCTTTTAGTTCTTTGTGCCGTTGATATGACGGCACAAACTATGTCGTATGACCTTACAAAGCAGCAACCTGTGTATTCTGAGACTGTGGGCTATGGCTATGATGTTGTCGAGGCTCCTACGGCAAAGAGTGTTTCCCCGTTCTATTTCTCGGTAAAAGTGCCTGACGGAAACTATCGTGTAAGCGTTCGTCTTGGCAATAAGAAACGTGAAGGCGAGACGACAGTTCGTGCAGAATCCCGTAGGATGATAATTGAGAAATGCGTGACAAAGAAAGGGGAGTATCGTGATTTCTCTTTCGTTATTAATAAGAGGTGTGTGGATATTCCTTCGTTCAAGGGCATTGACGGTAAGGACACACAACCTGATAAGGTGCGTATTAAGCCTGGGGAGGTTGGTTCTCTCACATGGGATGAAAAACTCACGTTTGAATTTAATGGGGCTTCGCCTTGCGTGCAGAGCATAACAATAGAGCCAGATACCACGGCTACTACCGTTTTCCTTTGTGGAAACTCCACCGTAGTGGATCAAGGGAAAGAGCCTTGGGCTTCATGGGGACAGATGTTCCCGAGATGGTTTGTGGAACAATCTCGGCCTCTCCCCCCGCCCTCCCCCGTAGGGAGGGAGCCAGAAGGCGAAAAGAAGTCCCCTGTAAAGGAAAAATTAGGGGGACTTTCAATCGCTAATTATGCGGAGAGTGGTCTTACTGCCACTTCGTTTATGGCTCAGAATAGGTTGGAGAAGATTATGTCCGTGATAAAGGAAGGTGACTATGTGATCTGCGAGTTCGGACATAATGACGAGAAGGAGAAAGGACCGGGCACAGGAGCTTGGTATCACTATACCGTTGCGTTGAAGAAGTTCGTTGATATGGTTCGTGCAAAGAAGGGGAATATCATTTTCTGCACACCTACCCAACGCAGATTCTTTGATGCAGAGGGGAAGATAAAGAACACTCACGGAGATTTTCCTGCTGCTATGAAGGCTGTGGCAGAGCGTGAGAACGTGCCTGTTATAGATTTGAATGCTGAGACAAAGACCCTCTTTGAGGCTATGGGTACAGAGGGCTCAAAGCATCTTCTCGTACATTATCCTATGGGTACTTTCCCTTGGCAAGAGAAGAAATTCTCGGACAATACCCACTTTAATCCCTTTGGAGCATACGAGGTTTCAAAGCTCGTTGTTATGGGCTTAAAGCAACTTAACTCACCATTGGTCAAGCACCTCTCCTCTGACTGGACTGATTTCTCCCCATCCAAACCCGACGACTGGCAATCCTTCTACTGGCCGTTGTCACCTGTGTATGACGGGAAGAAGCCGGACGGAAACTGATAAGTGAAGAGTGAATAGTGAAGAGTGAAGAATTTAAATTACGTTAGTTTGATGAGTTTTTCATCTCAACAGATTTCTCTGTAATTTTATATAAATAAAGAATAAGGGAAACGGATTTATCTGATTTATCTGAAATTAATAGCTCAAATAATACTGCGCCAGCTATCAGATAAATCCGTTTCCTTTTTTTTATCGAACTCACATTAAAATTAACGTCAGTTCGATGAATTAATCATATGGCAGCAAGCTGCAAAATCCACTGCGTGGGGCTTTCGTAAATTTCTAAGTAAATGTATTGAATAAAGAAAAATTCACGATAATTTGCGGCTAATTCACGGATAATTCACGTAGCCAAGCGCAGCGTTTTTTTCGTCGAACTCACATTAAAATTAGTATTATCGCGGAAGTTTTTTGCGTCAAAACGAGTAAATACAAACTTAAATTCTTCACTCTTCACTCTTCGTTATTCACTTTTTTGTTCCCTTTTACAAAAAAAAGTTCGATTTTTCTTTGGAGTTTGATTTTTTTTTGCTATTTTTGCCACGAAATCGACAATCTAATAATAATTTAACATAATAACTAAAACTATGGTAAAAAATTTACTCACTTTAGCATTTTTGTCATCAATGGCTATTGGTGCGAATGCTTACGATGTAGATGATTTTATCTACACACGTTCAGCTAAGTACAAGGTTACGGCTGCTAATCTCGTGACAAATGGTGAGCTGAAAGGCGCTTCCCTTGACGGTTGGACAGCTACAGACGCAACTGTCGCAGGTCTTTCTGATGTATTCACAGTACTTGAAGGTGGTGGCGTATCTGTAAACGCAGGTATGAATTCCATGGAGAATGGTATGTATCAATTGGTGAAAATCAATGAGGGAGGTAAATACGTTGTTACAATGAAGGTAAGAGGTGCAGATCCAGGCTATACGGATATTGACCTGTTTGCTGGTGGTAACAACTATATCTTCGCATACTTTAATACTGATGGTGCCCTTGCCACAAAGGGCGGTAAAGACGATGTAGAGCTTTCTTATGGTGAGGGCGGTGCAGCTATAGCAAATTGCTATAGTTTCACAAATGAAGACTATACAGAGTTCGCTTTCCCTGTGGATGCTGCATCTGACGGTAATATCGTTATTGACTTGCGTGGTCTTACGGTTGGTATTGAAATCAAGGATATCGAGTGTCATAAGGTTCAGGAGGCATTTGATGAGCGTAAGGCAGAGAGCCGTCTTGCATGGGTGAAGTCTGTACTTGGTAGTTTCGAGTGGTCAAGCAACTATGAAGGCTATGACGATCTTATGGAGAGCATAAAGAATCTTGAAAATGCTATTAGCTCAAAGGATGATGCGAATGCGGCAACTATGCTCGAAAACCTTGAGTCTTCTTTCTATGATGTGTTCGCTCCTGCTAACTTGTCAAACGTATTGAACACGATTGATCATCCAGATGGTGCAGGTGGCAACTATTCTGCAAACTGGATGAACTGGACAAATAAGTACAACAAGTGTAGCAATGAGGCAACCGCTCAGCCTTGGGTGTTCAACTGTGACCGTTGGGCTCATAAGACCGAAGCAGCCGAGACTCCTCTTCAGATTCAGTGGATGCGTGGCTATGCTTATAATACATGGGATCCTCAGGCTCGTCTGACCACTACTCTTGACAAGGGTACATACCGACTTGGCATAACAGGTTCTGGTGGTATGATGACTATGAACAAGAACCGTTGGGCGCGTTCTGGTGCATACGACAATGTGAACATTGAGATGATTCTTGAGAATGCAGAGGATCCAACAAGGAATGATACAATTGTTAAAGGAACTCTCAGTCCTTCATTCGATAAGGATTTCATTGGTTCATTCACACTTGAAGAGGATAAGGAAGTAACTATTCTCTTGCATTGCTATCAAGTTGAATGTCCATCTGATTTGCCAGGTAATGATGTAGCCCTTATAAATCCTGTGCTTTACAAGGTGCTTGTTAAGGGTGAACTTACACCTGAAGAGAAGAGCTATCTCGCAAACGTAGAGACACAGATTGCAGCCTTGGAGGATCGTATCAAGGTGGCTGAAGATCTCGTAGCTGCTACACAGACAGCACAGCCTTGGGGTAAGGATAACCTTCAGAAGGGTATAGACGAGGCAAAGAAGCGTCTCGCCGTATGGAAGGCTCTTGATCAGGATGCACTTCTTGCTCTCTGCGCTGAGGGTGAGGCTAAGTATGAGGCAACAGGTGCTCCATTCTATGTTGAGAATGAGTATGTTTCCAAGGATTCTGTCTATACAGAGGAAGTTCTTGCTAACATAATCGTTAATGCAGGTGTACGCTATCTTAACAGAGATTTCATTGATGTATTCAATGCCGTTAACACTCCTCTTACTGATATGCCTGATGCTATTGCAACTGCTGAGAAGACTCTTGCAACTGCAATGTACACAAGCGGTGACAAGGAGACTTTCGCTGCTATAATCAAGAATGCTAAGGATCTCTATGCTGCACAGATGGCAGGACAATATACTGCTGACGGTTCACAGGCTCTTGTTGATGCAAAGGCTGCACTCGCAAAGGGTATTGATGATTTCATCGCTTCTGTAAAGATGGAGAACCTTGTTGACATCGACTTCGCTAACACTTATACAGAGACTCCTCCTGCTGTGGAAGGTGAGGATCCAACATTCTCTATCGAGGGTACAAAGGGTAAGATTGACATTCTCGGCACATTCTCTAAGGAAATGCAGACAGAGTGGACTCAGTACGCATTTGGTTTGGGCTTTAACAATGTGGAAACACAAAATGAAGCACTTTTCTTCGGTAAGGGTGATGCTACTGTAGGTTTCGACTATTCTGCAAAGAGCAATGACGTGGTCATCGTTTCATTCGACCTCTATTACGGTTATCTCGGCAAGCAGAGCATGGCATTCTATCTGCTCAATGAGAATGGTGATACTATCTCTGGTTACAAGCGTACAAACGACATCGCTTCTGAATATAATACACTTGGCATTGACGAGTCTAAGTTCGGCGCTGTTGGTGGCAAGAACAACGGTAATGTTCAGGGTAATATCTGCACGGAGAACAACAGAACTCATTTCGAGATTTATCTGAACTACACAGACAAGAACATCTACGTTGCTACTACCTATAAGGATAATCAGTTCGTGAATGAGGCTGTTCCAATGTCTGAGGGTGACAACGTGCTCAAGAAGATCATCTTCTCTTCTACCTATAACAACGGTGAGCGTTGCAGCTGGCTTGACAACGTGAAGGTATCTGTAATTAATGATGTTCCTGCTGCTGGAACAACAGGTATCAACGAGGTTGCTGCTGTAGCCAAGACTTCTAAGGCTGTCAAGGCTATTGAGAACGGTCAGCTCGTCATCAAGACAGATAAGGGTACATTCAATGCAGTTGGTGCTCAGATTAAGTAAATTGAAAATTACAGATTCGCGCTTATTAAAGGTAATCGGTAATTTGTAATAAAATAAAACATCCCTCATTTCCTAAGTGGAGTGGGGGATGTTTGTTGTCTTCATATCTCTTAAATGTAATATGGAGATTGCAATTTTAAGCAGAATTCTTGTGTTTTTGCAATATTGTCTGAATTTTTTGCATTTTTCTTCTTTGTTTTCAAAGGATTTTTGTACTTTTACACCGCCTAATGCTATCACTATGTAAAATATAGTTGATAAATTAGACACGACATTACGAAAAAGCGTCATCGATGCTTTGTCAATTGGCTGTTTGAACCTAGGAAATTCAATCGTGTGTCAATGACAATGTCAGAAGTGAAAGCTACGGGTATGCTACGGCTATATCCCGGGGTGTGTTGCGAGGGTAAACTACCCTCACGCACACTTTTCCCGGATACGTGCAAATACCAAGCGTAGGCAGACACATCTACTCGTCAACACACAGGGCTTTTCCTAGGGCCTAAACAGCAGACGGGTTGAAGTGGAAGCCTGCGTTTTTTTCGTTTTGTGGTAATAATTGACCTAATAACAATTGCCTAACGGGGCTTCTACGGGCAAAAATATCTTACCTTTTCCATGTCTTGTATTTTTGTCTATGTGTTGGCAACACAAGGATAAAAAACAGACTTAAACAAATGAACCTTTAGTTCGGAAACAAGGTAATTTAATACTAAAATTAATCAACTAATTATGAAAAAAAAATTTGTGAAGCCGGAAATGAAGTGTCATAAATTACGTGCTGGTAATCTTTTGATTCCTATTTCAGGTGACAACCCTGAAGGTTGCCGTGCGGATTGTCCCAAATTACAATGTGGTGATCCTTACGATTGCGATAACTTTTCATTTTGACCAAAAGTATCTCATGGTTCAATTTGTTATCTGATAGTTGTAAATATTTTGAAATGTAGATATTTGTTTGCACGTTATATATGGAAATATTGTCTTTCCCAATAACAGATGTTGCTGATATAATAGGAGAGCAGTCGTTTTGCGACTGCTCTTTTAGAAAATCTTCTTTTTGCTATGAAATAGAAATTGAAGGCGGGCATTTATTTTATAATACACTCACTAAGGAACTTCTGTTGATAGATGAAAATGAAGATAATGATTATGTTAAAAGAGAACTTTTCAAAAAGTGGTTTTATGTTCCCGATGAATTCGATGAGTTGAAGTTTGTTGATGATATTCGTGATGTATTGAGTTGTACTCTATGTCAAACTCATGGAATTAATGGTTATACAATTCTTACAACTACAGATTGTAATGCAAGGTGTTTTTATTGTTTTGAGGCAAAGTCTCAAAAGATTACGATGTCTGACGAAATTGCAAATAAAGTAGTTGAATATATAGAAAGGTCACGTTGTAAAGAATCTAAAGAATTGGCTATAACTTGGTTCGGTGGAGAACCTTTATGTAATCAGAGGGCAATTGACATAATCTGTGTAGGTTTAAAGGATAAGGGACTCGATTATTACTGTACTATGATGAGTAATGGTTATTTATTTGATAAACCAACAATAGAAAAGGCCAAAGAATTATGGAATCTCTATAAGGTTCAAATAACTTTGGATGGAACAGAGAAAATCTATAATAAAGTAAAGGCATACAAAAACAATGATAAAAATGCTTATGAACGTGTATTGAATAATATAAGCGACTTGCTGGATTCTGGAATAAAGGTTGCTATAAGACTTAATATCGATGCTTATAATATACAAGATGTGAAACTATTGGTTAAAGAATTAGCTTCTCGATATAAACACAAAGATGGTTGTGCAGTTTATTCACATACTTTATTTGAGAATAACGGTGGATGTAATAATAAAAGAACCCACGAACTTCGTAAGGGAATATGTGATCAGCAAAGAGAACTTGAGAAAGAGATTGTTTCTTTGGGATTGAAATGTACACCTTATAGGAAAAAGAATGAGTTTAAGACTAATTCGTGTATGGCTGACTCTCCAAATTCAATTGTGATTCTTCCTGATGGACATTTGACTAAATGCGAAGGCTGTCTCGATGGTAATTATGTTGGAACTATTGATGATGAAAAATTGAACGATGATATGCTTGCATATTATAGTTCACATTGTGACAAAATTGAGGAATGCAAGACATGTTTATTGTATCCCGAATGTATAAGATTGAAAGTATGTCATGAAGCAGAAACATGCCATAAGGAATTCAGAGAGAAGAAAATCTTAGATATTAAGGATGGTATAGTTAATCTGTATCATTCTTATTTGAAGAAGAAAAAGAATGAGTCGGATGAAAATAATAAGAAAATGG
This sequence comes from uncultured Bacteroidales bacterium, assembly GCA_902801425.1. GTDB lineage: Bacteria > Bacteroidota > Bacteroidia > Bacteroidales > Bacteroidaceae > Prevotella. Next base: position 33,052 of record CADCIQ010000016.1, on the reverse strand, counting down.
AAAGAAAATTAGTATGAAAATAATTGACGGATACGTTTTGAAATCATTAGGTTCGCAGAACCTTTTGGTCGGGGTAGGCGCAAATGTTGCTCATTCGGGAGTACTTCGTAAGTTGAACGAAAGTGCTGCTTATTTGTGGAAGTCTGTAGAGGGAAAGGTCTTTACAGAGGAAACGCTTGTGGATTTGCTTCTGGATGAGTATGAAGTAAGTCGTGAAGAGGCATCCGAGGCGGTTAAGGACTTGCTCAAGGATTGGGTTGAGCAAAAGGTTGTGGAGTGAAGTCTTTTTCCCGCCTTTTTAGGAATGGGATTTGGATGGGATTTGCATGGGAATTACAATGGAGTTACTATGTTTATGTCTCCCCCAAATTGACAGATATTCAAAAAATGGAAAAAGCAAAGTGGAAAGGCAGCTTTTGCCCTCTGAGATATGCTGGGAAATTTCAATTATTCTAATAGTTGAAATTTTCCGGCATATTGTGATTGTTATCTGGTTGATATGAATGTTTTGAAAATAGGGAAATGTGTAAATGAGACACTAAATAATTTTCGGAAATAATCGCGGAAAAATTTGGCGGTATGGGAAAGATTGATTATTTTTGCATCCAGAGATAATGGTGCACGAGGATGCTTGGCACACAACTCAAAAGGGAATCTTTTACACTTATGTCGGACATTAATATAATACTATGGACTCAATACTCGTAAAGGCAATACAGAGGGCTACGGAACTTCTCAGCCTAAGTGATAATAACGTGAAGGAGGCTCTCGGCAAGGTTAATGCTGAGATGAACCAGCAACGAATAGACATAGCGAAACACATCGCACCGCTATTGACTGGTGGTGTGGAGGTTGATCCGCAGGATGGGGTTGACAAACTATTGCTGAAACTGAGCAATCAGCTAAAGGAGGATGATGTGGTGGAGTTTAATGGTGCATCGTTACAGATCGTCAGCTCTTACATCCTCAATCAGACTATTGTCGGGGTGCTGAATAAGATGCGGGCAAAGAATGCAAGTAGAGCTTGTGAAACTTGAGTGCCTATGTAATCGAGAAAATAACCTGCGAAAGTATAGCCATAGAACATGGAAAAATGATAGATGAAGGTGGCTTTTTCTGTTTTATTCTTCTTTTTTTGCATTTTTTCGTGAAATTATGCATAATTGTCAAATAAAAATGTTATTTTTGCAAATCAAAAGATGGTGTGTAGAAATTCTTATAACGTGAGTTCCTAATAACTTCATCAACAAACACGGAAAGTAATAACGAAACCTATTAACAGAATAATTATGAAAAAGCTCATCTTATGTGCATCTCTTTCGTGCATGGCGATGATGTATTCCTGTCAGAGGGAAGAACTCGTGCCAGCAGATGAGAAGCCAGAGTGGCTCGGTTCTACGATATACGAGGAACTACAGTCGGGCAAGCACCTTGATGGTTCCTTTACCAACTATCTGCGGTTGGTAAAGGATCTTGGTTATGACGAGGTACTTGGACGAACTGGTAGTAAGACTATATTTCCTGCTAACGATGCTGCTTTCGAGGCTTTCTTCCAGTCAGACAATGCTTTCGGTGTTCACTCATACGCCGAGCTGACAGAGGGCATGAAGAAGCAGTTGCTATACACTTCGATGCTCGACAATGCGATGCTCACAGGTATGCTTTCCAATGTGTCTGCCGATGATAACAATGTAAGCCGTGGGATAGCCTTGAAGCATGCTTCAAACCTAAGTATTACCGATACAATATATACCCTGTACTCTGGAGCAGCAATGCCTCAGGGCAATTCCTATTGGAGAAACTACTATCAGAAAGGCATCAACGTGATATACGATGGTACTGTGCCTATGATAGTTCATTTCACAAGAGAGCAGATGCTCAATAATGATATCACCGTGACTGGTGCAGACTGTGATTTCGGTATTCTGCGTGGCGAGAACGTGGGTGCAAGCGTAGATGACTCTCAGAGTGCATACGTGTTTGGTAATAAGGTTATTAAGAGTGACGTGACCTGTCTGAACGGATATATACATCAGGTGGATAAGGTGATAGTACCTCCTGGCAATGTAGGGCAGGTTTTACGTAGTGAGAAAAATACAAAACTCTTCTCGCGTATGCTTGACTATCATAGTGCACCTTATTATAATGCTAACGCAACAAACTCATATAATTCATGGGCATTGCAGAATGGCAGGGCGCTGCTTGACTCAGTCTTTGAGGTTCGCTATTTCTCAAAGAAGTCACACGGTTCTGGTGGCACTACTCTCGACCCTAATGGCTCTTCTACAACGAGCAAGCAGTTGCTCTGGGATCCAGGATGGAATCAATACACATCTTCTGCCGTTTCATTGGCTGATATGGGTGCTATTCTCGTTCCAACGGATGAGGTGTTGCAGAAATATTTCTGTGCAGGAGGTGACGGTGCTTTCTTCGTGGAGAACTATGGTAGGACTGGTTTGCCTAATACCCCAGAGAATCTTCCAGAGCATCTTGACACTATGTTCGTGAAGGGAAACGGCATTCTTACCACCTTCGTTAATAACCTGATGCAGAGCTCTTTCATTGAGAGTGTGCCAAGCAAGTTCAGTAAGATTCAGCAGAACGCATCAGGTGAGTTCATGGGACTTACTACCTCTGACCTTGCCCGCAAGCAGACTGCGGAGGGAGAGAAATATGATATCTGCGTGGCAAGCAATGGAGTGGTGTATAAACTCAACAGAATGATAGTGCCCGACGAGTATCAGTCAGTACTCGGTCCTGCGGTTATCTTTCCTGAGTATAGCATCATGAACTCCTTTGCGCAGGATAAGACAAACGGAACTTCTGCTTCTACATGGGGAGCAGACCTTTACTATTATCTCCTTGCCATGAAGTCAAAGTTCGCTTTCTTTCTGCCCAGCAATAATGCCTTTGCAGGTTGCTATATCGACCCTGTGTCACTCGCTTCTACAACCCCTCGCGCGCTTGAGTTCTACTCACATTGGGAGGCTAACAAGCGTGGTGAGCTTGTTGAGAAGATTGGCGTGAAGGTGCACGACTACAATAAGGCGACTGGTGAGATTTCATCTTCCGTAAGGAATACAGTTGAGGATATCATTGCAAGCTCAAAGGACTATAAGTCACAGGTTTATGATGTGTTGCAGTATCACACACTTATCCTTGACTCCTCAAACGTAGATCGTTTTGGCGAAAATCACTACTACCTCACAAAGCATGGTGGTGCAATCCGTCTGGATGACTTTAGCAAGACGCGGAACGGCAATGTGGTGACATTCACTGGCAAGGTGCGTGGCGGTGCTCAGTTGGATAATGGTGCAAAGGCTGCAAATATCACCCGAGGCTGGTATCCTACGAAGGGTAACGGTTATACCTTAGCCCTTGATAATGTTATACAGCCATCAATAACGAGCGTATATGCGCTTCTGCATAAGTATGAGGATCGTTTCTCTGAGTTCCTTGACATGATTTCAATCTTCGATGAATCGGTGCTTATGAGCTGGGCGGGCATTGCCGAGACTGCTACGGTTGGCACATCGCCACAGGAGCGTTATTTCGTGTTCTCGGCAAAGGGCGGTTGTGCTCTCGACCAGAACGTGAACTTCTTCAATGGCTATAACTACACATTCTTCGCACCCGACAATAATGCGATGGAGATAGCATACAACAATAATGGTCTGCCCCGCATCTCTGAGATAAAGGAAATATTTGAGAAGTATCAGGGAAGTGAGGGTGACTATTCAGAAGGCGAGATAAGGCAGGCAAAGGCTGATGTGCTGAAGAAACTGAACGCTCTTCGTGCCTTTGTGAGATACCATTTCCAGAACAATTCCGTGTTTGCAGACAATAAGGTGCCAAGAACTACATATCAGTCAATGTATTCGTCAGAGTTGGGTATTCCTGCCAAAATCACTACGGAGAGTACTGATGGCATTCTTACCGTTACTGATGCTACAGGTCACAGCGTTAGAATTGACGCAAACTCAAAGGATAAACTGGTGAACATGATGACACGCGACTATGAGTTTGATGCTCGTGCCGCATCTGCCAAGAACATCAGCGTATCATCATTTGCCGTGGTGCATCAGATAAGTGAGCCGTTGAGGTACAACCCGTAAACCTACGGCTTCTCCCCCCGCCCTCCCCCGTAGGGAGGGAGCTGCCCCCCTCACCCCCACAGGGGGAGTAGATACTTTTTCTCGCGGCAAAGGGGCAAAAGTAGTAAATAATAAAATGAATAATGAAGAATTATAAAATACTGATCTGTATTTTTCATTTTTCACTTTTCATTTTTCATTTAATAAATTCGTAATTATGCTTAAAATATTCCGACATATAGCGAACACCTTCCGCCTACCGGCTCCCTCCCTACGGGGGAGGGCGGGGGGAGAGGCCGTTGTCGTTCTTCTCTTCCTCCTCTTCCCTCTTTTCTCTTTTGCTCAGACCCGCGTCATTTCCGGTACCGTATCCGACGACATGGGACCGATCATGATGGCTAACGTGGTGGAGAAGGATGCGAACAACCGTATCGTTTCTGCTTCGCAGACAGATATGATGGGTAACTTCTCCATGGAGGTAAAGAACTCGAAGAACAAACTGGAAATCACTTACGTTGGTTGCAAGAAATATAGTGTGACTATTGGTGACAAGACCACGTTTGAGGTGAAACTCGATTCGGAGAACACTAACCTTAAGGAGGTTGTGGTGAAGGGTTCGCGTGGAACATCAGGCGGTCTTAACATAGCCAAGAAGGAGATGACCGTGGCACAATCCACCTTCAATCTATCAGAGGTAGAGGGGATGGCATTCACCTCAGCCGATGAGGCTTTGCAGGGTGAGATAGCCGGACTTGACATCGTGGCAAACTCTGGTAACCTCGGTGCAGGAACTTCTATGCGTCTGCGTGGTGTCACCACTATCAACGGTAATGCAGAACCGCTTATCGTTGTTGACGGAAAGATATTCGACAACCCTGACCAGAACTTCGACTTCCAGAATGCGTCAGAGGAAGAATATTCTTCACTTCTCTCCGTGAACGTGGAGGATATTGCGAAGATTGACGTGCTCAAGGATGCAGCTGCTACTGCCGTTTGGGGATCAAGAGGTGCAAATGGTGTTATCGAGATCACCACTAAGCGAGGCAGTCGCGGAAAGCCGCGAGTCAATTTCTCGTATAAGTTCACAGGCACATGGCAGCCTAAGGGCTATGACCTTCTTAATGGTGATGACTACACCATGCTTATCAAGGAGGAATACTACAACCCTAACCAGTCAAATACAGCTACCTCTAATATCCGTGAGATAAACTACGACAAATCATGGGCTGATTTCGAGAACTGGAACAACAACACCGACTGGGTGAAGGAAGTGACGAAATTCGGTCCGCAGCATTCATATAACTTGAACATTACAGGTGGTGGTCAGAAGGCTACTTTCCGTATTTCTGGCGGTTATGACAATCAGGAGAACTATATCATCAATCAGCATCTTGACAGATTGTCAACACGTCTTGTGCTCGACTATAACGTGTCAGACCGCATTCGCTTCTCCACCAACTTCGCCCTTACCTACACCGACAATCTCATGAACTATTACGACATAGTCGGTCAGGCACAGAAAATGGCACCTAACATGAGCGTGTATAAGCAGGATGCGAATGGCAACGACACTGATCAGTTCTATACAATGAACCCCATCGGAACCCTCAATGAACTCACACCCTACACAGGCAACTATTCATCCTACGAGCTACGTTCCGTTAAAGATCTTGGCAATCCAGTAGCCAATGCGGAGTTGTCATGGAAGAAAGACCAGACCTACCGCATCACCCCTGATTTCAACCTCAAGTACGAGCTCCTCGGTACGGCAGCAGGGCAGACACGCCTCACGTTTAATGGTCGTGTAGATTTCGATATCTATGCACGAACCATGCCAGCCTACGTTTCTGCAGAGATAGCCTCGCTCTCCTGGGAAGGTTCACCCCTGCAGTATAATTATTCAGAGAAGTCAGAGTCAAACCGCCTGAAGATAGGAGCGCGTGGAGAGTTCATCTTCACACCCTATTTCAAGAACGAGGACATCACCATGACCATGCTTGCACGCTACGAGATGAGTACCCAGCGCAGCAACTCGCAGTATGTGGCAAAATTCAATATGCCAAACGGCATCACATCAGTCACATCCGAAGGTGCATTGCTCTACACCACCATCCGCAACAAGACATACAACGGACTCAATAGTGGCAACTCACGTTCCAACTCCCAGAACTGGATCTATAACGCCCACTTCTCCTACAAGCAGCGTTACAGCCTCGGTTTCTCGCTCCGTGCCGACGGCGATTCAAAGTTTGGTCCCAGTCAGAAATGGGCGTATTTTCCTGGAGTGTCATTGCGCTACAACATATCCGATGAGCCATTCTTCGAGTCATTGCGCAAGCAAGTGTCAATGGTGGCATTACGTGCTTCATGGGGTGTAAATGGTAAGGCTCCAGATTCTGACTACCTCTTTTATAATACATATACTGCAGGTACAGGTGCATACGGAACATATACCAGAATGGACGGCCTCAAACTTGATGATCTCCGCTGGGAAAAGACCACATCCTACAACCTCGGTCTTAACCTCGGATTCCTCGATGATATAATAGAGGTGGATTTCGACTTCTATCACAAAGACACACGCGACCTGTTGCAGAAGACAGTAGCCATACCCTACACCACAGGCTATCCAAGCCTTGCCTATCAGAATGTGGGCAGCATGAAGAATGACGGTTGGGAGCTTAATGTCTCTGGAAAGAAATTCCTGAAGATAGGAAAGTTCTCAATGAGTGCCGGTTTCAATATTGCTCAGAACTATAATGAGATAACAGAGATGGACGATAGAGTTCTCAATGCTATCAATTCAGACTGGAGTGCAACAAAGCGTGGTGATTTCCTTAACCGTGTTCAGACGGGTAATGCCCTCGGCTCTATCTATGGATTCCGTTATAAGGGCGTGTATCAGTATTCATTCGACTATCTGAGAAACTATAATGCAGAGCAGTTGCAGAGCAATCCTTCATGGACTACCACTGATTATGAGAACTGGATAAACTCTATGCTTGCCGATGGTAAGACAATGCCTGTCGTTACTGGTACTGACGGTAAGGTGGTTATGGATAATAACGGACAGCCTAAGCGCATAGTATATAACTATAACTCAGGTGCTGCCACATACACCTTCCAGGGTGGTGATGCAATATATGAGGATATTAACCACGACGGTCAGATAAACGCTCTTGACATCGTGTATCTCGGTAACTCGATGCCAAAGTTGCAAGGTGGTTTCAATGTATCGTTCATTTATGGAGGCTGGAATCTGAAGGCTCGCTTCACATATCGTTGGGGCAATAAGATAGTGAACGCAGCACGTCGTGACCTTGAGTCTATGAGTAGTGCCTACAACCAGTGTTCAACTGTAAACTGGCGTTGGCGCAAGGATGGTGACGAGACCATGATACCACGTGCCATATATGTATATGACAACAACTCGGCATACAACTATCAGGGTAGTAGCCGTTATGTGGAGGATGGCTCATTCCTGCGTTTCCAGAATCTTCAGGTGGGATATAACTTCCCCAAGAAGGAATTGAAGAAGTACGGACTTAATCAGTTGCAGTTCTATGTTACTATGAACAATCTCTTCTGCTGGACGAAATATTCAGGTGTTGATCCTGAAATATCAGTAGGAGGATGGGGTGTTGCAATTGATAATAAGACAGCGCGTTCAAAGTCGTTTACTGCAAATGTAGCGATAGGATTTTAGGCATAGGCCAATTGACAATTGAAAGTTGAAAATTGATAAATGGAAATTAATATATGAGTTTATTACATATAAATATAAGTGAAAGGTCCATTCTGCGTCGGCTTCTTGCCCCTTTACGGGGAAAGATGCCCGTAGGGCAGAAAGGGGTATTCTTTCTTTTTTGCTTGCTGGGGGGCTTTTCCTCCTGCGTAGATACCATTATCCTTCCTGATGACAAGACTGTGGAGGAAGATTTCTGGCAGACCAAGAAACAGGTGCAGTCAATGGTAAATGGCGCATATACGGCGATGGCATCTGATTCCGTGCAAAGAAAACTGATTATATGGCAATGTCGCTCGGATGAGCTTAACGTGAATACTTCGTTGAGTATCAGTGAGCTGAATCAGTTTGACTCAAATAATCTTCAGACGGATAATAAGAATAACAGCTGGGGAGCACTATATACCGTAATAAACACCTGTAACCTTGTCCTTTCAAAGTCGGCTGATGTGATGGATATTGATCCTAACTACCTTGAGGGCGAACATAGGAATGTAGTAGCCCAGATGAAGGCATTGCGTGGCTTATGTTATTTCTATCTCATCCGTGCATTCCGTGATGTACCGCTGGTTCTTGAGCCTTATAAGGAGAGTTCACAGCAACTTAATGTAGCACAGACGCCAGCAGGAGTAGTGCTTGATCAGATAATCAATGATCTTGAGGAAGTGAAGAATGATGCACTTACAACAGATAACATTACAGACAATATTCAGAAATATGGTTGTTTCACCCGTAATAGCATCTATGCCCTCTTGGCTGATTGCTATCTGTGGAGAGCGTCGGTAAATCATACTCTTTCTGACTATAAGCGTTGCGTAGAGTTATGCGATATGGTAAGGGATGCTCGTGGAGCGAGTGTTAAGCGTTTCAATAACAATAGCCAGTTTGATGATGATGGCTATAACCTGAACCTTTACAGGAATTACTTTACCCCATTTGTCACAGGTAATAATAGTGAGTCTTTGCTTGAACTTCAGTATAGTGACAACACAGCTCTCTGCAATGCCTATTACAAGAGTAGGTCATCATCCAATGCAAAGCCTTGGTTCTATACCAACTCATATTATTCATCTATAAAGAAGAATTCTAACATAGGCTTGAATGTCAATGTGTTCAATCAGTTGCATACCGGTGATGCCGTTACCGATGTCCGTGGTTTTGAGAGTGTATATAACTTTAACAACGGAGCAGAGGACGAGGTGTTGATACGCAAGTATGTAGCCCAAAATTCTATGGGCGATGTTCTTTTTGATGCACCTTCAAACCGTTCATATTCTGGCTATAGTACAAACTGGATTGTGTATCGTGTGACAGATGTGATGCTGATGAAGGCTGAGGCTATGGTGCAGATAGCAGGTCTTATGGGTGAGGATGTGAAGTCATCTGTATCTAAGATTGCGAATGCAGGCTCACTCAGTGACTCTGTATCAATAGCCAAGAATGCATTGTCTAAGGTACAGGAGATAAGTAACTACCTTGTGACAGGCATGCGTCAGGTGCAGATCGTGAATACTCGTGCACAGAAGGATGGAATATCCCTGTATGATTCCCTTGCATATAAGCTCAATGTTCAGGAGGCAGAGAATGCTGATTTCGTGAAGGCAGTTACCAACTATGTTTCTTCACTCGACAAGAACTGTGAGGAGCTTGAGCTTGAAGTGATGAACGAGCGTGCGCGTGAGCTATGCTTTGAGGGTAAGCGTTGGTATGATATGCTTCGATATAACTATCGTCACATGAGTGGTGTTAATTATACTACCCTTATGGTTGATCTTGGAGATAATCAGGCAAAGAACTTTGATAGTTTCCTTACTCTCATGGCTCGTAAATATACAAACAGAAACGGCTCTGCCCTCGTGGCAAACATCAAGACCGAGCCTTATCTGTATTTGCCTGTGCTGAAGTCGGAAGTGGAAATAAACACTCTGTTAAGACAGAATCCTGCATATAAGGATAGGGCAACAGCGGAGAAAAATTATTAAAAAGAGTAAAGTATATAGTGAAAAGATTAATGTCGTTAGTATATACGTTATGAAAAAAGATATTCAAATATATAGCATTGGAATAAAGAATAAAGCGAAAAGATTAAGGAGAAGAACATTCTACATTCCACTTTTCTCTTTACTCTTTACTCTTTCTCTCTTCTCTTCCTGCAACAAAGAGCCGGATGAGTCTGACCTATATACCTTTACAGGGCAGACTATTCAGGAGTTTGTTGAGGTGGATGATAATCTCTCGCTCTTCAGGCAGATTCTTGAGAGGGCTAACCTATGGGCGGAGATGCGCACGTATGGTCAGTATACCTGCTATGCGCCAAGTAATGAGGGAGTTGTAGCATACGTGGATAGCCTCTGGAACGACCCTAAGTCAACGGATGATAATGGTAATCTTGTGCATAACGGCATGACAGAGAACTCTGTGGACGGTCTTACTGAGCAGCAGTGCAAGGAGATTGCCAAGTATCATATTTCTACAATGACATATCTCTATGCAGACTTGTCAGAGACTTCAAGTGCTGGTGCTAATGAGGTGTTCACCTATTTAGGACAGACATTCAGTTCTGAAATATGCGATGATGGTTCTGTGCGTCTTGGCGGCTCTGCTATCGTGGATAAGGATAATGACCGTCATGATATAGAACTCGCAAATGGTTATCTCCACTATATCAATAAGGTGATACCTCGCAATACCCAGACTATCAATGAGATGATGAAGAACCTCACGCAGTATAAAGTGTTCTATGAGGCTCTTGACAAGACTGGTATGTTGTCTTTGCTTTCAAAGACTCGCAAGGTGTTCAATAATGCTATTGATAACAACCATGGTCGTCCGGGTTCAAGCTGGGCATCTACTGAGTTCTATGTGCCTACTGAGTGTAATGTTCGCTATACGGTTTTTGCAGAGGACTCTACTGTTATGGCTGTTAACGGTATTCACACATTCGCTGATCTGAAGGCTAAGTGTATAGAGTGGTATAAGGATGCTGAGAACTGGTATCCTCTGCCTGACGGTGAGAAGGTAAGTACAGGCGATGACTACACCTATACATATAACGTGGTGAATATGTTCGTACGCTATCATATCCTCAAGGCTGGTATGGCTACTTCTAAGCTTCTCTACGGTTATAATGCTTCTAACGTGAACTGGAACTACGCATTCGGTGGAGAGCCTTTTGATTATTATGAGACCTTGCTTCCTCATACCCTTATGAAGGTATGGCAACCTCTGTATCAGAGGGAAAACGGAGAGATATCAACAGGTGCAAAGACTGGTATCTTCATCAACCGTTTCCGTCAGCATAATACATTGACCGACGAGGTGGGTACAATGGGAAAACCTTCTACGCATCAGGTGCTTATTCCTGGCGTAATGGTATATACTGATAGTCGTAGTAACATCAAGGCACTCAATGGCTATGTGCATGGTATTAACAGTATGCTTGTGTATAGTGCCGATGTGCCTCAGAAAGTGCTCAACGAGCGTCTGCGCATAGATACAGGCTCTATGCTCTATGAGCTTGCGAACAATGACATCCGCTTTGCTACGGAGGCAGAAATTGCAAGTAAGAACCTCAATGGTTCTGCTGGTACTATGACACGTTTCCCTGTGGATTATTTTGATAATCTGTATAGTTTCACAGGCACATCATCTGGCATCTCTTGGTACACACAAGGTGCTTGGCGTGCCTGGGAGGCTGATCAGCTCTCATTCTGGGGAGCATACGATTTTGCCGTGAAGCTTCCGAGTGTTCCTACAGGCGACTATGAGCTTCGTGTCATCTATCCGCCTATGGCAAACTCAGGGCTTATGCAGTATTTCATCGGAACATCAAGAAATGCAGCCTCTATGCAACCTCTTGGAGTGCCTTTTGATGCACGTTATCCAAACTCATCTCTCGATGCAGATCGTGATGCTACAGGTTATATGTTTTCAAGCGAGTTCTCTGACTATGGTGTGGCTTCCGACCTCGTAATGCGCAACCATAACTATATGCGTGCTCCGGCAAGTTTCTCTCGTGGAACATACAATAGTATCAAGGAGCGTGCTACCTCAGCAGATCAGCTTATCCAGACAATAAGCAATTGTTGCAGATATGAGGAAGGCTATGGAACGAGTATGATGCGTCGTATCCTCGGTACTATCCATCTTGATCAGCGCAATGACTACTGGTTGCGTCTGCGTAACCTCATCCCAGAGGAAACTACTCTTGGTGGATCATTCGACTTCCTTGAGCTTGTACCTACAACAGTCATCAATGATGCAACGATGACAGAGGATTGGTATTAAAGACCACCGCCCTGTGGCCTCTCCCCCCGCCTTCCCCCATAGGGAGGGAGCTGCCCCCCTCACCCCCACAGGGGGAGTAGTTACCTTTTATCGCTAAAAAAGATAAATCAAAGGGCTAAATCTGGGGAAATTAGTAAACTGGTAATTCGTAATTAGTAATTCGTAATTATGCTTAACATATTTCGACATATAGCGAAGGGCTTTCGTCTTCCGGCTCCCTTCCCCATCACGGGGGAAGGGTTGGGGTTAGGGGTCGTTTTTTGCCTTTTCTCCTGCTCCGACTTCTCTTCCTACAACTCCGTGGTGGAATCCTCCAATCCGTCTGCTGATAAGACGCTGTGGGAGAATATATCTGCTAAGGGAGAGTTGAGTGACTTTGCGCAGGTACTTCAGACTGTGGGATATGACGCTGTGTTGAGTGCACCTACCACCTACACCGTGTGGGCACCTGTTAATGGCACATTCAACAAAGACTCTCTCATGGCATTGGCACAGAATACTGCAACAAGGAAGAAAGTGATAGAGCAGTTCGTGTATGATCATGTGGCTAACTATTCTCACTTTGAGTCAAATCCGAGTGATACTGTGGTATATATGCTCAGTAAGAAACTGATACATTTCTCAGGAAAGAATACTGGCAGTCTTACATTTGACGGCAAGACAATCAACTGGGGCATGGATGCTTTTAACACCCCTTCAAGCAACGGACTTCTCTATACACTTAACGGTATGGTGCCTTTCCGTCCTAATGCCTATGAGAATTTCTTTGCAGACAAGAGCCAGTATGGCATAGCAGATTCACATTTCAATGCATATGTGAAGAGATATGAGAAGGTGATTCTTGATGAAGATGCTTCTGTTAAGGGCGAGATTGTGAACGGTAATCAGGTATACGATGACTCTGTTACAGTGACAACCAACTCTTTTATCACAAGTCGTCAGCATCTCAATGCCGAACTTAATAATGAGGATAGCCTCTATACCGTAATTATTCCTACTGATGCAGCATGGCAAAAGGCTTATGACAAGATTAAGACATATTATAATTACATCACGCCTATAAAGTATCAGAATCTTACAAGTACCTCAACAGATTTCTCTGGCAAGAAGGGCGGAACTTGTCCTGCTACATCTACAGGTAAGGCAACTATCCTTTCTGCAAATGCTGGTGTTGAGGCTAATAATGCGGCTACTCTGAGCGCAGCTCCTTCTGATGCGGAGATACAGGACACTAAGGCTTATTGGACTGACTCTATCGCAAAGCGCTGGATAGTTCTCAATACCGCCTATTCTGAGAATAACAAGAAGTATAATTCAAAACTTATGGCTGATGCTGGTTTTGCAGAAAGTGATACTCTCTATTCAACTTCAGGCAATAAGATTACCAATCTACCAAATCTTGACAAGGTTACTGTGCTGAAGCAACAGTTGAGCAACGGTCACGCACGTATAGTAAATGAATATCCTTTCCGTGCATCTGAAACCTATGCCCCTGTCATCAAGACACGCACTCCTGGTCGTGTAGTAAGTACAAGCGGATATACATACGACCTTTTCGCCGTTGAACGCGGATTCTTCTCAGATTCATTCTGTAAGCTTGATGATGACGAGGTTAATCTGAAGTATGTTCGTGCCTCTCTTCCTGAGGGGTCAAACTTTGCTCCGGAGATGGACTTTTATCTTCCTAATGTGCTCTCTACTACATATGACATCTATGCCGTGGTAGTTCCGCCAATCGATGTTGATGGTCCTAAGTTGCCATATACCCTGCGTTTCGACCTTCACTATACCGATGCGAAGAATGTGCCGCAGACAGGACGTTTGGATGGTGACACGCTACAGACCACGATAGCAAAGATTTCAAAGGTCAAGGCTTTCGAGAATGATCCTACTAAGGTAGATACCCTATATCTTGGTCATTTTACATTCCCTATCTGTTACTATGGCACTAACGCTGCTCCTAATATCAAGGTTATGAGCACGCTCAGTTCTTTTAGTACGAGCAACAAGGCAAAGTATGATGCGCAGATCCGTATTGCGAATATTATATTGAGACCAAGGAAAGAGTAAAGAGTAAAGTATAAAGAGTAAAGTAGAAAGAGTAAATGAAGAATACGATGGACATAATACGAAAACAGGGACTAAGGTTCTCTATCTCTGTCATAGCTGCGTCCTTCTGCGCCAATATCTGTGCTCAGGATGTGGTTGATGATACCTCTGACGATGGGATAGAGGGGCTTAAGGCTCCAAAGCGTTCTCTGAAAGTTGATAAAAATTCAACGATGCAACTACGGGGTGTCGTAATGGATGATGCTACGGAACTTCCTGTTGCCGGTGTGAGGGTGCAGGCTCTCGGTGACAACCGATATACGGCTATGACTAACTCTAAAGGTGAGTTCGTGGTTTCTGTTCCTGACTTCTGCACATCGCTCTACGTTAGCTCTCCTTCATATATGGCTCAACAGGTCGCAATTGGACAGTTGAAAGGTGAAAATGGAAAATTGAAGGTTAAGCTCATAAGCAAGAAATTCAGAAGCATGTATTCTGACGGAACTGACTATACGGCTACCTCTACCCATAAGGTGGCAGGTAATGGCATAGTGCTTGATGAGGATATTCATTCTAACCTCTCAGGTCATCTCCGCTCTGTGACTCGCTCTGGTGTCATTGACGGTGGTAGTGCCATGTTCATCCGTGGTCTTAACTCCATAAATGCAAACTCTCAGCCTCTCATAATAATTGACGGTGTAGAGACTGATATGCAGCTTAACCGTGTGACTCTGCATAGCGGTCGTACATTCAACGCTCTGGCAACGCTTGCACCTGAGAACATAGAGAAGGTGACAGTCTTGAAGAATGCCACTGCTCTTTATGGGGCACGTGGTGCTAATGGCGTTATCCTTATTGAGACTAAGCGCGGACATAGTATGGCTACACGTATTGATGTGGGCGTGTCTGGGGGTGTGAACATGGTTCCTCGCACCCCGACCATGATGAATGCCTCGCAATGGCGTGACTATGCCACGGAGATGCTTGGCACCGTGGCTGAGCTGAGGAAGGCTGAGAACAGGGATGTGAGGTTCAACTTTCTGAATGATGATGCTGACAGCTATTATTACAGGATGTATCACAACGACACAGACTGGAAGGATGAGGTGTATCGCACGGCGGTGACTCAGAACTATAACATCAACGTGCAGGGAGGTGATGACATAGGTATGTATAACCTCTATGTGGGATATGTGGATGGTAAGGGCACCGTGAAGGAGACTGGCTTTGATAGGCTCAGCGTGCGCTTCAACACAGATATCAACATACTATGGAACCTTACCACAAGGTTTGATATGTCGTTTGCCCGCACTAACAACACTCTGTTTGATGATGGCTTTGCCTCAGACCTGAGTCTGAGCGCGGTTACATCGCCAACCAACCTTGCTCTTATCAAGTCGCCGCTCGTTACTCCATATCAGTATAACAAGCACGTGGGAGGCTTCACGAGTCTGCTCTCTGACTATGATCAGCTTTTCAGTCCACTGAGCCAGAAACTCTACGGCAACGACTATGCATATTCTCTCGCCAACCCTACTGCCATCATAGAGAACGGTAGTGGTGACAACAAGAACAAGGTGGAGAATACAAACTTCAACGTGCATATCGCCCCTACATATTCTTTCTGTGATAACTTGCAGTTGACCTCGCAGTTCAGCTATTACCTTAACCGTAACTCACAGCGTTATAATCGTCCATCAGAGGGCGTGCCTCCATTTGAGGTTGATGGTTTGGGAACTGTATATAACCGCACGTCATCTCTCTTCTCAAAAGAGACAAACGTGTTGAGTAACACGTATCTTGACTGGAAGAACAAGTATGGGGCTCACGACATTGCCGTTGTAACAGGGTTTCGCTATAACTATTTCTCATACGACGGAAGTAATGCAAGCACACAGTATAATTCTGCGCAAAGTGACAAGAATCCTGCTCTTGATGCTAACCCTTCTGCCGGCTATGCCAATGTGAAAGGTGATAATGATGTGTGGAAGAACATGCAATGCTATGCGAGTGCTGACTATAACTTCCGCAATCGATACTTTGCCACGCTCTCTCTGCTTGCGGAGGCTAACAGTCGTTTCGGCGGTGAGGCTTCGGGGGCTTTGAAGGCATTCGACACTCAATGGGCTGTGTTCCCAAGCGTTCAGACAGGTTGGGTGATGACTAACGAGGGGTGGTTCCCTAAGGATGCGGGCATTGACTATCTGCGTCTTAATGCCGGATTTGATATTAGTGGAAATGATGATATATCGAACTATGCGGCTCGCACCTACTTCTCTTCTGTTCGCTATAACTATCAGGCGATTGGTGTTCAGATGACCACCATAGGCAATGAGCACATAAAGTGGGAAACAACCACGAAGTGGAACTTCGGCTTCCTTGCAAATATGCTTAATAACCGCCTGTCAATTGACTTCAACTATTACATCCACAAAACAAGGAATCTGCTGACACTTAAGTCGTTCTCTTCTCCTATCTCTGGCATAAACAAGTATTGGACTAACAACGGAGAACTGAGGAACAGGGGCTTTGAGCTTGGCTTGTCTGGAAAGCCTGTTGCAACGCGCGACTGGACTCTCGAACTTGGTACTACGATAGGTCATTACGAGAATAAGGTGATGGCACTTCCTGACGGCAACTACACCAACTCTGTCTATGGCGATAATAACATTCTGGTTTCTGTCGGCAGTCCTGTAGCCCTCTTCTATGGCTATAAGACAAACGGTGTGTTCGCTTCTGATGCTGAGGCTCGCACGGCATGCCAACAGGGCTATCTGGTGATGAAGAACTCGGCTGGTCAGGATGTAAAGTTTGGTGCTGGTGATGTACGTTTTGTTGACCTCAACGGTGACGGCATTATCAACGAGTCTGACAAGACCGTTATCGGAAATCCTAATCCTGACATCTACGGAAATATCTTCGCTACTCTTACGTGGAAGGATGTAACGCTCGACCTCGGCTTTAACTTCAGCCTTGGCAATGATGTGTATAACTACCAGCGTTCAATCCTCAACTCTGGTTCTACCTTCTACAATCAGCAAGTGGCAGAGCATGACCATTGGCACTATGAGGGGCAGAGAACGAATATTCCGCGCCTTGCCTACGGTGATCCTATGCAGAACAATCGTTTCTCTGACCGTTGGATAGAGGATGGCTCTTATCTCCGCATGAAGTATGTGCGCGTCAACTATCAGTTGCCTATGCCTGAGAGCTGGCAGTCGTGGCTTCAGGGCATCAGTGTATGGGCGGAGGCTCAGAATCTGTTCACTCTCACACATTACACGGGCAACGACCCAGAGTTCAGTATCGGCAATAGCGTGATGTATCAGGGTATTGACTGCGGAAATGTGGCGCAGAGCAGGGCGGTTTTGTTAGGGTTGAAGATAAATCTATAAAGACCCAGCGGCCTCTCCCCCCGCCCTCCCCCGTAGGGAGGGAGCTGCCCCCCTCACCCCCACAGGGGGAGTAGTTACCTTTTATCGCTAAAAAGGTGAATCAAGGGCAAAAGCAATTGAAAAATTGAAAGTTGAAAAATTGATAATTTGAAATTAGTAATTCATAATTATGTTTAGTATATTTCGATATATAGCGAACGCCTTTCGCACTCCAGCTCCCTCCCTACGGGGGAGGGCGGGGGGAGAGGCCGTTGGTCTTCTCTTTGTTTTGTTGGGTCTTACCTCCTGCCTCTCCACCGACAACGACAGCATGGTGTCTGACTATAAGCTGAACACGAAGACTGACTCCGTGTTCTATGCACTCGGTATAGCGCAGGCTATGCAACAGGTGGCAGACCAGTATTTCTATATCGGCGAGATGAAGGGGGAACTCGTCACCGTGGATGAGTCGAATACAGACAAGAACCTCAAGGAACTTGCCAACTATTCGGCCACTACGACTAATGCGTATGATAGTTCGTATGTGTTCTATAAGGTTATCAATAACTGTAACTACTACCTCGCTCATCGTGACTCTACGCTGAAGACAGGCTCGACAAACGTGGTGATTGATGAGTATATAGCCGTGGCTGCATGGCGAGCATGGGCTTACCTTCAGTTGGCAAGAATATATTGCGGTAATGCTGACGGTCTTACTATTCCGTTCTACACCGAACCTCTGACATCTATCTCGCAGATAGAGGCAAAGGCGGCTGATCCAAGCTGTCAGAAGAACCTCTCCCAGATTGTTGACGCCCTTGCACCAGAGCTTGAACTGCTTCTGAGCCGTTATCCAAACACCCATGTCCCCACTCTGGGAACAGATATCTATCCTGTCGGCACAACCAACTGGGGATCTAATAAATATATCAATCCTGCAAATATCTTTGTGCCTGTTCAGGTCATTCTCGGAGATATGTATCTTGAGACGGCTCAGTATGACAAGGCTGCTGAGAAATATGCTGATTATCTCTGTAAGTATGGCGTAGTGCCTGAATGGTTAGGCTCTGTGCGTAACGTGGATTATCTCATGGTTCCAGAGAATCTGTCATCAGATTTCAACACATTCTATGGAAGTTATGCAAATATCTTCGCTAATGTAGCTACCCCACCTGATGTCCTGACCTATATCCCTATGGCTGTCAGTTCTCAGCGTGGAACCACTACATCCATACCTCTGGCATTCGGCTATGACTATTACTCTATCGACCACTCTTCCATGTGTCCTCGTGTAGAGAATATCCAGATCAAGCCTTCCGAGGCTTATCATGCCTTGACCGATTCTGCATGGTACTATTACTATCCAACGAGCTATGACGGTATTGCAATTAACACAAGCTACCCAACACAGGTTCAGGCATTTAAGGGTGGCGATGGCCGTGCCAGCGTTAGTTCTTTAGAAAATAACAGTACTGTTGCAATGTTCCTTCGTAACCCTGCCGACACCACACAGGTGTATGTTAGTAAGGTGCGGAATGCTAACGTGTATCTCTATCGGGCATCTACCATCTACCTGCATCTTGCAGAGGCTCTCAACGCTATGGGATATACTGATATTGCCTTCGCTATTCTCAAGAATGGTATTTCAACATATCTTGAGAATCTTGTCAGGAAGTCTAATGTGGATTCTGAGGCTTACAAGTATATGTCGCAGAAATCCGTTGATTTCCTCGGTACCACCTTACCTTTCCTCAATGCTCAGTATCGTGAGATATTCAATGGAAATGATGTGTATGGTATTCATGCTCACGGTTCTTGTACCTATAACAGGAAGGAGAACGAGCTTGCACAATCAGCAAAGGGTTCTCGTGCCACGGCTCTCGGTTCTCAAATGAACACCCATTATTTGCCTGATGTGATTATTGGTGAGAAGATGATGGAGATAGCCCGTAGGTTTGATGTTAGCGTAGGTACTACCAAGGCTGATTCCATCGCTGCTATGCAGGATATTCTCTGTGATGAGTATGCCAAGGAATTTGCTTTCGAGGGTCGCCGCTTCTATGATCTTCAGCGCATTGCCCGCCACTATAACGAGTCAGGCACATGGGGCGGTAACTTCGGTTCTCGCTGGTTCGTGGAAAAGCTCTCTGGCAACAATCCACAGAAAGACCTTCACGATCCTCGCAACTGGTATCTGCCATTCAAATAGCATTTAAGGAAAAAATAAAAGGGAATCGGATTTGTCCGTTTCCCTTTTTTCATCGGATTCACGTTAGTTTATGGCGTATTCAATAATCAGCACCACAAGGCAGCAGATGACGGATACGGGGAAAAGACCTAATCCGAACCATGCGGCTATGATGCCGAGTGCAAGGGCTATAGCTCCTGCGAGTGGTGATGATGTAGCCTCTGTTATTGCCGGGAATGTCATTACGGCAAGGGTGACGTATGGCACATAGTAGAGGAAACTGCGAAGAAACCTATTCCTTATCTGCCCACGGATAAGTAATGGTGGTATGATGCGGATGAGATTCGTCACCACAATCATTATAAATATGTAGATCCAGAGATTATTCATCTTTCCTTTCCTCCTTAGTCTTTACTGGTCGGATTATCGCTGCTGCCGCCGATATTATTATTGTCAATAATATTGTGCGTGTGCCCGAACTCCATTCGCTGATTATTGGCAATATGGCACAAAGTCCGCTGAGGGCAAAGCTACAGCATACGGCGATACCCACGTTATGGTCTTTCTTTGAAGGTGGAATGATGATGGCGATGAACATGCCATAGAGAGCCGCACTGAGAGCAGAAACGATATTAGCAGGAAGAATGTTTCCTGCAATAATGCCTGATGTGCAGCCTAATGCCCATGCTGGTGTGGATATGGCAAAAGCACCTAACGTGTATCTTGGAGCGAGATAGCCTTTGTATGCTATTGATATTCCGAATATCTCATCTGTGATACAGGCGGAGGTTATGATTCGCTTGAAGAGCGATGTGCCTGGGCGGAATTTCTGTGTCAGGGCCGTACTCATAAGCAGATAACGGAGATTGGCTATCATACTCATTCCTATAACCTCGATATATGCTGCCTGAGCTCCAGCAAGGGTATAGCCTGCATATTCACCGGCAGAGGCGCGTGTGAAGAAAGATGCAATAAAGCCCATGAAGGCATCAAGCCCCACATTGCCGGCTATGATGCCAAGCGAGAATGCCACGGCGTAATATCCTAATGCTATCGGTATGCCGTTGCGAATGCCTGAGAGAAAGATTTTCATCGAAAAAAATAAAGGGTAAAGAGAAAAGTGAATAGTGAATAATATCTTGCTATCGCCGTATGGAAAGTATAGCGAAAGACTCATACTGGTGTCCACCTGTATTAAGTATTCTTCACTATTCGTTATTCACGATTCACTTATCATTCCCAACCGAATTTCGTCCAGTCTATCACCTTATTCCATTGCATTGTCTTGATGCTAATGTTTGGATTAAGGTGTTTTTTTGAATCCACGTTAGAATAGTATGTCTGCGGAATGAACATTGACAAGCCACCGTAGGTCTCATCGTTCATCTTGAACTTCCTGAAATTGGAAAGATGTAGCTCTTGACTAATCCATTCTTCAGTTCTCGTTTCGCTTACATCTCTTGGGTGAAGCGAGTAAACAACGGTTTGCTGAAATACATTGTCCCATGTATCAAAATCTTCTTTCGAAAGATACTTGCGCATCACGTTTCGCAGATCATAGAATATAGGGTTGTTGGCTGCGGCATCGTTCTTTCCATAGTAGATGATATCATATACAGGAAGGTTGTTTGGGTATGGATAATGAACCATTACCGTGTCTATGGCATTCTTAGTGACAGCAATAAGATTCTCCATGTTGCTTGTCTTTACCACCGAGAGTGGTAATCCGTCAGCACCGTTAAGCGAGAAATTCGTGTTTTTAATGTAGTCGTCAGCAATAGCCTTTCCTACATTTTCCTTTGCAAGGAAGAAATCCTGCACCACATTGTCGTATGGTGCTCCGTGACCGGGAATCTCAGCAGGAGAACCTATTATATAGTCGCACACATTTCTGAGTTCGTAAGTCACTTCGGCACACATCATCTGGCAGCAATCAAAGAAGATATAGTCAAGATGCTGAGTCTTTGAAAGAACCTCTGCAAGTTCGGGAATGTTGATGAACTTATTAATTCCATCCCCCCCGTCAGGATTATCAACCCCCGAATCCCAACCGTAAGCCTTGCGCTTTGCGTTAGCCTTGGCAATGTTCTTGTCAGGCACGGTAATCCAGCCGTTACTATGTCCCCAGAATGTCATGGCGTATGAGTCTGCGGGATATTTCGTAAAGACCCAGTTGATGATCTCTGACATTTTTTCCTTGTCTGTGCAATAGAAATCCTCCTTGTATGACTTCACTATGTGTATTCCGTTCTTATCCACCCTGGCAATATAAGGCTTGACGGATTTGCTGGTACGGTCGCCAAACATAATGAGGTTTACGTTGTCGGGCAGATTTGCCGCACCTCGTACAATCTCTATGGAATCATAGTATTGAAGTGAGCTGAGGTTGTTTTCTGCACACATATATATGAGGACAGTCCTTTTGGCTCTTGCCGCAGGAGTGTCAGGGTCGTCATCTCCACAGGAAGACAGGAATCCTGTTGCAAGACAACCGATCATGAATATTTGCAGGAGTATTCTTGTATATTTCATTTTCGTTAATCGTTTATGTATCCGCATGCTGGGCATTTGCCTTTGCTTGAAAGACGATTGCCGCAGTTGCCGCAGATGTAGTGTTTTCTTGATACGGTGTAGTATCTCTTTATTGCGAAATAGCAGTATGCCCCCAGCAAAGGGTAGCCCACGTAGTTGAGTGTCGTGATGCTGAATATGATGTAATTGATAGCGCATACGCCTATCATTCCTGATAGGTAGAGTAGGGCATCTACAAGTGGCAGATTACGTTTCACATCATCTACCGCAGCTATGAATACTATCGCCATTGCCCATACCGAAGACATGAAGATTGACAGTATGAACGGCACTTGGAATGGGTTCAGCGTAGGATGATAGTAGAAGTGCCTCCAAGTCTCAGGGGCAAACATCTGTACTGATGCGTAGAATGTTGCTGCTATTGCCACTATAAGGCAGAGCAGGGTAGGGTAGAACGATGAAATGTCGCGGAAA
Source organism: uncultured Bacteroidales bacterium (assembly GCA_902801425.1). Lineage (GTDB taxonomy): Bacteria > Bacteroidota > Bacteroidia > Bacteroidales > Bacteroidaceae > Prevotella. The sequence continues at coordinate 10,309 of CADCIQ010000016.1, read as the reverse complement.
TGCACTATCGGGGCATTCCTGCGGTATATGTGTCGCATTACGTATGCAATACCAATCAGCACAACGATGATCAGCGATATGATGATGTGCGAGTCGGAGAAGAACATTATAGCCTGAGAGATTGGATCTACAGGCACAACCTTTGGCAACAGTTCCGTCTCGTGAATCCATCCCCATCGTCCTTCGTCGGTTGCAAGCTGAACCCATACAGAATCGATGGAGTCTTGCGGCAATATCCTTATGTCGCCCACCACTACATGATGATTCTTATATACGGCGAAAGTATCAATCTCCATCTGCGACACCATCTCTTCCGGCTGCTGTACGAGCAACGAGATGGAGTCTTTATACACCTCGAAGTTATATCCCTCGGTAAAGTGGTGTGTTGAATAGAAGGATATGGAATCCTGCTGTTCCTGTGTCAGAGTGTCGCCTGTCGCAAGGGCATCATGCGCCTCTTCCTGCTCATTGATTGTGGAAGAATCACGATAGCAGGAAGTGAGGAGGAGGAGCCCCCCTATCCCCCATAGGAGGAATATTTTATATAGTATGTGTCGTAGTGAGGGCATGGCGTTTTAATTTACTATTTAGCTATTTACTATGTACTATTTATTTACTATTTTATTTAATTTACTATTTCCTGTTTCGCTATTGATTGACGATAAATAGTACATCAACCCAATAGTACATAAATAGTACATTGTAAATAGTCAAATAGTACATTTAATTATTAGCCGATAACATTCATCTGACAATTCCTGCAGTCGAACTGCAACTTGAACTCACGACCGTCGGAAATGGAAATTGTGAGCGGTTCTTTCCAAGGAGCACGTTTCCCCGACTTTGTGCAGAAGCCCATCTCGTTGCGGAGACAGTAGCGGCATTGCATGAGGAGAAGAGGGGATGTGTGGCCTCTCCCCCCGCCCTCCCCCGTAGGGAGGGAGCCGGAATGCTCAAAGCCTTCCAACGAGCAAGCCTCAATTCCCTGTGCCTTATAAAACTCCTTCGCCTTACGGTTTGAGGCATTATATAAATAAGGTGTAGGGTAGGTGGGCGTAGGGTGTTGGGCGTTGGGTGATGGGTGAGAACTGTACTTCGTAAATTGTACGTTGTATATCTCCTCGATGATTTCTCTTCTCATATTCGCCAGCACGCTACTTGGAATGAATGCCTTCGTATCAATTTCAATATCCTTGCATTGGTAGATAGTGCCACCGAGCTTTGAGAGTTGTCGGCGTATGTTCTCTTCCTGCGGCTTTGCTGCTGGCTGAAGCTCGCAGTCTGACTGAACCGTAGCCGTGCGCCCAACTTCATCCTTGGCTGTTAGAGTCAGCTTGCCGTTCTCTTCGTAGAGACGGAAAATGATATCTATCTTACGCTCACTCGAAGGCTTGGCAAGAAGTGTGGTGAATGCCTGATCAAGATTACGGAAAAGCATTGTGCCCGGCTTCAGCGATTCGGGCATACGCAAAGGGAAGATGCGGTTGCCCTCCACTTTGTTCACTCTGAAACCCACAAGTCCCGTTGGGGTGAGATAGCACAACCCATCGCCATTGGCAAATGAAGTGGTGGTGGAAATATTGAATGAATGACCTCTGATCTCCTTCACCTTACCCACAAGCTCGCCCATCGCCTTCGGTGTGTCGAAAGAAACGAGTCCTTGCTTCCTGCCTTCTGCGAAATAGGTCGTAAAGCCGCGGTTGAATGATTTCTGTATGTTAGGAGTGAAAGTGTATGTGCATCTTCCGAATGAAGCGCGAGTGTATTTCTCTGGATTCCTGCGCACCACCTCATTAAGTGCCTCGCTATACGCTGCCGTGATGTTCTTCACATAATCCACATCCTTCAACCTTCCCTCAATCTTGAACGAAGTAGCTCCTGCATCTGCCAGTTTCTCAAGATTGTCTATCTGTGCCATGTCTCGCAAAGAAAGCAGGTGTCGCTCGCTTTCGAGAACCTTTCCGTTCGCATCCTTCAGCGTGAAAGCCAAACGGCAGAACTGAGCACACTCGCCTCTGTTGGCTGAGCGTTGGAAGCAATACTGCGATGCGTAGCATTGACCGGAATATGATACGCACAAGGCACCGTGAACGAAGACTTCGAGAGGGAATACCCCTTCCCCCGCCCTCCCGAGGGAGGGAGCCTGTCCGATCAAGGAGTCGTGAATATCTGCAATCTCCTTGATGCTCAGTTCTCTTGCCAGCACCACTCTGTCAAAGCCTTGGTCGAAGAGCCATTTCACCTTTTCTGCCGAGCGGTTATCCGTCTGTGTTGAGGCATGAAGCTCGCAATGCAGAGGCTCTTTCCTTTGCTTTAGGAGGGAGAACAATCCCATGTCCTGCACAAGGATCGCATCCACGCCTATGCCGTCCAGTTCGTCAACGAGCTGAAGTGTGTCGTTAAGTTCCTCGTCATAGATAATTGTGTTTACTGTCACGAATACCTTGGCACCAAACTGATGTGCGTGCTTGCACAATGTGGCGATGTCCTCTACGGAATTACCCGCAGCAGCACGTGCACCAAAGCGTTGTGCTCCGATGTAAACGGCATCCGCGCCATGATCAATGGCTGCTATGCCGCATTCAAGGTTCTTGGCAGGGGCTAATAACTCTAAAGGGAGTAGCCCCTCACCTGCCCTGCGGGCATCCTCTCCCCAAGGGGCGAGGAGGATGTTAGTATTTCTAATCATGTGCTTTTTCCATAGCGTTCTGGTGTAACTTCCCCCTCGCCCTTAGGGGAGAGGGTGTCACGTAGTGACGGGTGAGGGGCCACAGGAAAGGGGTATTACTTAATCTTCCTAATATCAAACGGTGTCTTCTGATAAACGTAATAGTTTATCCAGTTCTGGAACAGGAGATTTGCATGAGCACGCCACGTAACCACAGGACCCTTCTTAGGGTTATTGTCCTTGTAGTAGTTCTTCGGCATCTCCACATCGTCGCGCTTGTCCTTGTCGCGCATATACTCGTTATGAAGCGTCTCAGGATTATACTCCATGTGCCCCGTGATGTAGAACTCACGACCACGGCGAGCCATAGCCATACTGACACCCGACTCAGGCGACTCGGCAATAAGCGTCACGTCAGGCGATGCGATGATGTCCTCACGATACACCTCGGTATGGCGTGAGTGAGGCATGGCGAAGGTATCGTCAAAGCCACGGAAGATAGGGTATCTCTCCTTGCGCACGCAATGCTGACGGAAGATGCCGAACATCTTCTTCGGAAGCAAGTGCTTCTGTATTCCGTAGTGATGATACAGACCTGCCTGAGCCGCCCAGCAGATATACATCGTCGATGTAACGTGCGTGCGACTCCAGTCGAATATCTTCGTGATCTCATCCCAGTAGTTCACCTCCTCGAACTCCATGTTCTCCACAGGCGCGCCCGTGATTATCATACCGTCGAATTTCTCGTCCTTCAGTTCGTCGAAATCGCGGTAGAACATCATCATGTGCTCTATTGGGGTGTTCTTTGAGGTGTGGCTCTTCAATTTCATGAACGTGATGTCTATCTGAAGAGGGGTGTTTGACAGCAGGCGTATCAGGTCAGTCTCTGTCGTCACCTTGATAGGCATGAGATTGAGAATGACGATGCGCAGCGGACGGATATCCTGTGAATGTCCTCTGGTCTCATCAATAACGAAGATATTCTCACCTTTGAGAATGTCTATTGCAGGAAGTTTATCGGGTAATCTTAATGGCATATAGAACAGGCGGCCTCTCCCCCCGCCCTCCCCCGTAGGGAGGGAGCCGGAAGGCGAAAACCATTTACTATTAATTATTCATCGTTAATTACTCATTACTAATTGCGCGTGGGCTCTCCGGCTCCCTCCCTACGGGGGAGGGCGGGGGGAGAGGCCGCTCTTTTACCACAGTTTAAGTCTCTTCTCCGGTTCCAGATAGAGCTTGTCGCCTGGCTTGATGTTGAAAGCATCGTACCATGCTTTGATATGAGGGAGAGCACCTTTCACGCGCCACTCACCCTGTGAGTGAACATCGTTGAGCAGACGGTTGCGAATCTCCTTCTCCGTGATGTTCTGTCCCCAGACACCTGCGTAGGCACAGAAGAAACGCTGATCGGCAGTCAGACCGAGCTTCTCGCCTGAGTTCTCCTTTGCCACCTTCTCGTCAGCCTTCGCGTTCTGCTTCTCCGCATTCTTGAATGCCTGATAAGCCACCTCAAGACCGCCGTGGTCAGCAAGGTTCTCGCCGAGGGTCATACGGCCGTTTGCCTTCAGTCCTGGGAGTACCTCAATCGTTGAGAAGAAATCGGCATATAGGTCGCCGAGCTTCTTGAAGTTCTCAACATCCTCCTTAGTCCACCAGTCCGACATATTGCCGTCCTTGTCGAAGTGCGAGCCCTGATCGTCAAAGCCGTGAGTCATCTCATGACCTATAACCACGCCGATGGCACCATAGTTGAAGGCATCGTCAGCTTCTGGGTCGAAGAATGGGTACTGGAGTATTCCGGCAGGGAAACAGATCTCGTTGGTCGTTGGGTTGTAGTAAGCGTTCACCGTCTGAGGTGTCATGTGCCACTCGTCACGATCCACTGGCTTGCCCATCCGCTCGTCAAGATACTGCTTATGACGGAACTTTGAATATGCAAGGACATTGTCGAAGAGCGACTTGCCTGCTTCAATTGTAAGACCTGAGAAGTCCTTCCACTTGTCAGGATAGCCAATCTTTACATAGAAGGCATCAAGTTTCTCGCGTGCCACCTTCTTCGTGGCAGGTGTCATCCATTCCTGTGCGTCGATGCGCTCGCCAAGGGCAATCTGAAGGTTCTTCACGAGCTGCATCATCCTCTCCTTGCTTGAAGCAGGGAAGTAACGCTCGCAGTAGATCTTGCCGAGAGGCTCACCGAGAATATTCTGCACGAGTGATGTTGCCTTACGCCAGCGTGGGTAGTCCTCCTTGCGACCGCTCTTCACGTGTCCGAAGAAATCGAACGACTCCTCAGCCACGGCATCGCTGAGCAATGATGTCGTGCCCATGATGAAGTCCCACTCCAGCTTTGCGCGGAGGTCCTCTGAGTTCATGTTCCTGATAAGCTCATTCAGGCCTTCCATGAACTTTGGCTGACCGAGCACAAGCTTCTCCACGTATTTCTTGTCGATGCCGCTTGCAGCAAGAAGCTCGCCGAGAGGGTAGTAAGGGTACTTAGCCTTGAACTCATAGAACGACATCTTGTTGTAGTTCTTCTCCACATCGCGAAGCTCCGTGCGTGAGAGTGAGAACTCGGCAATGCGTGTCTCAAGTTTCAGCACTCGCTCCATGCGCTGCTTTGCCTTGTCCTCTGCAAAGCCGAAGAGCTTGAACATATTAACCATGTGCTTGCGATAGGCATCCATGAGTGCAAGGTTTGCTGAATCCTTGTTTACGTAGTACTCACGCTGCCCGAGCGACAGACCGCCCTGGTATATCTGGAAGATGTTGTTCTTTGAGTCCTTCTCGTCAGCTCCGAAACCGAAACCAGCAAAGAAGTCACCGTCATACTGGCATTGTGAATATACGAACTTCATCAGCTCATCGATGTTCTTTGCATCCTCAAGCTGCTTGATGAAAGGCATGGCAGGAGCCACCCCGTCCTTATTGCGGCGCACAGAATCCATTGCGATGTTGTATAGGTCGCCAATCTTCTGCTCCAGACTACCGTTCTCGCTCTTCTTCTGCGATAGTTCGGTGAGGATAGAGTTGATGCGCTTGCTGTTGTCCTCGCCCAGTTTGTCGAAACTGCCATAGCGTGAGTAGGCAGCAGGCAGCGGGTTGTTCTTCATCCAACCGCCGCAAGCGTACTGATAGAAGTCGTCACCCGGTTTCACGCTGAGATCCATATTCTCAGCCTTTATTCCTGCACCCAGCACTTTGTGCTGCGCCATTGTTGCCAAAGGCATTGATGATAGCATTGCCATTGCTATTATGTTTTTTAATTTCATAAATCTATGTAAGTGTAATTTTTAATTTTCAATTATTAATTTTCGATTTGCAGACTCAGCTCTTCCCAAGTCTCCATTTCCTTGTCCAGAGCCTCCTGCGTCTCAGTATATTGATTCACGAGCTTCATGTCAGAGGCATTGGCAGGGTCTTCCAGTTTCTTGCTAAGTTCATCGAGCCTTGCCTCAAGCGTGGCAATCTTCTCCTCGCACGCCTTAATCTGCTTCTGAATCTTGTTTATCTTCTTCTGCTGCTCCTTACGCTCAGCGTATGAAAGGGCGTTATCACGACCCTCTAAATCTCCCTTAAAGGGAGACTTCTTTGCGCTCTCTGGCTCTCCCCCTTTAAGGGGGAGCGGGGAGAGGGTCTGTGCCTCCTCAATCGTCTCCGCATTATGGAATCTCAGATACTCGTAAATGCCGCCCAGATGCTCACGAACCTTACCGCCACCGAACTCATACACCTTATCCACAAGGCCGTCGAGGAAGTCACGGTCGTGGCTCACAATGATAGCCGTACCGTCAAAGGCGCGGATAGCCTCCTTCAGCACATCCTTCGACTGCATGTCCAAGTGGTTCGTAGGCTCGTCGAGTATGAGGAAGTTAACAGGCTCAAGCAACAGACGAATCATTGCCAGTCGTGAACGCTCACCGCCCGAAAGCACCTTGACGTATTTGTCGCTTGCCTCACCGCCGAACATGAACGCACCGAGAATATCCTTTATCTTCAGTCGGATCTCACCCTTCGCCACGTTGTCAATGGTCTCGAACACCGTGAGGTTCTCGTCGAGCAACTGCGCCTGATTCTGCGCGAAGTAGCCAATCTGCGTGTTATGGCCCACCTTCAGAGTGCCCTCATAGTCAATCTCGCCCATGATGCACTTCACCAGCGTTGACTTACCCTCACCGTTCTTGCCCACGAAAGCCACCTTCTCGCCACGCTTTATCATCATGTCCACGTTGGCGAACACCTGATGCTCTCCGTAGCTCTTTGCCACCTGATCGCAGATAACGGGGTAGTCGCCTGAGCGGAGGCAAGGAGGAAACTTCAGTCGGAGCGCAGATGTATCAACCTCGTCAATCTCAATCGGCACAATCTTCTCCAGTTGTCTAATCCTCTGCTGCACCTGCACCGCCTTCGTAGCCTGATAGCGGAAACGCTCAATGAACGCCTTCGTGTCGGCAATCTCCTTCTGCTGGTTCTCGTAGGCACGAATCTGCTGCTCCCTGCGCTCTGCACGCAGCTTCACATACTCGTCATACTTCACCTTGTAGTCGATTACCTTTCCGCATGAAATCTCAAGCGTGCGGTTGGTCACGTTATTGATGAAGGCACGGTCGTGGCTCACCAGCACAACGGCGCGCGAACTCTGCGACAACTGCTGCTCCAGCCATTGTATTGACTCTATGTCGAGGTGGTTGGTAGGCTCGTCGAGAAGCAGCACGTCAGGCTTCTGAAGCAGAATCTTCGCAAGTTCGATGCGCATTCGCCAACCGCCCGAGAACTCATTGGTAGGACGGTCGAAGTCTGTTCTGAGGAAACCGAGACCCGTCAGCGTGCGCTCAATCTCAGCCTCGTAGTTATCGCCGCCCATCATCATGTAGCGCTCATGCTCCTGCGTGAATTTCTCCACCAAAGCCATATACGCCTCCGACTCATAGTCGGTGCGCTCTGCCAACTGGCGGTTCAGTTCATCAATCTTCTCCTTTAGCTCTGTAATCTTCGCGAAAGCCTTTCTCGCTTCCTCACGCACGGTAGTGTCATCCTGGAGAATCATCACCTGTGGCAGATAGCCTATGGTGTAGTCGTTAGGCACGGCGACTGTGCCCGAAGTAGGCTGCTGCTTGCCGCACAATATCTTTAGCATAGTGGATTTTCCTGCACCGTTCTTACCCACGAGGGCAATGCGGTCGCGGTCGTTTACCACGAAACTCGCGTCAAGGAACAATGGCTTCACGCCAAACTCCACTGTTAATCCTTCTACTGAAATCAATGTCTTTTAATCTGTCTAAAGTCTAAGGTCAAAGGTCTAAGGCTTTTGACCTTCGTCTTTTGACCTTTGTCTTATTATTAATAATGTGTCAAAATGAAATGCAAAGGTAAGAAAAAATGCGGAAACAACGAAATAAAAGTGTAAAAAAGCGATGAAAAAATGCGATTTGCGCCAAATAGTCCTTAATAGTTGCGTAGCTTGATGAATTTTTGTCCCCCAAGCCAAGCATCGCAGATGCGTTCATTGGGAATTTTCTGATTCAGCGAATTAGTCTTAATTTATCCCCATGTAACATCGACTTTCTATTTTATACCATATTGAGGGGAAAAACAGCCCCAAAAGGCATTGCGGAAGATTCTGCACAAGTTTTGACAGATTCTGCACAACGCCTTTAGTGTTTTGTGTAGTACCTTTGCAGCAGAAATCGAAAAAGATATAGATAATAAAAAAGAAATTATGAAAAATTGGCTTAAAAATCTTATGGTCGGACTGGCACTCATCAGTCCAAGTTATTGTTTCGCTGAAATCGCAAGCGGCACATCAGGCACTTGTAAGTGGACTATCAGCGATAGTGGTTTATTGACCGTGGAACCAGCAAGTGGAAATGAAGGGACGCTGGCAACGTGGTCGGATGCATCATTGGTACCCTGGCGTCCATACATGGAATCCATAAAGAAGGTTGTGGTTAAGAATTATGTAAAAGCCTTGACATGTGCAGGAATGTTTTCTGGCGGCACAAACATTGAAAGTATTGACCTAAAAGGGCTCGATGTCAATGATGCTGTTAGCATGGAAGACATGTTTTCAGAGTGTGCGGCTCCTTCTCTCGATTTGAGAGGTTTCCTCACCGCCAGCTGTACTAACATGAAGCGTATGTTTTATGGGGCAAAATGCAAAACGCTGGATTTGAGCACCTTTGATACATATTTTGTTACTGATATGAGTGGAATGTTTGAGAAATGTGCGGCTTCTACTATCGATATTCACAATTTCTTTACCGTCAATGTTACTGATATGAGCAGTATGTTCTCTGGCTGTGAGTCTCTTTCAAGTTTGGATATCAGTGTTTTCAATACGAAGAACGTGACTGACATGACCCAGATGTTCTCTGAATGCATTTCCCTCACTGAACTGAACCTCACAAACTTCGTTACGACTAATGCCGCAACAGAATCTATGTTTAAGTGTGATGATAAGCTGACAACCATCATCTCCAATGCTGAGACACCATCCCTGATTAAGGATGATACATTCTCTTCTCTCCCCACCCTTGGCAAATGTGAGCTTGCCTGCCCATCTGCAAGTGAATCTAACTACAAGGAGGCTGACGGCTGGAAGCTTCTCTTCCAAACTGCTACCGGCATCGATTTTGCCTCTGCTGATGCTGGCAATTCTCTCGATGCATCAAGCCGCATCTACGACATCAACGGCAATCGTTTGTCTGCTACCTCCCTCGGTCAGCTCCCTTCCGGGCTCTATATCATCAATGGCAAGAAGGTGGTGAAGTGACCCCTTCCGGCGATGGGGGAAAGAAATAAACGCTAAGACGCAAAGTCGCGAAGTTTTTATAAAGCTCTGCGTCTTTGCGTCTCTGCGTTTAGTTACTTACATACAGCTCTGCACACCGAGTGAAGTTGCTATTGCGGTCAGTATCGCCGCCAGCGTCTGAAGAATGAATTTCCAAGTTTCCTTTTTCATTTTTTCGAGAGTTTTAGAGGTTAATAATGAGTTGCTTTCGCCATTTAGAAAAACCAATTAAAACAAAAGAAAACAAAGTAAAACATTTTGTTTGTTATTGTTGTTTTTATATGTTTTTATTGGTTTTGTCCTGTTTTTTTAGATGGCGAAAGCAACTAAAGGGGTTTTAAAGCGAGTCATTTCCGTCTCCGCCATTTCCGCCTCCGTTGTCACCACCGCCAGAGGTTGAGCTGCCTGTGCTTTCTCCGTCAGGCACGAGGAATGCCTCGGTGCTCTGTCCGTAGCTGCTCTTAGCGAGGTTGTAGGCCATGTCGCCCTGATGCTCGGCAAGGAGCGCATCGTTGACCGCCACGAGACTCTGGGAAGAGACAAGCGTCTTGCCGTCAGTCTTGCGAGAATGCACCCAACCGAACGCACCCACGAAATTGCTCTCGCTATGCCCAAGCACGGAATCAACGGCAGAGAAGCCCACACGGTTCACCGCGTCCCAGAGCTTAGTCTCTGTGTCGGCAGCGTCGAGCACCACCTTCGATGCAGAGAACTGGCAGTAAGGAATGCCCGTCTCCTCGTTCACCTTCTGCGCGATGCGGAAGAACGAAATCTGATCGCCATAGCGATAGTCAGCGTTGTTCTCCACCACAGCCTGAGCGAACTGCGCCACGGTGGTGGCAGAGCCGAGA
>CADCIQ010000015.1:4761-43341 GCA_902801425.1 uncultured Bacteroidales bacterium | reverse complement strand
GTTGAGAAATATCCGGAGGTGAAAATCGTTACTTCAGGCAAGGCTATCACTATGCTTGGCAACTTCTTCCCAACGAAAGACCTTAAAGCCAACTGCCTTGAGATAAAGAACGGCGATACACTTGAGCTTGGCGAGCATACCCTCACCTTTGTTGCTGCTCCTATGGTGCATTGGCCAGAGGTAATGGTGAGCTACGATTCAAAGGACAAGGTGCTGTTCTCTGCCGACGGCTTTGGCAAGTTCGGTGCTCTTAGTGCCGACGAGGACTGGGCTTGTGAGGCTCGTCGCTATTACTTCAATATCTGCGGAAAATATGGCATGCAGGTTCAGAAACTTCTGAAGGCTGCATCTGCTCTCGACATACAGATTATCTGTCCTCTCCACGGTCCTATCCTCAAGGAGAACCTCGGATATTACATTGGTCTCTACGACACTTGGTCAAAGTATGGCGTTGAGACAGAGGGCGTTCTCATTGCATACGCTTCTATCCACGGAGGTACAAAGGTAGTGGCTGAGAAGGTGGCAGAGATGTTCCGTGAGAAGAACATTGGCAAGGTGGCAATAACCGACCTTTGCCGCGATGACATGGCAGAGGCTATCGAGGATGCTTTCCGCATGAACCGTCTTGTACTTGCCGCTGCAAGCTACGATGCAAGCGTATTCCCTCCTATGTACGATTTCATCCATCACCTTGAGATGAAGGCTTACCAGAAGCGTAAGGTGGGTATCATAGAGAACGGCTCTTGGGCTCCTACTGCTGCCAAGACTATGAAGAAACTCCTTGAAGGCTGCAAGGACATCGAAATCGTAGAGCCTACCGTTACTATCTGGAGTCGCATGAAGGATTCTGACATTCCTCAGCTTCAAGCACTTGTGGATGCTATGGTATAAGCCCCCTTCCAATAAAGAAGAGAAATACACACATTAGTTTTATAAAAAAAGGAAACGGATTTATCCGATTTATCTGACAGTTAGCGCAGTATTATTTGCACGATTAATTAGAGATAAATTAGATAAATCCGTTTCCCTTATTTTTTTGTGAAACAACAAAGATAGCTGTTTAAATAAAGAATTCGCTGAACTCACATTAAAAACGCCACATCTTTTTGTCCCCCCCCACGATTACATAGAATAATATTCTGTGTTTATCAGATATTTTAGTACAGATACAGTATATTATTCCGAAGTCGCAGAATTATTTTGCATCAGAATAATTCTTTTCATACCTTTGCACCACGAAAACAATAAGAATGTAAAAACAAGGAACGTATGACAAAAAGAAAGACATCAGTAATCGGTTTTCCACGTATTGGAAAAAAACGCGAACTTAAGTTCGCGAGTGAATCATTTTTCAAGGGGGATATTACCGAGGGGGAACTACGTCAGGTCGCAGCGGACTTGCGTCGCTATGGCTGGAAGAAACAGAAAGATGCAGGAATTACCTTCATCCCATCAAACGACTTCTCGTTCTACGACAACGTACTTGATACGGCATTTATCTTCGGTGTGGTACCAGCACGCTACCGCAATCTGGGACTTGGTCGCATTGAGACATATTTCGCGGCCTCACACGGCTATCAGGGGGAGAAAGGCGACGTGAAGGCACTACCTATGAAAAAATGGTTCAATACCAACTATCACTATATTGAGCCAGAAATTGACGACACCACGGTATTCACGGTTAATGACTACATAAAGCCTGTGGAGGAATACAACGAGGCAAAGGCGGCTGGCTATCAGACTGTCCCCGTACTGACAGGTTCATTTACTTTCCTATCTCTTGCAAGATACACAGGCAGTAAGCGTGCCAAGGATTTTGCAATTCAGGCAGCCGAGGCATACGCACAAGTAGCACTCAAATTGGCCGAGGCTGGAGCTGAGTGGGTAAGCTTTGCAGAACCGTCTCTGGTACTCGAACTAAATAATGAGCAGCGCAACCTCTTCAAGGCAATTTATTCAGACCTCATTAGCCGTATAAGAAAAGAAAGCGGACTGAAAATTTTGCTACAGACCTACTTTGGCGATATCCGCGAGGCCTATGCTGACGTTATAGAACTTGGCTTTGACGGCATAGGACTTGATTTCATCGAGGGACGCAAGACACTAGAACTGACACAAAGCGGCTTCCCAAAGGATGTATTGCTCTTTGCTGGCATCGTGAACGGCAAGAACATCTGGCGTGCCAACTATACAAACAAGCTTGAGTTGCTTAAGGAGATAGAGAAGGTCGTGCCAGCAGACAATATCGTCATCGGCACATCATGCTCGCTATTACATGTGCCATATACAGTAGGCTCTGAAGAGAAACTATCAGAAGAAATACTACGCCACTTCGCTTTTGCCGAGGAGAAACTCACGGAACTTTCTGATATTGCCAATGGCAATGGTCTTCAGGAGAACAAGGCGCTATTTGCAAAACCGCGTACCGAGGGCAATAGCGAGGTACGGCAGAATGTCAACCAACTTTCGACCGCAGACTTCGAGCGCCGACCAAGCCGTAGTGAGCGCCGCAAGATACAGGAGGGAATACTCAACCTGCCAGCCTTCCCAACGACCACTATCGGCTCTTTCCCACAGACCGCAGAAGTCAGGGCAAAGCGTGCCGCACTTAAGAAGGGTACAATCACACGTGAAGAGTATGTAGAATACAACCAAAAGAAGATATCTGAATGTATAAGATTGCAAGAGCAGTTGGGCTTCGACGTACTGGTACATGGAGAGTTTGAGCGCAACGACATGGTGGAGTATTTCGGCTCAAAACTGGACGGTTATGTGTTTACACAGAACGCATGGGTTCAGAGCTACGGTACACGTTGCGTAAAGCCACCAGTAGTATGGAGCGACGTGAGCCGCAAGTCACCAATCACCGTAGAGTGGTCTGCATATGCTCAGAGCCTAACAGACAAGCCTGTGAAAGGAATGCTCACAGGTCCGGTCACCATACTCAATTGGTCGTTCCCACGCGAGGACGTGTCGCTCAAGGAGCAGGCTCTACAGATAGCCCTCGCCATCAGGGACGAGGTACTCGACCTTGAGCGTGGCGGAATAAAGATAATACAGGTTGACGAGGCCGCATTACGCGAAAAACTGCCGTTGCGCAAAAGTGCATGGCACAGCGAATACCTTGACTGGGCAATACCAGCATTCAGGCTTGTTCACTCAGGCGTAAAGCCCGAAACGCAGATACACACCCACATGTGTTATAGCGAGTTCAGCGACATAGTCAAGGACATTGACAACATGGATGCTGATGTCATCACATTCGAGGCTAGCCGTTCAGACCTCAAATTGCTTGACGCACTCAAAACCGCCAACTTCGAGACACAAGTAGGTCCTGGTGTGTATGACATCCACTCGCCACGTGTGCCATCAGTCAACGAGATTGTTGATACTTTGCATAAGATTGTGGCAAAAATACCATCAGCTAACGTATGGGTGAACCCCGACTGCGGACTGAAGACTCGTGGAGAGCAAGAGACGGTAGATAGCCTCAAGAATCTTGTAGCTGCAGCCGCTATCCTGCGCAAGGAAGAATAATCTGTCAATAATCAATTCATCCCGGAAGTATCAAAAACTTTCGGGATGAATTGTGTCTGTACATATTAGACGAAAGAACTTTTTCACTATTTCCCGAATTTTCTTGGAGGTCTCATGAATATTGTGTATCTTTGCATATCTAAACTAAAACCGACTATGTATAAGAAACTATTCATAATACTCACAATATTGGCAGTATGCCCATTATCTGCCATACATTCTACAACCCTCCCTCCCCTCGGGGAGGGCTGGGGAGGGGGTGTTCACCCCTGGCAAGGCAAGCGCGTAGCCTATTTCGGCGACTCAATCACCGACCCTCGCAATAAGGCATCGAAGAAGAAATACTGGACCTTCCTTCAGGAATGGCTCGGCATAACGCCGTATGTATATGCAAGAAGCGGACGTATGTGGGATGATATCCCGCGTCAGGCTGAGGAGTGCATGAAAGAGCATGGGGATTCCGTGGATGCAATCCTTATCTTCATGGGCACAAACGACTATAACAACGGCGTGAAGATAGGCGAATGGTACACGGAGAAAGAGGAGGAGGTGATGTACGGTCACGGACAGCCAAAGACGATGACCAAGCGTAAGCGCCAGTATATGTGCATGGATAAGGACACGTATCGCGGACGTATCAATATCGCTCTCGACAAGGTGAAGCGTATGTACCCCGACAAGCAGATAGTGCTCCTCACACCTATACACCGTCAGGACTTCCATGCCAACGACAAGAACTGGCAATGCTCTGAGGACTATACCAACCAATGTGGTATCTACCTGAAGGAATATGTAGATGCTGTTAAGGAGGCTTCAAATATCTGGGCTGTGCCTGTTATTGATATGAATGCCCTCTGTGGTCTCTACCCTATGGCTGACGAATATGCCAAGTTCTTCAAGGATGCCAATACCGACCGCCTTCACCCTAACGACCTCGGTCATGAGCGAATGGCAAAGACCTTGATGCAGCAGTTGCTTGTCCTTCCCGTCTTCGATGCTCCCAAGAAGGCTTCTGTCTTTGGCAAGATATACCACAACCGAATGGACGACCTCACATGGGAAAACGAGTGGTGCGCCTATCGCATGTATGGTCCTGCCGTTCAGAAGACAGGACAGAAACTGTTCGGATATGATATCTGGGTAAAGAACACTCACGATACTATCGTTGACCTCCGCTACCGTCTTCACATGCCACCTAAGGGCGTGAAGATGAAGTCTTTCCACGAGGACTGGGGCAACGGTATGGATTGCTATGCCGTAGGGGCAAGTCTTGGCTGTTGCACACCTGCCTTGCTTGATACCGACGGAAAGATAATCTTCCCTTGGAGCTGGGAGAAATGCGAGTTTATGGAGCAGACACCAGAGCGATTGAAGATACACGTAACCCTAAAGCCTGTTGGCTACAGGCTTCAGAATGGCGATTCCATTCATTACACCGAGCATAGGATAATATCTGTGGAAAAAGGCAAGCGATTCAACACCTGCGAGGTATGGTATGAAGGTCTCGACCGCAAGATGCAGATAGCCGTGGGCATCGTGGTGCACAAGGAGAACCCAAAAGTCTATGCCGACAAGAAATACCACTACATAGCCTACGAGGACTACCAAGACCCCACTATGGCGAAGAAAGACGGTTCAGATGGCGTTATCTACATAGGAGCCAAGTGTCCTGAGGCAACAAAGTTCAAGCACGAGCAGGATCATCTCCTTGCTATCGCCACCCTTAATCCCGGACAGCATTACACCTATCAGTTTGCCGCCACATGGAGCAAGTTCGATGTGCATAGCCTTGAGGAGTGGAAACGTATTCTTGAGGAATAAAATAATTATGATAGAAATAAGACATATAGAAGAGAAAGACCAACGGCAATTGGCGAATATAATACGCTCTATATTTGAGGAATATAATGCGCCATTGGTTAATACAGTTTATGATGACCCTCGAACAGAACACATATTTGATACGCTGACAGGACATAATGCAGAATACTGGGTGATTGTTGAAAATGATAATGTTCTTGGAGGTTGTGGCTTCTACCCAACAGAGGGGTT
Source organism: uncultured Bacteroidales bacterium (assembly GCA_902801425.1). Taxonomy (GTDB): domain Bacteria; phylum Bacteroidota; class Bacteroidia; order Bacteroidales; family Bacteroidaceae; genus Prevotella. The sequence goes on along the minus strand of CADCIQ010000015.1, from coordinate 37,752 downwards.
GCCTGAAGGGTATGCCGAACTGGTGAAATTCTATCTATCGCCTGAAGCTCGTGGGCTTGGTTATGGCTCAAAAATATTCAGGCAAGTAATCGAAAATGCTCATAAAGCAGGTTACAGCCATCTGTACATAGAGTCATTTCCACAGTTTTCAGGTGCTGTATCAATGTATGAGCGCAACGGCTTTGTGCATATTCCTCAGCGTCAGGGTAACTCTGGACATACCGCAACAACCATATTCATGGTAAAGGATTTAAAGTAGGTAATCATTTTTTAGAGCATCTTGACCACTTGATGTCAATCAGAAAAAACTTTTTCGCAATAATCCTACATACCTACATAGGTAACTACGCAATTTGTTGATGCACAAAAACTTGCAGCGATTTTAAATATATGCCAAACCTACACTAATCCTACACTAAACCTACACACTTTCTGCATTTTTTTGTGCGGAAAATTAATAGTGAATAATGTGATTAGTATAAAAAACGCTCATCTACTATCTAAATTGTCAATTATTCATTATCAATAACCCCGAATTTCTGAAAAAATCAAGTTTTAGTGTAGGTTTAATGTAGGATTAGTGTAGGTTTGCGTGATATTTGAAGTTCTTATAACGTGCTAAAGCAGAGAGGGTTGCAAAGTTTGCGATGTAGGTATGTAGGATTATTGCGAAAAATTTTTTTATGAATAGGAAGCAAATCGTCATCGACTTTTCTATGTCTCTTCTTCACCTTCGCTATAGCTCCGCTTCTGAACCGTTCTAGGTCCGTTCTTTAGACTAGGCGAAAAATGGGAGTTGCATCGAGTTTGGTAGGGATTTGCAAGGGAGGTGCAACGGTTTATCTCATGTTGATATTTCAACGCAAAGAGACGCAAAGTTTTTTTACGAACACGTAAGACATAGAATAAACAAAATGTTTCGTTTCTTTCGGGAGTTGCTTCCCTATGTATAATGTTTTATGGCTGTATCTTGTATTTTAGCAAAAAAAAGTGCAGAATGAGAACATCCTGCACTTTTTTCTTGTATATATCTTTACTCTATTTCTTGACCATCTTCTTGCCATTAATGATAATGATACCCTTATAGTTGTCATCAACACGCTGGCCAGAGATGTTGTAGATAGCGGTCTTGCCGTTAGAAGAATCTGCATTGATTTCGTTGATTGCAGTTGGCTCAACGCACTTCAGCTCAATCTTGTCAATATCGCAGTTAGCTCCGAAGATAGAGATGCGGATAATCTGCTTACCCTCCTTGAGTTCCTTGAGAGTGGTGTTACTGATAGGCTTGTACGTATCCCAAGAGTTATTACCCGTCTGAGGAACGCTCATTCTCCAGAGGTTCGTAACCTTACCATTCTCTACAATGCCTACGTTGAAGCCTGAGTTTGTGGTACCAGAAGAAACAATGGCATCACAAGAATACTTACCTGCCTGCTTCACATCAACGGTATATTCATACCACTCATCCTGTGAAGTCCATCCGAGAACATGACCACCATTAGATGCCTTGATGTCAACGCCCTCATTATCTGAGCGATAGCCAGACTTAGCCTCGTCGTTAGAATCAGAGTCGTGGAAGGTGAATCCTTCACCGCCCTTGTCAAAGTTCTCAGCCTCTACTATGCCTGGAATGCTTGCAATGCCCTTATGAGCGCTACGCTTGTTGTTTACGGTCAGGTTATATGTAGCAAGCTTTGAAGTCTTGCCATCTGCATCAATAGCCTCCGCAGTAACCTTGCATATGCCCTTTGCCTTTGGCTTGTACTGAGCCTCGAATGGAGCAGAAGTGATAGATTTCAGGAGGACATCATCTACATATACGTTAACCTTGGAGATAGTGCTTGTAGCAGATGAAGCATCAACTGCGATAGTTGTCTGCTCGCTGATTGTTGCAGGAGCAGGATCAGCAGCTATTGCCACCTTGATATTCTCGGCAACATCAATACGATGAAGCTTGATCTTGTCAATATTGCAGCTTGAGCCTGTGATATTGATACGGATGATCTGCTTGCCAGCCTCAAGAGGAATGTTGAGACGGCCGTGAACGGTAGAATATGTGTTCCAGTCGTTTGATGTGAGACAAGGAACCGCAATGTTCTTTGTGAGATCCTTGAGACCCTCGTCAGTATTGAGAGAGAGACTGAGTGAAGAGTTTGTTGCACCTGAAGAAACAACGGCATCAAACTCGTATGTACCAGCCTCGGTCACATCAACTGTATATTCAAGCCACTCGCCTGTACTTGTGTAGCCGATAGCATAGCCACCGTTACCCTTCACGATATCCACGCCGCCGCCGTTTGTACGATAGTTGCCGTCACCCTCAACCTTTGTGTCAGAATCATGATAGCTCATGCCCTCTGCACCAGCATCGAAGTTCTCAGCCTCGATAGTACCCGGAATTGTAGCGATCATATCCTTGTATGGAGAACGAGGATTATAGGCTGTAACACCAGACAGGCGCTCGTATGATGTGCCGTCAGTAGCATAAACAATAGCCTTGAGATTATATTTTCCCTGAGTCTCAGGAGTGAACTCGGTTGAATATGGAGCCTCCGTCATTGTAGCCTGAAGAGTATTGTTCACATAAAGCTCTACTCGCTCTATGGTTTTTGTCTTGAGGCGGGCACGAACGGTTACTGGCACAGCCTCGCCCTTTGTAACGGCAATAGCACCCGGCTTTACATATACTGAAGCCTCCTTAACCATTCCTGGGAATGGACTCTTGGCTGTCTTGGCAGTTTCGCTTGCCATATAGTCGCGAAGCCACTCCATGGCAGGGCGATCATTTCCGTCCTTGATGATACCAGAGTTACCGTCGGTTGTCCATGTCCTTCCGTAGATATATCCCCAGAGGGTTATGCCAGCCACATAGTCAGCCTCCCACATAAAAGGAATCTGTTCCTTGTAACGCTGAAGCTGAAGGGCATCGTCAGATGTACCAATGTCATATTCCGTGCTGTACATCGGCATTTTCAAGGCAGACTGGATTTCGTTCATAGCAGCCTTGAAGTCTGCCTCTTTCATGTCTGTAAGGTCGTGCGACTGGCATCCGTAAGCATCAATAGGAGCACCAGCATCACGGAGAGTCCTGACGAGGTTGATGAACTCAGACCTCTGCCACTGGAAGGTGTTGTAGTCATTATATATAAGGATAGCGTCAGGCCAACGCTCATGAGCCATTTCGAATGCCTTGATGATCCAGTCGTAGCCTGTCTTGCCGTCACCGCCGAGAGCAGCCTTGTAAGGTGCTGGCTGATGACCTGCTATTGCCTCGTTAACCACGTCAATCATAGGAAGTTCAGGATAGTGCTTCTTTATTGCATCCATATATTCCTCGATTGCCTTATACTGCTCTTCGGTTGAGAGGTTATTGAGCCAGCCGGGGTATTGGGCACCCCAGATAAGGCAATGGTACTTGAAAGGGAAATTGTGGTTCTTAGCATAGTTGTAGGCATTATCTGCACCACTGAAGTTGAAACTTCCGCGACGAGAGCCTTCTATGGCATCCCATTTAGATTCGTTCTCAGGAGTAATCTGATTCCAGAGCGTGTAGAATTTTTCCTTGCCGTAATCCACGTTGTAGGAGGTCGTGATGTTGCCAAGGAACTTATCCTTGTTAGAGGACAGTTGGGCAGACGCACTCATACAACCAAGCATTGCAAGGGTTGTTAGGAGAGTGATTTTTTTGTTCATTTTAGTTTTAGGTATATATTAACGTGTGCAAAGATAATGTTTTTCGATGAATTATAAGCATTTTTTGTGTTAAATAACGTGAGTTTGACGAATTCTAAATAAACGTATCTCCGATGCTAAACTGACAAAAAATTCCAATCTTACCAATCTTCTTCCATTAAATTTCGAAAATAAAAGATTGCGCAGATTGGTGATTATTGTGGCTCTTCGTCAATTTGGGGGAACAGGCTACTTTCAGAAAAAAGAGAATCCTCGCAATCAATACAATTTTTTCACGCTATCTACCAGTTGAGGCAGGGATTATTAAACTAACCAGAATATCTACTATTCAAAATTATAGGCAGGCTAAAGTTTTTCCAATTTATGCTTATATTTTTTCATTGCAAGTCGCAAAATAAGCCATGTAAAGACTCCCGAAACAATGACCGCAATCATATCATAGACATCTGTTATTGCACTAATTAGGAATTCATATAAAATAAGGAATATACATATTATCATGATATGAAAGCCTATGGTATATTTTCCAAAATCTTTATTTGTTGCAATTTGAAAAAACGCCATCGCAGGCACAGCGAATAAATCCGAAAAGGAATCTGCCAGATGTAAATCATAAATATGATGAGAATAGATGTATGGTCTATAAGTGTAAGAAATAACTAAAGACCCTACGAAAAGAAATAGTGAGAGCAAAAAAGAATATACCCTCGCCTTTGCGGGTAACACTATCGGCTTCGTCAACTTGTATTGAATCTTCATTCGTGTTTTTAGAATAATTAAATTAGCCTTGGAGTTTTATGAAAGACTCCAAGGCTAATATAAATTTAGAAGTTCATATTATAATGATAAGTATGTTCCAGCAAATTATGAACTATGAACTATGAACTATGAACTATGAACTAAATCAACCCTGCCTTACCGATTGTAACAAGGAGTACATAGCCAGTGACAAGACCGATAACACCCATGATAATACCTACGCGCATCATCTGCTTCTGCTCAATCATGCCAGTTGCATGAGCAAGGGCATTTGGAGGTGTAGAGATTGGGAGTACCATAGCCAGAGATGCAGAGAGGGCAATACCGATAAGGAGTGGTGAAACACCACCAAGTGCCTCGAGATTCTCTCTTGATGCTGTACCTATGACAGTAAGGATAGGGATAAGGAGTGCTGCTGTTGCTGTGTTTGAGATAAAGTTTGACAGAGCATAGCAGAGAATACCAGAACCTATCATCATAAGGATTGCAGGCCATGTATCGAATGGGATTGTCTCAATGAGGTGAGCTGCGAGTTTTGTCTCCTGAAGAGCAAGACCGATAGCAAAGCCTCCGGCTACCATCCAGAGTACGGACCAGTTGATTTCCTCAAGATCCTTACGGGTAATGATGCCGCAAGCACAGAACACACCAACAGGAAGCAGGCCAACCACGTTAGAGTTTACACCTGAAACCTTGTCGAGTACCCAAAGGAGGATAGTTGCAATGAATGTGATATATACAACGTATGACTGCCATGTGGTTTCTTTGCCGCCCTCGATATTAAGTTCTACCGTCTTCTGTGAGAATGGGAACATAAGTTTGAGAATGAACCATCCTACGAAAAGAAGGAAGATGGCAAGAGGGAACATGAACATCATCCATTCGCCGAAGCCGATACTCATATTCAGACCTTCTGCATCATTGAGAGCCTTCAAGGCAATAGCGTTAGGAGGTGTTCCGATAGGAGTACCGATACCACCGATGTTAGCACCGATTGGAATTGCAAGTGCAAGACCGATACGTCCCTTACCACTTGTAGGCAACTGCTTAAGCACAGGTGTAAGGAATGTGAGCATCATTGCTGCGGTGGCGGTGTTAGAAAGGAACATTGAGAAAACACCTGTTACGAGCAGGAAGCCAAGGAGTACGTTCTCTGACTTTGTGCCGAAAGGCTTGAGCATGATTCGAGCCATTGTAACATCAAGTCCTACCTTTGTTGCTGCAATCGCAAGGATGAATCCTCCGATAAACAGCATGATGATAGGGTCAGCAAAACAGCCCATGATCTTCTTGTAGGAGATTAGTGCACCAAGTACGTTTGCATCCTTATCCTGGAATTCGTATGGCCAAATTGTATCCCAAAAAGAACCTGAGCCTGCAGGAGCATCTACGAGATCCTTTACAAAGAAATTCAAGGAAGAATCTGAACACGTGTAGAGCAAGATAACGATGACAAGTGTTGATGTTGCCCAAGAAGGAATACCCTCTGTGAGCCACATGAGCGACGCAAAAATGAAGATTGCGATAGTACGCTGCTCTGTCAGCGTGAGATCAGGAATACCAAAGGCATCAGAAGGTAAGCACCATACGATAAGACTGATAAGTGTTACCGCAATAATCTTTAAGGCCTTTGATGATGTCTTGTTTTCGGCCGCTTTTTTTTGTTTCTTGTCGTCCTGATGCTTGGCAAGAAGGTTGTAGCCGTGGAAACTTTTAAACATGAGTCTTAATTTTCTACTAGTTGTCTAGGATATAACACACAAAACGGTTGCAAAAGTAATAATAATTTCTGAAATGACAAAAAAAACAATAACAAAGTTATTAATTTATTCTAAAAAGGTGCGCCTTTTTTCCAAGAAAGATAAAAAAAAAGTGATAAAATGCGCATTACTTGCATTTTTTTTTCGTTATTTGAGTGAAATTGATTAATTTTGCACGACCTTTGATTTGGGTGACGGGTGTTAGGTGCTATTTATAAACACGAAGCGCTAAACTCCAAACGCTAATCTCTAACCCATAAACTTATGACTATTGGAATATGAATAAAAAAATAATAATCCCACTTATTGCCTTGCTCGTGTTGTTGACGGGCGGAGTAGTTTATCTTTTCCTCTCGCTCAGCGCGGAGAAGGAGAACAGTCGCCAGATGCAGGAACTTGCAGAACTGGACAAGAAGGAAATGGAGAATGAATATCGTGAATTCTCCAATCAGTATAGTGAGATGATGACTAAGATTAACAATGATTCTATCATTGCTCAGCTCACTCAGGAACAGTTGCGCACACAGCAGTTGCTCAAGGAACTTCAGCAGACAAAATCGCACGATGCTGCTGAGATTGCACGCTTGAAGAAGGAACTTGCACAGGTGCGTGCCGTACTTCGTGAGTATGTCATCCAGATTGATTCTCTCAACCGACTCAACGAGCACCTCACGGCTGAGAATGCCCGCGTGAACTCTGCTCTTGCAGAGTCAAATCGCCAGAACGAGGCTCTTAGTTCGGAAAAGGCTTCTCTTTCTGAGAAAGTTGCCATTGCCGCTCAGTTGGATGCTACCAACATCAATTTCATGCCTTTGAATAAGAAGGGCAAGGAAGAGAAGAAGGTTAGCAAGGCAAAGCAGTTGAAGGTTGACTTCACGGTTTCTCGTAACGTGACGGCTCAGAGTGGCATGAAGACCTTCTATGTCCGCATCATCACTCCTACAGGCTCTGTGCTCTCTGCTGGTACTATTCCATACGAGAATAAGAATATCCAGTATTCAATGAAGAAGCAGGTAGAGTATAATGGTGAGGCAACCCCAGTTACGATGTATTGGAACATTCATGAGGTTCACTCTGCCGGAACTTATCAGGTGGCAATCTTCTGTGATGGTCAGATGATTGGTTCAAAGAGCTTTGCGACAAAGTAAATCTTGCTATTTCTTTCCCCTATAATATAAGAAACAAATGAACAGATTTTTAGCTTTTTGTGCTTCTGCGCTATGCCTTGTGCTGCCGTTGGAAGCGCAGACGCTCTCGCTTGACTCTTGTCGGGCTATGGCTCTGCGTAACAACAAGCAGTTGGGCATTGCTCGCGCCAAGCAACAGGTAGCAATGAATGTGCGTAAGTCTGCGCGCACCAAATACCTGCCTCATATTGACGTGGCAGGTGGATGGATGTTGTCGAGCCGTGAGGTGTCACTACTCAACGACGAACAGAAGAACACCCTTTCAAATGTTGGAACAACTGCCGCAGGAGCAGTGGATGCCTCACAGGTTTCTACTTTCCTCACCCAGATGGTGCAGAAGGGAATTCTGTCTCCTGCGGAGGCGCAACAGTATGGTCAGCTTGCAACGGGAGCTACCCAGCAGTTGGCTGCATATGGAAATGCTCTTGGAGAAAAAATCAAGGATGCTTTCCGCACAGATACCCGTAGTATCATTGTCGGTAGTGTCGTGGTTAATCAGCCTGTCTTCATGGGTGGTGCCATTAAGGCTGCAAATCGTATGGCTGACATTAGCGAAAAAATGGCAGCTGTGAGTGTGGATGCTTCAGAGCAAGATGTTCTCTATAATATAGATAATGCCTACTGGCTCGTTGTTTCTCTCAAGCAGAAGCAGCGTCTGGCAGATAGCTACTTGAAACTCGTGCAGAAACTTGACGATGATGTCAGGAAGATGATAAAGGAGGGGGTGGCTACTCGTGCCGATGGTCTCAAGGTTGATGTTAAGGTCAACGAGGCTGAAATGACTAAGACTCAGGTGGATAATGGATTGAGTCTTGCCCGTATGCTGCTCTGCCAGTTGTGTGGCATTCAGATTAGCGATAAGGTGACGCTTGTTGACGAATCAAAGGATGATCTTGTTGTAGTGCCAATGAACAGATACAATAAGAATTCGGCAATGGATAACCGTCCTGAGCTGAAACTCCTGAACAATGCCGTTGAACTTAGCGAACAGACCACTAATGTTGTTCGTGCCACTATGCTTCCACAGGTAGCCCTCACAGGTGGCTATATGATTAGTAATCCTAACCTTTATAATGGTTATGAGAAGAAATTCGGCGGTATGTGGACTGTCGGACTACTTGTCCGTGTGCCTGTATTCGACTGGGGCGATGCTACTTACAAGGTTCGTGCAAGTAAGATTGCCACTAACATAGCTCGCCTTACTCTCGACGAGGCACGCGAGAAGATAGACCTTCAGGTAAACCAGTGTGACTATCGTCTAAAAGAGGCCAACAAGAAACTCGTCACCGCCCAGAAGAACATACAGCGAGCAGAGGAGAATCTTCGATGTGCCAATGTAGGTTTCAAGGAGGGCGTTATGGATGCTACGGAGGTCATGGCTGCCCAGACGGCATGGCTTCAGGCAAAGACGCAGAAGATTGATGCCCAGATTGATGTATGCCTTGGTGAGGCTGCAATGAAGAAGGCGATAGGTGTGAGGTGAAAAGAGAGTATAGTGTACAGAGTAAAGAGTATAGTATAAAGAGTAAAGTAATTCGCAACTCGTAATTATACTAAGTAATTCGTAATTAGTAATTCGTAATTATATAAGATGAGTACAAAATCACAACATAAGAGTGTGCTGTTCGGCGTGATAGCTTTTGCTGCTGTCATCATTATTGTTGGCATAATCGGTCTTTTCACGATTGATAACGAGCAGGATTTCATTCAAGGTCAGGTTGATGTGGCTGAGTATCGCGTATCAAGTAAGGTGCCTGGTCGTATCCTTGAGATTCGTGTCAAGGAAGGCGATTACGTAAAGGTTGGCGATACCCTCGCAATCCTCGATGCTCCAGAGGTTGAGGCTAAGAAGGTACAGGCACAGAGTGCGGAGAATGCTGCAAGTGCCATGAGTGATATGGCAAGGGCTGGTGCACGTGAGGAGCAGATACAGGGTGCTTTCGAACTCTGGCAACAGGCTAAGGCTGGTCTTGAGATTGCCCAGAAATCATATCAGCGTGTTCAGCGTCTCTTTGATGAAGGCGTGCTAAGCGAGCAGAAACGCGATGAGGCTTATGCTCAGTACAAGGCCTATGAGGCTCAGGAAAAAGCTGCAAAGAGTCAGTATGACATGGCTCAGAACGGTGCTCGCTCAGAGGAAAAACGTGCTGCCGCCGCACAGGTGAACCGTGCCAAGGGTGCTATTCAGGAAGTGAACTCATACATCCACGAGACTGTTCAGGTGGCTCAGATGGAGGGTGAGGTTAGCAATATCTATCCAAAGGTAGGCGAGCTTGTAGGTACAGGTAGCCCTATCATGACTATCAGCATTATGTCTGATATGTGGGGAACATTCAACGTGCGTGAGGATCAGCTCAACGGCTTGAAGGCTGGTGATACTTTCAATGCCTTTGTTCCTGCATTCAACAAGGAACTGCAGCTCAAGGTGACAAGCATCAAGGATCAGGGAAGCTATGCCACTTGGAAGGCCACAAAGAGCAATGGCCAGTACGATCTCAGAACCTTTGAGGTTAAGGCTCGTCCTGCAGCTAAGTTTGAAGGCTTGCGTCCAGGAATGTCATTGGTTATTAAGAAGTAATTCAACTTTCGCAAAACTCAAGTCGTAGGTTTACTGGTTAAGAGGTTTTTAGGTCGGGTGCAGACATTGTGACCTTATAACCTATGAAGTGGAACTTGCGAAACTTCAATAAGTAATCTTGAAAGCATTAGATAATCTATATAACGTAATAACCCGCGAGATACGCATCATCTTCAAATATCCTATATATTTGACGTGCATGGTTGTCGTGCCGTGTCTCTGTGCCGTATTCTTCACCACTTTGATGGAGAGCGGACAACCTATGGAGATGCCTATAGGTGTTGTGGATAATGACAATACCACCACAACCCGCAAGCTTACCCGTATGCTCGACTCTTTCCAGTCGTCTAAGGTGGTGGCTCATTATCCTTCCGTGGATGATGCCCGACATGCCATACAGACTGGCGAGATATATGGTTTTATGTATTTCCCGAAGCATACCACAGACAAACTGCTTGCCTCTCGTCAGCCAAAGATCTCGTTCTATTACAGCAGGACATCCCTTTTGGCAGGAACGCTCATCTTCAAGGACATGAAGACAATGGCGTTGCTTGGTTCTGCTGCAGTCGGCAAGGCTACGCTTCAGGCTAAGGGTTATAGCTCGGAGCTTATCATGCCTGCAATTCAGCCTATTGTCGTTGATGCTCATACGATAGGAAACCCATGGGTGAATTATAACATCTACCTCTCTACGATGCTTATTCCGGGATGTTTCCTCCTATTCATCTTCCTGCTAACACCATTCAGTTTCGGTACGGAATTGAAGTTTGGGAACTCCCGTGAACTTATGGAGACGGCTGGCGACAATAGTATTGTTGCAATTTTAGGCAAGCTGATACCTCATACCTTGATCTATTTCGTGGTGATGACTGGGTTGATGTGGTATTTGTTTGACTATCTCCTGTTCCCGGCACCGGGTGGAATATGGAGGATGATGCTTCTCGGCTATCTCTCTGTCATAGGTGCACAAGGATTTAGTCTCGCCATCTTCGGACTTGTTCCTACTCTCCGTATGAGTATGAGTCTATGCTCGCTTATGGGAGTATTGAGCTATTCAATGGTAGGAAGTGCCTTTCCTGTCTTTGCCATGGATCCACCGCTTCAGGCATTGTCTTGGCTCTTCCCATTGCGTCATTATTATATGATATATCAGTTATGCGTGTTCAATGCCTACCCTATGGTAGATGCTTTGTCACACATTCTCTGTCTCGTAGGCTTTGCCCTCATGCCGTATCTGTTAACAAAGCGTATCGGTAATGTCATGAGGCATTATGATTATATAAGTTAATAAATAGGGAGGATGTTAAAAGACCGCATAAAGAACATAATCGATATATGGTGGCAGGAAACGCTTGCCATATTCAAGGATTCAGGTGCAATGCTGTTCTGCATTGTACTTCCTTTGGCATACCCTGTACTCTATTCATGGATATATAACAATGAGGTGGTGCACGATGTGCCTGTCGTGGTAGTTGACGACTCTCACTCTGCCCTCAGTCGTGAGTTCATCCAAAAGGTGGATGCCTCGCCTGATGTAAGCGTGGCTTACTATGCTGGCAGTATCCATGAGGCTCAGAGCTACATAGGGCATGGGGAGGCTTATGGTATATTTTATTTCCCGAGCAATTTCGCCACGGCTGTAGGTCGTCATGAGCAGGCACATGTCAGCGTATATTGCGATATGAGCTATATGTTGACCTATAAGGCAATATATATGACGGCTCAGAATGTCAGTATGGCTATTGGCACAGAGATAAAGATTGCAAAGAGCGGGACATATACCGACAGGGAGGCTGAGATAATGTCGCAACCTCTTGATTTTGAGGATGTACCGATCTTTAATACCACAGGTGGTTATGGAAACTTTGTGTTGCCAGGCGTGCTTGTACTCATCATTCAGCAGGCACTTCTGCTTGGTGTGGGACTTCTTTCGGGTACTCAGCGCGAGAAGCATTTCCCTATGGTGAAAAATGTCATTGATGCATTCTTTGGCAAGGGAATAGCCTTTTTGCTAATCTTTGCCGTGATGCTTGCATATTGTACTCTCGTGGTGCCTCGTATGTTCGGTTTCGTGATGATGGTGCACTTCCTCGACTGGCTTGTATTCATGACGCCATACCTCATAGCGTGCATAGGCTTTGCCCTTGTCGGCAGTGAACTGATACCTTTCCGTGAGGCTGTGATGCTGACAGCCGTATGTACCTCAGTACCATTCCTTTTCCTCTCTGGTATCTCATGGCCTCAGAGCGGAATACCGGGCTTCTGGCAGGGTATAGGAAACTGTCTGCCTTCTACCTTTGCCATACGTGGTTTCGTGAGGATGAGCAGTATGGGTGCTCGTATCGGTGATGTCCTTCCTGAGTTCAGAGCCTTGTCAATCCTCGCTATTGTCTATAGCCTTGCCGCTCTCGGCATTATGTATCGCCGCTATCTCATTCGCCAGACTTTCGAGAAGATTGCGGAGAAGAGAAAGCAAAAGAACGAAGAGGCGAAATAAAAGGTTTGCGCCTTTGGGTAGGAAAGTAAATTAGAAGTAAATTAATTCAGTAAATTTTAAGGGAAACGGATTTGTCTGAACGCATTCGGAATGCGTGTCGCGCTAGCTATCAGGTAAATCCGTTTCCCTTTTAATTTCCAAGTGGCAGATGTCGCCCTTAATTTGCTGATCATAATTTTCTGATAATTTACTTTCCTCAAAAAAATATTTTGTGGAAAGACAATTAAACTGTTTGCAAGTTTTTCCGTCTAATTCTCATGAAGATAATAAAGACCTAAACATCTGTAAACTAAATAATAACTTATTATGAGAAAACTATTATTGCTGTTCCTGTTAGCAGCCACAATGACTGTAAATGCAGAGGAAAACCCAGTACTGACCATTGAAGGCGGTCAGGTGCAAGGTGTTACTGCCGATGACCACCCTGATGTGTATGTCTATCGCGGAATACCATACGCTGCACCTCCTATCAAGGAGAACCGTTGGAAAGCACCACAGCCTGTAGTGCCTTGGAAGGGTGTGAAGATTTGTGATACCTTCGGACATCCAAGCTATCAGGCTATACAGTACCCTGGCGGCTACTACTCCGAATGGGGGTATGGCAAGGAGGCTCCTTTTAGCGAGGACTGCCTGTATCTGAACGTATGGACCAAGGCACCGGGACAGACATCAAAGAAACTTCCTGTGGCTCTCTGGATTCATGGTGGTGGCTATCGTGAAGGCTGGGGCTCTGAGCCTGAGTTTGACGGACAGGAATGGGGTGCCAAGGATGTGGTGCTCGTCAGCATAAACTATCGTCTCGGCATCTTCGGATTCCTTAATCATCCTGCACTTGTAGAGGAAAGTGCTCGCAAGGTGTCTGGTAACTACGGTATCCTCGATCAGATAGAGGCTTTGAAATGGATAAAGAAGAATATAGAGAAGTTCGGTGGCGATCCTAACAACGTGACTATCTTCGGACAGAGTGCCGGAGGCGGTAGCGTCCGCACGCTCTGCGAGTCTCCTCTTGCTCGTGGCTTGTTCCATAAGGCAGTTATCATGAGTGCTCAGGGACTCAGCATCCCTAATCCTAACGGTGATGGTATGATGGGCGGTCGTTATACTGGTGGTACTCCTGCCGAGGCTGCTGCTACTGCAAAGAAAATGTTCGACTGGGCTGGTCTTACCGACCTCCAGAAGATGCGTCAGGCATCTACCGAGACCGTCTTTGCTATTCCAAGTCTCTACGGACAGGCTACAGGTGAGCGCGTCTTCATGAGGTTCATGCCACTTCTCGACGGCTATGTAAGTGAGAAGAGCTTCGATGATGCTACCCGTGGCGGTACTCTTGCCGATGTGCCTTATATGATAGGCTTCACCCTCAACGATATGGGTAATATGGCTCCTAATATTGCCGAGTTCTGTAAGGTTCGCGGACAGAAGGGCGGTAAGGCATGGGCTTACGAGTTTGCACGTCCTTTGCCAGACGATGGTTCTCATCCTGAGGTCACATCCCGTCTCAAGGGCGCTTTCCACTCAAGCGACCTCTGGTTTGTGTTCAAGAGCCTGAAGCATTGCTGGCGTCCTTGGACTAAGGGCGACTGGGATCTCTCAGAGAAGATGCTCACGGCATGGACTAACTTCGTTAAGTACAGCGATCCTAACGGCCCTAATGGTGGTGCCTGGACTCCTTGTACTGAGAAGAATCCAAAGTTCATGGTCTTCAAGCTTAACGACAAGGATGCAGAGGCCTCTTTCTTCGGATATCCAGAGATAGCTCCACAACCACAGGGCTTCCCCGGTTTCCCAGGTCCTGCACCAAGAAAATAAATTCTTGCCCTAAGTAATCTGTAGCTAAGTCTTAAGGAAAATATAATAAGGAAACGGATTTATCTCGTTTTGTCTGGAAATTAGCGGAATACGTATTGCGCTAACTATCAGACGCATCAGAGATAAATCCGTTTCTTTTTTATACTGTCTCAGTTTTCCACGCTGAAGCCGAGGGCTTCTACGGCTGAGCGTATCTCGTTGAGATCAGCATTTCCGTTAATCTGTGCCTTGCCTGAAGCAAGGTCAACATTTGCGGATGTAACACCGTCGCAAGAGAGGATAGCCTTCTCGGCATTAGCGCGACAATGGTTGCAGTTCATTCCTTTGATTGTTATTTCCATATCGTGATTTTTTGTTGTTGTATCGCATGATTCCTTGTCGTGGCAATGGCAATGGTGATGACCGCCGTGATAGTGATGCCAAGCCGCATTGATAAGCAGAAGCATGAGCACTCCTGTGCATATCCATGAGAAGAGAGAGGTCTCTTCATGGCAACATTCTGCTGATGGGGCTATTGTCGGTATGAACCATTCGCGTGGCAGAAGATGGTCTATTACGAGTCCGAAGCCTACAGCACCTGCAATGATACTTGCCAGATACGTGATGAGTGTCTTCCTGCCCATTACCTTATTAATAACAAGTATGCTTGCCATGTTACAAGCTGGACCAGCCATGAGCAACACAAGAGCCGAACCTGGTGTTAATCCCTTCAGCATCAGGGCTACTGCTATAGGAATACTTCCCGTAGCGCACAGGTACATTGGTATGGCAAAAGCAAGCACAAGTAGCATACT
This sequence comes from uncultured Bacteroidales bacterium, assembly GCA_902801425.1. Taxonomy (GTDB): domain Bacteria; phylum Bacteroidota; class Bacteroidia; order Bacteroidales; family Bacteroidaceae; genus Prevotella. Next base: position 22,675 of record CADCIQ010000015.1, on the reverse strand, counting down.
TGCCAATGAGTTGTCCTTGAATACCTCGAAGAAACTGTCTGGCACAAGCACAGTTATCAGTCCTGCCACTATCAGTCCTATCATCAACCATTTACCTATATCCTCCATCATTTCAAGGAAAGCGTAGGAGAGAGCTTCTTTTATCTTCCCAATAAAAGATTGTTCGTGCTCGTGTGAATGTTCGTGGTTGTGCCCGCATTCGCATTCTGCCTCTACAGGTTTATTATGCTGACTTTCCTCTCCCTCCCTCGGGAGGGCTGGGGAGGGGTCTTTTACCATATTCACCATCTGTCCTCCGAACAATGCCGTCACGAATGCTATGATTGGGCGAGCTATGGCGAAAGGAAGTCCCATGAGCGAGTAGGTGGCTATTATTGAGTCCACGCCTGTCTGTGGTGTTGCTATAAGGAAAGAAACCACCGCACCCTTGCTTGCCCCTTCCTTACGGAGCGACATAGCCGTTGGTATCACTCCGCAAGAGCAGAGTGGGAGAGGGATGCCGAAGAGGGCGGAATAGAGTACACTACTGAATGTTGGCTTTGCCAGATATCGGCTGTATATCTGCCCTGGGATGAATGCGTGCATAAGTCCTGCAAGGAGGAATCCTAATAATAGGAAAGGAGACATTTCGTTGATGAGATGTAGTATTTGTTCCATATTTTCCTTTGTTTTTTATTTCTGGGTACAAAGGTATATAAATGTCGGTGCAACGCTGTTGCAAATACTACTTTTCTGCCAGAATGGCATAAAAAATTATCACTGTAACGCCATAATGACATAGTGGATATGCTTGGCAAATATGTTGTATTTGAAAAAATGAAATACTGAAAACTGAAATAATATAAAAGGAGGTAACTATGAATTTCGAAAAGTTTACAATCAAGGCACAACAAACGGTTCAAGAAGCCGTCAACGGTGCACAACGCAGTGGTCAACAAACCATTGAGCCTGTTCATATCCTCCGTGCCATTCTCAACAAGGCACAGGATGTTGCAGGTTTCCTGTTCCAGAAGCAGGGCGTTAATCCACAACATATATCACAGGTGGTGGAGAGTGAGATAAATCATTTGCCAAAGGTATCAGGTGGCAACGGTCAGCCTTATCTTTCAAACGAAAGCAATCAGGTGTTTACCCGTGCTGAGGCTCTTGCTCAGGAGATGGGCGATGAGTTCGTTAGCGTGGAGACATTGTTCCTTGCTCTTGTTGAAGTGAACAGTACGGCAAGCCGTATCCTGAAGGATGCAGGTCTTAACAGGCAGAATGTATTGTCTGCCATAAAGGAACTGCGTCAGGGTAAGAACGTGAAGTCACAGTCGGCTGACGATAACTACCGTTCACTTGAGAAATATGCCAAGAACCTTGTGGCTGATGCCCGAGCTGGAAAACTCGACCCTGTCATCGGTCGTGATGATGAGATTCGCCGTGTGCTCCAGATTCTTTCTCGCCGTACCAAGAACAACCCTATATTAATAGGTGAGCCTGGTACTGGTAAGACTGCCATCGTCGAGGGGCTGGCACAGCGTATCGTGCGTGGTGACGTGCCTGAGAACCTGAAGGACAAGATGCTCTATTCACTCGATATGGGTGCTCTTGTTGCAGGTGCGAAGTATAAGGGCGAGTTCGAGGAACGACTCAAGAGTGTCATCTCTGAGGTTACAGGTGCCGACGGTCGTATCATCCTCTTCATCGACGAGATTCACACCCTTGTGGGTGCTGGTGGTGGTGAGGGTGCTATGGATGCCGCTAACATCCTAAAACCTGCCCTTGCTCGTGGTGAATTGCGTGCCATTGGTGCAACAACCCTCAACGAGTATCAGAAATACTTCGAGAAGGATAAGGCTCTGGAACGCCGATTCCAAACCGTCATGGTTGATGAGCCTGACGAGATGAGTGCAATCTCAATCCTTCGTGGCTTGAAGGAACGCTATGAGAATCATCATCGTGTACGTATTCAGGATGATGCCTGCATCGCTGCCGTGAAGCTTTCAGAGCGTTATATCTCCGACCGATTCCTGCCTGATAAGGCTATCGACCTTATGGACGAGGCTGCCGCTAAGCTTCGTATGGAGCGCGACTCTCTTCCAGAGGAATTGGACGAGAAGACACGTCGTCTGGCACAACTCGAAATAGAGCGTGAGGCTATCAAGCGTGAGAATGATGAGGATAAACTCGCACAGCTCAACAAGGAGATTGCCGACCTTCAGGAGGAGGTGAGCCAGTATAAATCCAAGTGGCAGAGCGAGAAGGAACTCGTCAATAAGATTCAGCAGAACAAACAACAGATAGAACAACTCAAGTTCGAGGCTGAGCGTGCCGAGCGCGAAGGTAACTATGGTAAGGTAGCTGAAATCCGCTATGGCAAGCTGAAGGCTCTTGAGGATGAGATCAATTCTATACAGTCACAGCTCCACTCTGCTCAGGGTGCTGAGGCTATGGTTAAGGAGGAGGTTACTGAGGATGATATTGCAGAGGTTGTAAGCCGTTGGACGGGTATTCCTGTCTCTCGTATGCTCCAGAGCGAGCGTGAGAAACTGCTTCATCTGGAGGAGGAACTGCACCATCGTGTTATCGGTCAGGACGAGGCAATAACAGCCGTCAGCGATGCTGTTCGCCGTTCTCGTGCAGGACTTCAAGACCCAAAGCGACCAATAGCATCGTTTATCTTCCTCGGAACAACAGGTGTGGGTAAGACAGAGCTTGCAAAGGCTCTTGCCGACTATCTCTTCAACGATGAGACCATGATGACTCGTATTGACATGAGCGAGTATCAGGAGAAGTTCAGCGTGACAAGACTGATAGGTGCGCCTCCGGGATATGTGGGCTATGATGAGGGTGGTCAGCTTACTGAGGCTGTTCGCAGAAAACCTTACTCTGTTGTCCTATTCGACGAGATTGAGAAGGCTCACCCTGATGTGTTCAACATCCTGCTTCAGGTGCTTGATGATGGTCGTTTGACCGACTCTAAGGGCCGTACCGTCAATTTCCGTAACACTATCATCATCATGACAAGTAACCTTGGCAGTCACCTCATTCAGGAGGAGATAAACAAGAATGGTGGTGCTCTCAGCGCCAGTCAGTCAGAGGCTCTATTCGGTCGTATCTCTGCTTTGCTGAAGCAGACCATCCGTCCTGAGTTCCTCAACCGTATTGACGAGACTATCATGTTCACCCCATTGAACAAGGATGAGATTGCAGGTGTTGTTCGCTTGCAGATGAATGCCGTTAGCAAGATGCTGGAGCAACAAGGCTTCAGCCTCCGAGTAACCGACAAGGCTGTGGAATATCTTGCTCAGGCAGGATTCGATCCAGAGTTCGGTGCTCGTCCTGTTAAGCGTGCCATCCAGCGCGACGTGCTCAACGCTCTCAGTAAGTCGCTCCTTGCAGGTGAGGTGACACGTGAACACGAGATTATCATTGATGCAAATGATAGCGGCATTACGTTCAGGTCAGGAAAATAGTTTGTTTATATTAGGTTAGTTTTACTCAAAACACCGAGCCACCGTAGGAGTGATTCCTGCGGTGGCTTTTTTGCATGTAGTAAGATCTAACGTAGATCCTTCTTTCTTCCTCCGAAGTAAATCCAATATAAATACATATAAAATCCAATTATATTACCATAATAATACAATTGTTAATGGTATTATTATGGTATTATTATGGTAATATAATGGTATTATAATGGTATTATCATAGGAGGAATAGAGGAGGAAAGAGGGAGAATAGTGGAAGAATGGGATGAGTTAAGATTTGCAAAAAACACAATTTCTTACTGATTTAGAATTAATATTATTACCTTTGTACAATATAGACGAAAAAGTATTTTTTGAATGTTGCTTGAGAGTGCTCGTAAGGCTTGTACGAGTGAAGTATTGGATAGACCGAAGGAATACTTAAAGGAACTTCACAAAAAATATGCCGATAAGTTTGATGTCGTTACCCTTGCAATCAGTCCAAAGGAAATGTTTGATGATAAGGAATTCCCACGTGAAGATTGGTTGGAGCTCGGTTTGAATGAGACTTCTCCATTCGAGGAAATCATGAGCACATATTTCCCAAAGGAAGAACGTTTTGTCTTCATTTCTCCAGAAGGAAAGATTTTGGCTAAATGCCGTCCAGACAAACTGAACGAAGAAATCAAGAAGTGTTTTCCATTCGTTGAGTAGTGGGAGGTGTTTTTGTGATAGAGAACTACAAAAAGACGGTGAACATTTCGTTCACCGTCTTTGTTTCGTATTGGGTTATTCTATACCGGTAATCGTGAGGGAATTGCCGTTGACCTTGAACTACAAGTCGCATTCCATACCTTCAAGTATGCCACAACACCTCGTTAGCATCATTCCCACCCAACAGAACGTATCCAGACGGGGGTACTATGTATAAAATGTGGTACGTTAACACTAAAATCCTTATTGTTGCCCGTTACCGACACGTTTTCTGGGATCATAACTTATCCTTATAGTAAGTCTTCTTGCCGTTGTTGAATTCCTTCAGGGTTTGCCAGTCAGGAGGTGCAAGGATATTGCCTTTGCAATCATTAATTAGAATGTAGAAACCTTCCAGACCTCTATATGCATAGATGCAAAACGAACTGTTATCTTTTTCTGAAGTCCTATCATCGGTATAAATCTTACGGCTAAATCCTTTAAATAGTGAATATGGTATATGTTCTCTGAAAATATCTTCGGAAGATATTATGTAACTCTGTGTGGGGTGTTCATCTATATGCTTACGCACGCAACCCATCACCTGATGCAAAACTGTTTTTGCACGTTCTTCATCATTGAATTTGTATATGGTGAAGTGGTTTTCTGAGTCATTTGTTGAACTTGTATGGAAGACGGTAGTGAATCTTTCTTCATATGGGGCTGTTCGTTGATATTCTGATATATTGAATGTAGAATCACATCTACAGACAAAGGTACGCCTTTTTATGGATTTGTCCTTGAGGATTGGGGTGATTTCTTTCTTCAACGACTGAATGTCGAAACGTTCTCTTCCTCCTTTTGTAGAGTCAGCTATTAAGTCATAGTAAAAATGAAGATTCCTTCGAGGTTTATTTCCTTTAAGGTAATGGTATTTGAAACTGATGACCTCTGGGGCTGATGTAATATATTTTACATTCTCACGAGGGTTTTTCCATGTGTTAATAGGGCAATCGGAATTGCCTTTGAGAGCCATGCTCATGATGATGGTATCTGCGTCATTCTGATGATACTCATAGCTATAGCTTACCGTAGCTTCGTCGGTCAGTTCCATGAGTGTCTTGCGTATTTCTTTAAAGGCAATATACTCGTCGTTCCAGCGTTTAATCAGCATTTTTCCGAGCCCATCGTTCGTTTGCTTGTCCCGATAGGCTTCATAAGTAAAATCGAACCCAGTACTGAATCGTTTGTGTAATCCCCACGGATGTGAATTGTCCAATGTATAAGGGTAAACCAGATTCCTTGCTCTCAAATAGGCATAGAGACTATCAATCTTGGGATTGCCCTGGGCATAGCAACCAAGTTGTGTTGCCATGAATATCATAAGGAAAAATAGATGTTTCATATTGATTTCTGTTTTGGGAAAAATATTATAATCACTTAATTCAGCCTAACCGCAAACGCATTCATCATTTGTTGCCCACGCTGGCGAAGCTGTCGGATATCCTCCTCAAAATCAAACTCTTCGCTGATGGGAACTTTCTCTTCGAGACTTGCAAGAATGATCTCCATTCTTGTTTCTTCGCTCATGCGTACAGGCTCTTCTTCAGCCTCTTCTTCTACGATTTCCTGTTGAGGCCTTTTAGGTTGTGACGATATGCGGTTTGGCCTTTGCCTTTCAGTCACAACGGTTTCCTGTACGGGAGGGGTCTTGACAGGATCTTCTTCTGCCTTTGGAGTCTTGGTAATGACGGCAGAGGCGAGTGCGTGCTCTGTTGGTTCCTCGGTAGATTTGGGAGGTGTGACAAACATTATCAGAGCACCAATTGCACACGCTGCGGCAATCCAAGGCCATATAGCACGTTTCTTGGCAGGCTCAGCCACAAACATAGCGTCCACTTCTTCCTGAGTGAAGTCGTAGGCGTCTGTATCAAAACTGCTGAACAGATCCTTGTAGGCTTCCCATTCTTCTGGAATATGCTCGCTGTGAGTGAAGTAGTCTTTCAACACCTCCTCTTCCGCTTCTGTTGTCTGTCCTTCCGTGAAGCGCAGCAGCAGTTCCTTTATGTTATCTTCGTTGTATTTCAGCATATTGACTTTTGCATTTTATTGATTAATGCGGCTCTTGCCTTGCAAATCATAGCTCTTACCGATGATTCTGACGTGCCAAGCATTTTGGCAATCTCTGCGTATGACAGGTTTTCCACGTTTCTCATTCTTATCAATGCCCGTTGCTTGTCGGTTAGCGAGGTAATGGCATCTTGTAGCCGTTGATGGTTTTCCTTCTCTTCAAGCTGTTTGTGGGCATCAGAGTGGTTCGTCATCAATGTGCAGTTGTCAATGTCGGTGGTGAATCTCCTGTTGCGAACCATATTGAGCGAGATATTCCTCACTATAATACTTGCGAGATTACGCATCTTGGCGAAATCATTTATGTCTTTTCGCTTAAGCCATAATTTGATGAAAGCCTCTTGCACGACATCGTCAGAATCTTCGGAACTACTAAGATAGTGCATGGCTTGCTGATGCATCTGCATCCGCAATTTCTGCGCATTTTCTGTGAACTCTTGTAATTCCATTTTCTTGCTTGTTTGCTATAATAACACGAAAGTGACGATTTCGCTACCAGAAAAAAGGATTTTTTTTAGTTCATAGTGCATAATTCATAATTCATAGTTGGAGGGTGTATGCTAACTATGCACTATGAATTATGAACTATGAACTAAAAAATATTATGAACTGTTAGGATATTGCCATTGACCTTGAACTTTACATCCCGACCAGCGAATGGCATTCCGTAGATGCGGTTAGGGTCATTATGATATTGCGGACGTGGGTCTTGTGAGAGAACACCTCGGAGCGAGGAAAGTTCAGTAGGGGAGAAGGTATTGGCAATCTCTTCGGGGATGATAACTTCGAGAGGTTGCCAGTCATTGTTGTCGGTGAACCCTCCACGGGCATCGGGATGGGCATCGGCGTATGGGATATAAGGCTTGATATCGTAGATAGGTGTGCCGTCCATAAGGTCGGCGCCGTAAACTAAAAGTACGGCCTCTCCCCCCGCCCTCCCCCGTAGGGAGGGAGCCGATTCGATAATGGCTCTATCGTTTTGTGATACTAATTTCACGCAAGAAAGACCAATCGGGTTAGGCCTGAACGGTGATCTTGTAGCAAAAACTCCGAGTCTTTCATTCCCTCCAAGTCGTGGAGGTCTGACGGTGAGACCATTTGACGCGTGTTTGTTGGCGGAGAATCCCCAGATTAGCCAGATATAGTCGAAGCCTTCAAGGCCTCGTATGGCATCTGGTGAAGAGAATTCCTTCTCGAATACAATCTCACCAACAAGATCCTTTACCACACCACTCTGGCGCGGAATACCGAACTTGCTCGTCAATGGCGAACGGAAATATGCTATGGGTTTAATGTTCATTTTTTGAGAGACCCCTTTCTGTCCTGCGGACATCTTTCCCCGTAAAGGGGCAAGAAGCTGGCGCGACAAGAGGGAAGGTCGTTTTGCGATTTGAGGACAAAATTACACAAAAAAACACTCACGGCAAAATCATTCCTCAGAATTATTTGTCGTGAGTGTATAATTTATCTCAAATACATGGTATTAGCAAATGCTGACTATCTCCATTCCGTTTCATGTATAATCCATTCCCTTTTTGAGATGAGTCTAAAAAAACTGTCAAATATGTATTCTTTTTAACTTAATATGCTTTTTCGTGAACACCTGCTACGGCTCTGCCAGAAGGGTCGTTCATGTTCTTCCAAGCCTCGTCCCATTCCAAAGCCTTGGCTGTAGAACAAGCAACGGAAGCCTCATGAGGAACAGCCTTAGCGGCACTCTCTGATGGGAAGTGCTCTTCAAAGATTGAGCGATAGTAGTATTCCTCCTTGCAGAGAGGTGTGTTTATAGGGAAACGCTCCGCTGCATGTGCCATTTGTTCGTCGGTAACAGCCTTTGAGGTGATTTCTTTCAGGGTGTCAATCCAAGAATATCCAACACCGTCAGAGAACTGCTCTTTCTGTCGCCAAGCCACGGATTCTGGAAGCATATCGGCAAAGGCTTCGCGGACAACCTTCTTCTCCATTGTAGAGCCTGGGCATAACTTGTATTCTGGATTAAGCGACATTGCAACATCAAGGAACTCCTTGTCAAGGAAAGGCACACGACCTTCAACGCCCCATGCTGACAAAGACTTGTTTGCGCGAAGACAATCATAGAGGTGGAGCTTGCCAAGCTTACGGACAGTCTCTTCATGGAACTCCTTGGCATTAGGAGCTTTGTGGAAATACAGATAGCCACCAAACACCTCATCAGCACCCTCGCCTGAAAGTACCATCTTGATACCCATAGACTTGATGACACGGGCAAGGAGGTACATAGGGGTAGAGGCACGGACGGTTGTAACATCGTAAGTCTCTATGTAATAGATCACATCGCGGATAGCATCAAGACCTTCCTGAATGGTGTAGTTGATTTCGTGGTGAACAGTTCCGATATAATCAGCAACCACCTTCGCCTTTGCCAAATCTGGTGCGCCCTTCAAGCCAACAGCAAATGAGTGCAGACGAGGCCACCAAGCCTTCTCGTCACCCTCAGCCTCAATACGGTGGGCTGAGAATTTCTTTGCTATGGCAGAGGTAACAGAAGAGTCAAGACCGCCAGAGAGCAGTACGCCGTAAGGCACATCGCACATCAGCTGACGCTTAACGGCAGCCTCAAGAGAATCGTGGATAGCCTCTACGCTCTGCTTGTAAGGGAGGCTTGCGGTTTCCTTGATTTCCTCACTGGAGCAGTCGGTTGGCATCTTTTCCATCCACTCGCGAGTGTACCATTTCTTCAGGCTCTTACTATCGCTTGTGTAGTAGTGGCCAGGAAGGAATGGCTCGTACTCGTCGCAGAAACCCTCGAGAGCCTTGAGCTCAGAGGCGCAGTAAGTCTTGCCATCCTTATCATGACCTATATACAAAGGAATAACACCGATTGGGTCACGACCAATGAGGTACTTGTCTGTTTCCTCGTCATAAAGGCAGAAAGCAAAGATACCGTTGAGTTTCTCGAAAATCCAAGAAGGATCCTCAATGCCCATGCGTTTCCAGTCACGATAGAGTGCAAGGATTACCTCACAGTCAGAGCCTGTCTGGAACTCATATCGACCTGCGTACCATTTGCGAATATCACGGTGATTGTATATCTCGCCGTTGACAGCAAGCACCATTTTCTTATCTGGAGAAAATAGTGGCTGCTGACCTGATTCCGGGTCAACGATACTAAGACGCTCATGCGCCAAAATTGCGGATCCACCTTCGTAGATACCGCTCCAGTCAGGTCCGCGATGACGGATCTTCTGCGACATTTTCAATGCCTTCTTTCTGAGCTCAGGAGTCTGCTCCTGAATGTCAAGGATACATGCAATTCCACACATGGTTTTCTAATTGTTTCTTTAGTTGATATTAAGTTTGCTGTTTAATACCCTCTAAATCCCCCTTAAAGGAGGATCTGAAGGCGATTGTAACCCTCTCCCCTTTCGGAGTGTAGGGAGAGGGCGTTTTATTTTTACAATTGTCAATTTTCAATTAGCATTAGCATAATGCTTAGTTGTAGCAAGCCTCACCATGCTCATAGATATCAAGACCTTCTTCCTCAATGATTCTATCGCAACGGAGACCGTGAGTGTATTTGATGCCAAGGAAGATAATCATACCTGCTGCGAATGCGAATGCTGTAACAGCAAGGGCACCGAGAGTCTGAACACCTACTGAGCACTCTGTACCGTTGATAGATGAGTCGCAGAACACACCTGTAAGGATTGTGCCGAGGAGACCACCTACACCGTGAACAGATACTGCACCAACTGGGTCGTCAATCTTGCAGACCTTATCAATGAATGCAACAGAGAGACACATAACCACGCTGACTACACCACCGATTATTGCACTTGAACCGATGCTTACGCAGTCACAACCAGCCGTGATGCCTACGAGACCAGCAAGAACACCGTTACATACCATTGAGAGTGATGGCTTACCATCTACAATCCAAGTATATGCGAGAGCTGCGAGACCACCTACTGCTGCTGCCATGTTGGTTGTAACGAATACGTGTGACATGCTAACTGCATTGTCAAAACCTGTTGCAGCAACCGTAGAACATGGGTTGAAGCCGAACCATCCTACCCAGAGACAGAACACACCAAGAGCACAGAGTGCGAGGTTGTGACCTGGAATAGCGCGAGACTTACCGTTTTTGTCATACTTGCCGATACGTGGACCGAGAACGATAGCACCTGCAAGGGCGAGAACACCACCGCAAAGGTGAACTACTGTTGAGCCTGCGAAATCGTGGAAGCCCATCTCAGAGAGCCAGCCGCCGCCCCATGACCAGTGTCCCTCGATAGGGTAAACGATGGCAGAGATCAGCATTGAGTATATGAAGTACATGGAGAACTTTGTACGCTCAGCCATAGCACCAGAAACGATTGTTGCTGCTGTAGCACAGAACACCGTCTGGAAGATGAAAGTACATTCTGCAGGTACGTTAGAGTCAGAACCAATAGCGAAGAAACCATCCCAGCCGATGAATGAGTTTCCGCTTCCGTACATTATAGAGAAACCAAGAATCCAGAAGAGAACAGATCCGCACATGAAGTCGCAGAAGTTCTTCATCAGGATGTTGGCTGTATTCTTTGATCGTGTCATGCCTGCCTCTACGAGAGCGAAACCAGGCTGCATCCAGAACACGAGCATTGCGCCAAGCAATACCCAGAGGGTATCAAGACCGTTTACATAGTCTTTAGCTTCCTCCGCAACTGCGGCGAGAGGCATTATTGTGGAAAGTGTTGTTGTTATCATATCGTTTCCCGTCCATTTTACTCTTGACGGGTTAAGAGCTCTAAATTGATTGTGTTGTGTTTGTCTGTGTGTGTTTGCGTTGTTGGGAGTTTTTACTCTTTATTCGCGAGCTCATCAGCTTCGCAGTTCCTCCTTACTCTTTATTTCTTGTCTGCGAGTACCGTGTCTCCGCTATCTCCTGTGCGGATAGAGTAACAATCAATTACATCGCTAAGGAAGATACGACCGTCACCAACCTTGCCTGTGTGTGCTACTGTCATTATTACCTTAATAGTAGGCTCAACGAACTGCTCTCGGCAGACGATTGTGATCTTCACGCGCTCAATCACATCAGTAGAGTACTGTACACCTCTGTAAATGCGCTCCTGACGACTCTGGCCAATTCCGTGTACATCGTGGTACTCAAACCAGTCAATGTCTGAATTAAGGAGAGCCTCCTTGACATCCTCGAACTTTGTCTTACGGATGATTGCTTCAATCTTCTTCATACCTTAAACTAATTAAAATGTGAATATTTGTGTCACTTTGTAACTTTCTGAGTGCAAAATTACTACATTTTGTTAGTATTTCAAAGGATTTGGTGTCACTTTGGGTTTAGAAAAATGGGTAAAATTACTATTTGTATATTCTTTTTCTGTTCTGTATTACAAATTGAAAGTGATTTGCCGTAGAAACATTACAAATTGTAAGTTGCGTAAATTTTTAATGCGATAATGTCACTAATTTTGTTGATTTCCCGACAAAAAGTAGTAATTTTGCACTCAGAAACAAACAAAAAGCAATCGAATGGAGAATTCAACTATACAATTTACCAAAATGCATGGCGCAGGTAACGATTATATATATGTTAATACATTAATATATAATATAAAGAATCCAGCCAAGGCGTCAATCGAATGGAGCAAGCCTCATTTCGGGATTGGTAGTGATGGTTTGATTCTCATAGGAGAGGCAACAGAGTCAGACGCAGATTTTTCAATGCGTATATTTAATAATGACGGCTCTGAAGCAATGATGTGCGGAAACGGAACACGATGTGTTGCCAAATACCTTCACGACAAAGGGGTGACCGACAAGAATCCTATCCGCCTTCAGACTCTCTCAGGCATCAAAGTTCTCAATCTCCATCTCAATGCCGATGGCAAAGTGGAAACAGTCACGGTGGATATGGGAGAGCCAATCCTCAAGCAACCGGCACAGTTCGGGGTTCACGGAGGAAAAGCAACAAACTGGGAACTAACAGCCGACGGTCATCAGTTCATCGGAACATTCGTTTCAATGGGAAATCCACATTTCGTGATCTTCCTCGATGACAAATATGAATTGGATGCAAATCCGGATAGTGACAAGGAACTCTTTCCTCTCGATCACTTTGGTCCAATCCTTGAACATCACGATGTCTTTCCTCAGCGATGCAACGTAGAGTTCGCCCAGATACTTCCTGACGGTACAATCCGAATGCGAGTATGGGAAAGAGGGAGCGGAATAACGCTTGCCTGTGGCACAGGAGCTTGTGCAACGGCAGTAGCAGCCAAGCTGACAGGCAGACGCTCAAGCGAAAGCGATATCCGGATGGATGGAGGCACCCTTAACATCAAATGGGATGAAACTAACAACCACATCCTTATGACTGGACCCGCAGCAATCTCCTTTGAAGGAGAAATTGCTCTTCCTGAATAGAAAGAATAAAGGGTGAAGTTGAAAGAAGAAAGAAAAAGCAAACTTACAACCACGAGGTTATGAAAAACCATCCTTGGTTTTTCTCTACTTCTAAAAGAGAAAAAAGACATGGCATTAATAAACGAACACTATCTCAAGCTCTCGAACAACTACCTGTTCGCTGATATTGCGAAGAAGGTGAACGCCTACAAGGCCACACATCCAAAGGCAAAAGTGATAAGCCTCGGTATAGGAGACGTTACCCGTCCGCTCGTACCAGCAGTAATAGAGGCTATGCACAAGGCTGTTGACGAGATGGCGGTAAAGGCAACATTCCGTGGATATGGCCCGGAAAGAGGATATGAATTCCTCCGTGAGGCAATCATCAAAAACGACTTCCTTCCACGTGGCATACACCTCGATCCTAATGAGATTTTTATCAACGATGGTGCAAAAAGCGATACTGGTAATATCGGAGACATAGTTCGTTGGGATAACTCCATAGGCATGACTGACCCTATATATCCTGTATATATCGATTCTAACGTGATGTGCGGACGAGCAGGAGTATTCGAAAACGGATCATGGAGCAACGTAAACTATATGCCATGCACGGCAGAGAACGGATTCACGCCACAGATTCCTGATCATCGCGTAGATATGATTTATCTCTGCTATCCAAACAACCCTACGGGCACAGTACTTCCAAAGGAAGAGCTTCGCAAATGGGTTAACTACGCGCTCCATAATGATACTCTCATCCTTTTTGATGCGGCATATGAGGCATACATCCAGGACGATGATATCCCACACTCAATCTATGAGATTAAGGGAGCGCGTAAGGTGGCAATTGAGTTCCACTCATATTCAAAGACAGCTGGATTCACAGGCGTAAGATGTGGATATACGGTTATTCCGAAAGAACTCTCAGCAGCCACTCTCGACGGCACTCGAATAGAGCTTAATCACCTCTGGGATCGTCGCCAGTCAACAAAGTTCAATGGCACCAGCTACATATCACAGCGAGCAGCAGAGGCAATCTATACTCCAGAGGGTAAGCAGCAAGTAAAAGAGGTCATTGACTACTATATGACCAATGCGGCAATTATGCACCGCGCTCTTACCAACATGGGGCTTGAGGTATTCGGTGGCAGAAACGCTCCTTATCTTTGGGTAAAGACTCCAAACGGCATAGAGTCATGGAAGTTCTTCGAGCAACTTCTCTACGGAGCAAGCATAGTCTGCACTCCGGGCGTTGGCTTCGGACCATCAGGTGAAGGATATGTCCGCCTCACGGCATTCGGTAATCGTGAGGACTGCGAGGAGGCTATGCGTCGCATGGCAGAGTGGATGGCTAAGTAATCTTGACAACTCAACAACATAATACACACATAAAACAACAACGGTCCCCGCTGGGACAACCAGCGGGGACATTACAAACACAAAGAAAGGAAAAAGATTATGAGAACATTCAAGGTAATGGCTCTTACGCTCGCAGGAGTGTTGGGCGCAGGTGTAGCAAACGCGCAGGATGAAGTAGAAGTTAGTTTAGGGGCTGATGTTGTTACCAACTATCTCTGGCGTGGTCAGAAGCTCGGTGAAGGAAGCATTCAGCCAACTCTCGGTATTAGCTACAACGGTCTTAGCATTGGTGCATGGGGCAGTTACGGCATAACAAATCCAGATGATACTAAGGAGTTCGACTTAACAGTTGCCTACACCACAGGTGGATTCAACGTAGGAATCACCGACTACTTCTTTACCAACCAGTACGATGAAGTTAAGTACTTCAAATATAATGCTCACGAAACTGCTCATGTATTTGAGTTCAATGTAGGATATGATTTCGGACCTCTCTCTGTTCAGTGGTTCACTAATTTCGCTGGAGCTGACGGATATAACAAGGATGGTAAGCGTGCATACTCTTCATACGCAGAGCTTGCAGCACCATTCAAGCTTGGAGGTCTCGACTGGAGCGCAACATTAGGCGTAGTGCCATTCGCAACAAGTTTCTATTCTGACGCAGACGGTTTTGCTGTGACCAACATCTCCGTAAAGACAACCAAGGATATCAAGGTTACTGATTCCTTCAGCATACCGGTATTCGGTCAGATTACAGCCAACCCAAGCAATGGCAAGGCATACTTTGCACTCGGATTCACACTCCAGCCATAAGTGAGGGCATTAGTAAATGAAAAAAATGAATAATGAAAAGTGAAAAATACGGGTGTCACTTTTCTTGCAAGATGTTAGCAGACTGAAAAGTTGATTTATATTTTCATTTTATCTATTTTTCATTTTTCATTTAATATGCTTTGGTAAACTCATAAAAAATCACTAATTTTGCACTCGCAAACTTAGACCAACGGTTATTTTTTAAGGAAAAGGATAAACAAAATTAATAACTTGCCCCTCAAAACCTCTCTCCTTTTGGAGAGGTGGAAAGAGGCTCAATAAAAGATTAAGACAATGGCAAATTTAAGATTTCAGGTAGTAGCTGAGGCTTTCAAGAAGAAGCCAATCGAAATCCCAGCACCGGCAGAGCGTCCATCGGAGTTCTTCGGCAAGTACGTATTCAACAAGCAGAAGATGTTCAAGTACCTTCCTAAGAAGGTTTACGACAAGATGCTTGACGTTATCGACAATGGCGCACCTCTCGACCGCGCAACTGCCGACAAGGTAGCTGAAGGCATGAAGAAGTGGGCTATGGAGCTTGGCGTAACACATTGTACTCACTGGTTCCAGCCTCTTACCGACACCACTGCCGAGAAGCACGACGCATTCGTTGAGCACGACTGGAAGGGCGGTATGATTGAGGAGTTCGAGGGTAAGTCTCTCGTTCAGCAGGAGCCTGACGCTTCTTCTTTCCCATCAGGCGGTATCCGTTCTACTTTCGAGGCTCGTGGCTATTCTGCCTGGGATCCTACATCACCAGTATTCGTCATCGGCGATACTCTGATGATTCCTACTGTCTTCATCTCATACACAGGTGAGGCTCTTGACTACAAGACACCTCTTCTCAAGGCTCTCCATGCTGTTGACAAGGCTGCAACCGACGTTGTTAGGTACTTCAACCCAGATGTTAAGAAGGTACAGTCAAACCTCGGTTGGGAGCAGGAGTACTTCCTCGTTGACGAGGGCCTCTATTCAGCACGTCCTGACCTTCTCCTTACTGGCCGTACCCTCATGGGACACTCTTCTGCTAAGGATCAGCAGATGGACGACCACTACTTCGGTTCTATCCCAGAGCGTGTAAGTGCTTTCATGCGCGACCTTGAGATTCAGGCTCTCGAGCTTGGTATTCCTTGTAAGACACGCCACAATGAGGTGGCTCCTAACCAGTTCGAGCTTGCTCCTATCTTCGAGGAGACAAACCTCGCTGTTGACCACAACATGCTCATCATGTCACTCATGAAGAAGGTGGCTCGTCATCACGGTTTCCGCTGCCTCCTCCACGAAAAGCCATTCGACGGCGTTAACGGTTCAGGTAAGCACAACAACTGGTCACTCTCTACCGATACTGGTATCCTCCTCCACGCTCCTGCAAAGGATGAGGTAGGCAACCTCCGCTTCGTTACATTCATCGTTGAGACTCTTATGGGTGTATATAAGCACAACGGTCTGCTCAAGGCTTCCATCATGTCAGCTACCAACGCTCACCGTCTTGGCGCTAACGAGGCACCTCCAGCAATCGTTTCTTCATTCCTTGGCAAGCAGCTCACAGAGGTTCTTGACCATCTTGAGAACTCAAAGGATGATACAATCGCCATCGCAGGTAAGGCTGGTCTCAAGCTCGACATCCCTTCAATCCCAGAGCTTCTCATTGACAACACCGACCGTAACCGCACATCTCCATTCGCCTTCACAGGTAACCGTTTCGAGTTCCGTGCAGTAGGTTCTGAGGCTAACTGTGCATCTGCTATGATCGCCCTCAACTCTGCTGTTGCTGAGGCTCTCGTAAACTTCAAGAAGCGTGTTGATGCTCTCGTAGCAGGTGGTAAGGATCTCCATGCTGCTATCATTGCTATTCTCCGCGAGGATATCAAGACATGTAAGGCAATCCGCTTCGACGGCAACGGCTATTCTGACGAGTGGGTTGTAGAGGCTACAAAGCGCGGTCTTGACGTAGAGAAGTCTTGTCCGCTGATCTTCGACCGTTACCTCGACAAGGAGTCAATCGAGATGTTCGAGTCACTCAATGTTATGAACGCCAAGGAACTTGCAGCTCGTAACGAGATCAAGTGGGAGACCTACACAAAGAAGATTCAGATTGAGGCACGTATCTTCGGCGACCTCTCTATCAACCATATCATCCCACAGGTTGTAGCTTACCAGACAAAGCTCGCTCAGAATGTGGCAGCCCTCAAGGCTATCCTCAGCGACGACGAGTTCAAGGTACTTGCAGCAAGCAACCTCGCTCTTATCTCTGAGATCTCAGAGCGCGTAAAGGCAATCGAAGAAGGTTGCGAGGCACTCACAGAGTCACGTCGTGTAGCCAACAAGATTGAGTCTGAGCGTGAGAAGGCTATCGCATACCACGATACCGTAGAGCCACTTATGGATCAGATCCGTTACCACATCGACAAGCTCGAGGCTAAGGTTGATGATGAGGTTTGGACACTTCCTAAGTATCGCGAGATGCTCTTCATCCGCTAATAGGATTAAGACCCCTAACCCCGGCCCTTCCCCCGTGATGGGGAAGGGAGGAGAGCCGAAAGGTTTGCGAAAGGTCGTTCTGCGCCAGCCTCTTGCCCCTTACGGGGAATGTCGAAGAGGAAAGTCAAAGGGTGTCCGTAGGACAGAAAGGGGTCTTAAAAAAGATAATAAACAATCTATTTCTTTTATTGGTTGTTTAAGTTTGCTGAGCCGTACAGCCGTGAGGTTGTATGGCTCTTTTATGTTGTCAGGACATTGAAAATCATAAAATTCAGATAAATCAGATAAATCCGTTTCCCTTTTCTTTTGACCACGGAAGACACGAAAAACACGGATATGCTCGCTTGCGCTCGTTTTGCTTTCCACATTAATGTCCGTTAATGTCTCATTAATTTCTCATTAATTCTCCGTAACTACTCAGCCCCCACTCGTAGAGTGTTATTTTTTTACGCGAATTTCCGTAAATTAACCGCAAATTATCCGAAAATTATTGTTGTTTACTATTACTGTCCGCTAAAAATATTGTCAAGAATTAGAGATTTTGAGAATTTCTTTTTTTGAATTAATGAGAATTAGAGAAATGTCGCTTACGCTCCAGA
>CADCIQ010000015.1:0-4727 GCA_902801425.1 uncultured Bacteroidales bacterium | reverse complement strand
CAGCCTTCTCTCATTCTCAAATTCTTGATAAAAACAGGGCTTGTCCAGCATAAATCTTTTGATATTATGCAAGATATAGTTGTTTAGCGGACAGTAATAGTTGTTTACATATTAATAAAAAGAATTTACGATTAAATTCACGGATAATTCACGGACATTTACGTTCGCCGAAGGCAAAAAATAGGGATGCTGAGTAGTTACAATTTTTCACGCATGGATATTTCCGTTACTTCCGTGTTTTCCGTGTTCAGACCTCCCTCTGCGTCTTTGCGTTTTGTAACAATGCAGGTTATGGTATTAATGATATTGCGTGATTATATCACATCATCCTCATCGATAGTATCATCATCTCCCGGGTATATCGGGATATGAGAACTGTTGTGCTGATCGTAAGAATCATTATTACTGCCAATGAGCAGAGAGTTGCCATTCGTCAGTCTTTCTATGCTAATGCCTGGCTTTATATATTCTTTTTTCATAAACTTCATGTTATATAATATCTTCTTCATCAGTTACAGTATCATCCTCGCCAGAGTATGTCTTTATAGGCGATCTGTCCCAGTTGTTTAAACCAGTCTTACCATGCAGAGTATCACTACCTACGAGCAGATGACACCTATGTCTCAATTCTGCCAAGCGCATCGTTGGCTCAATATATTCCTTTTTCATATTCTAAAAGAATTACGGCCTCTCCCCCCGCCCCGACACATACTCCGATGTTATCAACATCGGACTTCCCCCGTAGGGAGGGAGCTGATTCGGCTATGGGGGATTGCCGATGATTGTTTGTATAAAATGTTTTGATAGTCTGCCTTTCGCCCTCCGGCTCCCTCCCTACGGGGGAGGGCGGGGGGAGAGGCCATTACTTAACTACAATCTTCTTTCCGTTCTTAACGTAAATTCCTGGCTTGAGGTTATTGCCATTAACCGCACGACCATTCAAGTCATAGTAAACAGATGATTCGGCATTAGCCTTACGCAAAGGACGAATCGCAGTTGTCTCATCCTCAAATACCATACTGAATGCACGGGCATTAGCAGAAGACGGAATAGTGAAATATGCCTTGCGAGCAGGAACATTAGCAGCCCCGAAGCTATGGAAACCGAAGTGATCGTTCTTGTTGCTAAGCATATAGAGCGTCTCGGCATCGTTAGAGGTGAGGGAAGTGCGAAGCGTAGGCATATCCACACCGCGAAGGTCGTTCTTAACGCTATACTCAGCAGCCGAAACATCATCGCGAGTCATGTTGATCTCGTTGTCCTCACTAACAATGATAACGGCAGTACCCTTTGGAATCACCTTGCCAAGCAAGTGCAAGGTAATAACGTCGTTGCCCACAGTAGCGGTATAGGCACAGGCATTCTCACCCAAGTCAATACTATAGCCAGCATCACCACAATAGAAGGTAGTCCAGTTGAGATCCTCTATCAGACTGCCTTTAAGGCTGATCTCCTTCATAGGCTCCCATACAGCCGTAACGCTCACGTTCTTCTGTGGCATTTCGAACCAGTTATCCTTGATAGTAACTTCCTCGCTTTTGTAATTTACCAAATCATATCCCGCACGATTTGCTTCAAGCTTTATTCTCTCGTGCAGCTCACCCATAGTGTAGTTACTGATAGTAATGGCTTTGGTTGATGTTATGCCATAGCCGAGATTCAGATGAAGGAGAGGCCTGTTTTCGGCGAGTATTGCATCAATAAATGGGAAATCATCCACGTCCTCACCGTAAATATCCAGTCCCGTGCTGATATCGAAGTCGCATCTTCCGGGGATTTTGCCACCACCGATGACGCAACCTATAAATGAACCTGTGCCACTGATAGATGGATCAATAACGGTACAATTAGTAATACTACCATTGTTATTGCCTGCAATGCCACCAAGATACGAATCGCCACTTATAGATGGAGCAATAACGCTACAATTAGTAATACTACCACCATTGTTATTGCCTGCAATGCCGCCAATACTATTGGTGCCGCTAAAGCTTGGGGCGATAAGGGTTACGTTCTTGACAATCGAATACTTACCGATACTGCTGAATAGTCCTACATTTCCTTCACCGCTGAATTTGAGTCCCTTTATGGTATGTCCCTGCCCATCGAATGAGAATTTTATCGAAGATAAATAAATATCGATTGGCATGAAGTTTCCTCTTTGATTTGAAGTAATCTCACAGTCTAACGGCATATTTGTGAAGTCAAGGTCTGCCGCAAGTTTTACCTTCTGGCCATTGAGCCTTAAACTCTGTAATTCTTTGGCCAATTTAGCACCAAGATCAATTAATCCTTGCTTTTGCGAGATGACGTAGGTTGTATCATTTTCGTCAAATGATATGGCAATGTCATTGAAGGAAACGCGTGTGAAATCGAGTCTCTTACTGCTACTAGCTTTAATACTAAGACTAGACTTGATATTCGCCCCAATGTATTTTGTGTCTGGGTTAACAGACCTATATTTGTCGTTGACATAGAGAACGCAGTTCTTGAAGGCAGCAAAGACTTTAATCGCTGATTTTGCACCTTTAAATGCATCCTTTTCGATTATTGATAGGCTGACTGGTAGCCTGAGGGTGCCAGCCAGGTATCCTTCAAATGTACTCTTATGGATAATAGTCAGGCTTGTGCATTCACGCAAATCTATATCACCCTTGAAGCCATTGAATGCATTGGCTTTGGGAAACTTGAATTTGCTTCCTTGGGCAATGGTCAAAGTGCAGCCTTTACTGAGTTTACTTCCCACGTTCTTAAAAGCATAGGATTCGAATCTTACTACACTGGCAGGAATGCTTATCTCTTTCAGATAAAAAGCATCGGAGAATGTGTATTGAGCGATAGTGGCCAGGCTTGTGCATTCATGCAAATCTATGGCGCCCTTGAAGGCCTTGAATGCATTGCTTCCGATAGAAGAGAGTTTACTTCCTTGGGCAACGGTCAAAGTGCAGCCATTATCGAGTTTGCTTCCCACGTTCTCAAAAGCATTCTCTGCGATTGTCTCTACACTGGCAGGAATGGTTATCTTTTCCAAATTAACAGCACCAGAGAATGCGTATTGACCGATAGTGGTCAGGCTTGTGCATTCAAGCCAATCTATGTCGCCCTTGAATCTCTTGAATGCATAGTTTCCGATAGAAGAGAGTTTGCTTCCTTGGGCAAAGGTCAAAGTGCAGCCATTATCGAGTTCGCTTCCCACGTCCTGAAAAGCATAATCATCGATTATTTCTACACTTGCCGGAATGGTTATCTCTTTCAGAAAATAGCCACTGGTGAATACGTATTTACCGATAGTGGTCAGGTTTGTGCATTCATGCAAATCTACGTTGCCCTTGAAGGACTTGAATGCCTCATTTTCGATAGAAGAGAGTTTGCTTCCCTGGGCAAAGGTCAAAGTGCAGCCATTATCGAGTCCTACGTACGTAAAAGCATATTTATTGATTTGTGTGACACTTGCTGGAATGGTTAGCTCTTTCAGATTAACAGCATTGTAGAATGCCCAACTACCGATTTTACTCAAGCCTTCAGGCAATATGATTTTATTTATTTTGGATATATAATTATGCCATGGATCTTCTCCAGGATCATAGTCATCCATATCGCCTGTACCACTAATGGTGAGCGTACTGTCGCTCGACGTGAATTCCCATTTCAGGTTGTCACCACATGTGCCACTATCATCCGCCCATGCAGTAGCGGAAGAGAATAGCATGACGAGCAGCACGATAGCTGCACTCTTTACGTTGCCGAGCCATGAGGCAGCCGGCATCAATGAAATTGAATTTCTTCTCATTTTTTTTGTTATAATATAATTTATAGTAATACCTTTATTTTTTTTGATAAAGTCTTCAGGTGATGTATATTACAGAGTGCAAAGTTACAAAAAAATCATAATAAACTATCATATTTTTTCAGGAAATCACAAAAAAAACTAAAAATTAATGTGATATTATATGTCTCACTCCGTGAGGAAACATTAATTTCCTCAATTTTCACATAAAAAAAGTCGCATTAATTTTCTTGACCACAGATAGCAGATAAAAGGGATATGCTCGTTTGCGTTCGTGATAGACATCTGTGTAATCCCTGAAATCTGTGGTAAAAAATAATGTGACTCAACTTTCGGGACTTTGTAAGACTCAACCAAGTCCGATGATAATACCATTATAATACCATTATATTACCATAATAATACCATTATATTACCATTAACTATGGTATTTTAATGGTATTTTAATGGTATCTTAATGGTATTTATATGGTATTTGCATAGGAGATAAAGCGGAGGCACAACAGATGTGTTTTTACGCGAATTACCGTAAATTAACCGCAAATTATTCGAAAATTATTGTTGTTTATGTATGAATAAAAGAATTTGCGATTAAATTCACGGATATTATTTTTAGGGAAATTCTTGCAAATAAAGGGAATTTAATTTAACTTTGTCCGCACATTTGGAATATGTGTTACTTAAGTTTAGCTTGTAAGGAGTTCGAGGAGTACATGGAGTTCAAGGAGTTTAAGACGATACTTTGGCGATAAAAAACTATTGTCTTGTAAGTAAATGTACAGAATTATTTTATATAATCAAGAATTAGAGATTTAGAGAATTCTGAATTAATGAGAAAAATAGAATTCTTGCTACTTACGTAGCATTGGGAATAGTCGTGATTGGCAAGGAGCGTAAGCGACATTTCTCAAATTCTTGTAAATTCAAAGAAAAAAATCTC
>CADCIQ010000014.1 GCA_902801425.1 uncultured Bacteroidales bacterium | reverse complement strand
TTTTCGTAAATTTCTAAGCAAATGTATCGAATAAAGAAAAATTCACGATAATTTGCGGCTAATTCACGGATAATTCACGTAGCCAAGCGCAGCGTTTAATTTCATCGAACTCACGTTAATATATGAGTGATTTACATCAGATGAATCAGAAAAAATTGCTTCCCTTATTATCATTGAACTTAAGTTGATTTAGAATTTTACTGAGATGTGTGCTCCAACAACTACAGGCCACTCTTCGGATTCACCTTTATAGTAGCCGCCTGAGGAGTAGTTGTCAACGCTACAAAATCTAGCATTGCAGAAAAGACCTGTGGAGAAACTTTTCGTTAGGTTTACTCCCACGCCCAGTTCCGCCATAGGTGTACCGCTCTCAGTGTCAAATATATAGCCTCCTCCGACGCCAAGATTAACATACAAGGTTTTATTAGTAGAGGAAGGTGAACTTACATAACGCACTCCCGTACTACCATACACTCCCAACGCAGATTCAAAGTGCTTATAACCTGTACAGGCTTGACCGCTTACTTTGATTATATCCCAGCCCCAATGCTTGTTGAACATATGGGTTACTCTAAAACCAAGATCCAAACCGACACCTGGATCCTCCGAAGTGAAAGCATAGCCAGTACCGAAATCCATACAAATACTGGTTTTAGGTTCTCCCTTTATTTTGATAACTGTATTGTTATTTGCTCCAAATATCTGCGCCTCCACAGTTGTGCTAATGAACAATGCTATAAGCAAAGCCAAAAAATATTTCTTTTTCATAATTATATTTCCTTTCTATGATTATCGTTATTATGGTTATTTATTCTTATCTTGAAGTCCTTTTAGCATATCATCAGTGTCATACACACGCTGTGCATCTATGAGTATCGTAGCCCAGCCAATGTCCTCTTTCTCATTGAATGTGCGCCAGTTGGTAAACTTTGCAGGATAGCCACTTATTATGATGTCTATACCATTCTCATAGTTTACAACTCCATTTTCTGTATGACTGCGTACCTCATAGTTCATACCTACAATCATGTCTGCATCTTCACGTTGCGCAGCTTCGTGTATTGCAGTTTTAATTGCATTCTCAATGGCTTTTTCCTCTTTGTAAATGTCAATACACTTTATGCCCTTGAATTGCCAAGAAGGTGGAAAAGTAACCTTTTCATTCTTGATAATTTTCAAGTCTGCAACCAAAGGTTTTACGAGCACTTGTTGCATAGGTTCCATAGCGCGAGATTGCACCGTGTGGATGTCAACGTACTTTTGTGCTGATGCACTTAGTGCCACCAACACCATCAATAGAGTCAAATAGAATTTCCTCATAGTACAAGATATATGCCTTTTGATACCCGATTAAGGCGGAAATAAGTTGGTATTAGGGTTTACCACATATAGAAAAACGCAGGTATCCACTTCTGCTTGTCCGTCGTTGAGGTGTAGGATACCTATGATGGTGGACGATACAGAGTAATACCCACGTCAGTATGGAAAATGTAATCGAAAGTGTGCAGAAAAGATTTATCATCTTCGCTTGCACACTCCGAGATACAATTCTTGCATACTCGTAAGAATCACTTCTGACATTGTCTTTGACCATCATATCGAAATTTCCTACGTTTCAACAGACCAATAGACATAGCTTCTATGACGCTTTTTTATATGTCGTGTCTAACCACTATTTGCAGTTGTGACGTTGCAAATATACTCATTTTTGTTTTAAAACAAACAAAAATGAGTGAAATTTTGCAAAATTCTGCACATTTTTCTTATATTTTGTAAAATCGACTTAACAAAATAGCACCCATAATACAAAATTAGTACTATATTTTCTATTTTTTGGAAAACTAAAGAAAATAAGAGGGTGTGTCAATCATTTATGATCCCTATTTTATAATCATCAGGGGCATATTCCACAAGATTACTATATGTTGCTTCGAAATTATTACATATTAATTCTTGGGGAAAATCACATAATACGTCATCTAATCCACAAACTTCAGACAAATCATTCATTGATGGTAGATTTAAATGATGTTTCTCTGGATTTCTTAATGCAGAAGCAATACTTGCACCTGCTCCAAGGATAACAATATGTGTTCCTTCTGATAATGATATATCCTTAATATTCATGTAGATTAATGTTGTTATTACGATTGTTACTTTTTTACAAAATGTACATGGTTGCGTTTTTAACATAAACACCCCTCAAGGGCACATTATTTATATACATTCGCAAAATCTTGAAATTGTCATCTCAATTTATTACGAAGTTTGTCTAACTCGCTTTTTGTAAACTTGAGAATCTCTTTCCCGAGGACTGGCATTTCCGTAGCATAGCCCATTAGTTTTCCTTCTTCTGTTTTTGTCAGATGAAGAGTGGCGTTTGCTATCGCATCTTCCAGACGAATCGGATCACGATGAAAGTTGAAACCACCTGTTATCTTACCATTCACATATTCCTTGAATGAAGAGTATTCTTCTACCTCTTCCTCTTCTGGCGTGTCAGAATAGAAGTGGTAGTAAAGCCATATCTCGAATGAAGGATCACTTTGCGCCACATTCCATGCTTTATATGGCTTTACCTCATCCAAGTTGTCCGTAATATGAGAGTTCATATCTTCACAGAAAATTCGCAAAGGCTCAATCTTACCCTCAGCCTCATTCAAATCCGTATCGAATATAAACCACACAGTATCCCCATGTTCATATTCCACGGTAAATGTTCTGTCTTCTCCGAGTAATTGCTCCTTGGCTTTCTCCATTAATTTGATAGCATCCGTACCCTCAGTTGGTGGTATTGTGATGATTTCAAGATTAGAAGAACAATTCTCAAAGAAAGAGAAATAGGCAGGTTCCGTACCTTTTCCTTCACAAACGATGTATATCTTATGAGCATCGCGATTCGGTTCTTTTTTACCGTAATCCCTTATACGTTTAATCATACTACCAATGAAGATCTTTAAGGTTAGACAGGAACGGAATACCACCATAACGACCATTGAGATAGCCGTTCTCAATATTGGCAGTTTTGTGGATGTTGAAATCACTCAGAGGATAGAGTTGGGTTGCTTGCTCTACATCTTTCTGGGCAAACCATATCTCATCAGGACGGAATATGCTTTGGTCAAGAAGACTTGACTCATGAGTAGTAAAGATTAGCTGCCCTCTTGCTGTTTCGCTTTCCGACAACTTACGCATCAAGTCCTTTATCATTATTGGGTGAATACTACGCTCAATCTCGTCAACTATATACACCTTGTTCTGTCTGGTTATGGCATATAGCAATGGCATATATTCAATTAGACGCCTTGTACCATCCGACTCTAAATATAGAGGCATTTCAACATTTGTACCATCTGGCGTTACATGAGTACAAACAAGCCACTTCTTCCAAACATATCCGTTTTCATTGACGATATTGATGAAGTCATTGCCATTATTCGTCATCTTCACCTCTGCTATGCCAGGATTCTCCTTTGCTTTCTTCACAACCTTTGCCAACTCAGGATTGTCTTTTATGTCATTCTCATCAATGATTTCTTTCTTCGACTGAAGTCTGGCAATACCTGTTTTTAGTTCAGGAATGGTATTATTAACCATTTCAGCAAAGTCATTATCTACATCTATAAGATGCGGAACAATACCCGTGCAAGCATCAGGACGAACTATCTCAATATTGTTGACGAACCACGAATACGCATCAGTAATTAGCTCAACCTCAGTTGGATAATATTTTCCAAAGAATGAAAGCAAAAGCATATCTGGACGTAAAAGTCTGTTTACCATATCAACAAACTTTCCGTCAACTAATTGCGAAGCATACGAACTGGTGATCTCTATATCCTTGCCTCTTCTGCTGAAAATCTTAACGTCCTTTGTCTTTTGACACAAGAGCAATTCTTCCGCATAAATCTGTTCCCTGTCAAACTCTATGCTATAATAGAAAACAGATCCTTTGCAATAGAACTCTATAGCTATAGCCGATGGCTGAACACGACATTTCTCGTCAAAACGGAAATACAAATCATCTGGGATATTTACGGCATTTATGCTCTCTTTTTCAACAAGATCATGGAGAAAACGTATTGCCATCAGCAGATTACTCTTTCCTGCGCCATTAGCGCCATAAATAGCACCCATACGCAACGCGATGGCATGATTGCACACCACCTTATGATTATCGTGACTATGGCTCTTACTTGAAGGAAACGTGTTAAACTCTACTGCTTCCTTAAACGAGCCGAAATTTTCCAAGCAAAATCTCAACAACATAACGATTCCGTTAAAAGTTCACGGCAAAGATAGTAAAAATATCCCGAACAGCAATATTTTTAGAATATTTTCTTATTTTTTTAACAGAAGCAGCAATATTGTCGTATTATGCAAACCTATGTAAACTAATAAAAGGAGGATTTTATAGGCGTAGAGGGGTTATTTTGAATCTATACTCTAAGTCCGTTGTAAAGCCGTTGCAAGTTGTAAGTCCCATTCCTTGAAAGGGAGCAGAAGCGGATTAGAAGCGAAGCGAAGGTGAAACGGAATATTAAATGAAAAGTGAAAAATGGGGAAATATGGGACATAGAAATACTTTTTTCGCGCCCCCCACACTCACACCCCATGTAACGCACACAATGATAGCACGTTACAATGATTCAAAATCATGCGTCCCCCTTACATCAGATCAGAAGTACAAGATGAGTGCAAACTTAGGCTCACACGAAGAAGGAAGTGCGTGTCAGCCTCCAAAGACTGGCGCACGTTTTCCAGTTCTTCGAGGGCAAAGATACTGATAAACCGTTAAAAATCCAAATAAAAGACCAATTATTTACAATATAAATACCATTAAATTACCATTGGAAATGGTATCTTAATGGTATTATAATGGTAATTTAATGGTATTATAATGGTATTATCATCGGAGGATAAGTAGAAGAACAAAAAAGTATAAGCCGAGAGATTTTTTCTCTTTTGCAACATTTTTTTTCAGGTATAACTGAGGTTTCTGGCTTTTAACCATATATTTCTCATAAATTGAGAACAATTTTTGTTGAAAAGAAAGAAATATCACAAAAAAATTGTATCTTTGTCGCCGAAAGTCATCGTCAAATAATTAAAGGTTATAAGGTTAGAAGGTTATGAGGTCATTA
Organism: uncultured Bacteroidales bacterium; assembly: GCA_902801425.1. Classification (GTDB taxonomy): domain Bacteria; phylum Bacteroidota; class Bacteroidia; order Bacteroidales; family Bacteroidaceae; genus Prevotella. The sequence goes on along the minus strand of CADCIQ010000014.1, from coordinate 57,488 downwards.
CCGACCAAAGACCTTAAAACCCTAAAACCTCCAAACCTTCAAAACCCATTAAACAGAAAGGAAAAAATATGACTACAACAGCATTATCCGGTCTGCTTGAATATCTCCGTGGAACTCTCACCGCAAACAATATGCGATGGGTAGGGGAACACTTAATAGAATATGCCAATAAGGAAGAAGCAGAACAGTTCCGTCCATATACTATGCAGGAGATTGACGATATGCTTGATGAGGCGGAGAATGCCTTTGAGGCTGGCGACTATCTGACACAGAACGAGGTTTTTCACCGTAAATAGGAAAACCGTATGAAGATACTATGGCACAAACGAGCCGTCGCACAATTATATCAGGTAGAGGAGTATGTATTGCGCGATTTTGGTGAACGTATCCGTCAGGAGTTCATGGATGAAGTGGAGCAAGTTGTACTTTCACTCGCAGAAACACCTACAATGGGTAAAATTGATCCGCTCTTCGCCCATCGTAAACAGACCTACCGTAGCATTATAGTACGTAGAAAAAATAAGATTGTCTACTACATCAAGGATGATACTATTAATATTGCTGCTTTCTGGGACACACGTCGTGAGCCTAAGAATCAGGCAAGGCAAACCAAATAACATGAGTTTGACACTCTGAGTTAATTCGTCAAACTCACGTTATCTATACTATAAGTCCGTTCTACCTCCGTAGTAAAGCCGTTGCAAGTCCGTTGCAAATCCCTTTCAAATCCCATTCAAAGAAGCGAACCAAAAGCGGAGGAGAAGCGAAGGTATAGCGAAGGAAGAACGGAATATTAAATGAAAAATGGAAAATGGGGAAATCTGAGTTCAGAGACAGCGGATTACTCCTCAATCCCGAAGTATGCCATTATCTTTTTCATGATTGCCGTACCAATATTATCATCAGGACTCTTAACCATTGCCTGACGATATTGCATGATATGCTGATGCGATGGCGATTTCTTTTCCTTAATGAATATGTCGAGATCTTTTTCCGTAAGAATCTTGTAAGCCCAGTTACATACCTTGGCAGAGACACATGGGATGAATATCTGTATCATCTCATCTTCATCCATATTTGATCCTGTAGTCTGCTGTATCAAAGAAAACACGGACTTACGTATAGCATCGTTTTCGCTATTATATTTTTCCCATTTAGCCCTATAGCTCTTAGGACATTCATATTCCACGACAGTACTCTGACCATCGGAAATAACCTGCTCTGCAAGATCAATAAAAACAGCCATTGAGTCAATGGTCATCTTCTTCAGTTTTGCCTGATGCTCAGAAGCTAATCGTATTGCCGGATCATTCTTTCTCCCTACATAATATTTATAGTCGTCAACAGTCAGATACTTCTTTGCCACTTCATAATAACAGTCAAAGAGGTCTTTGTCATATTGACTTCGCATATACTCGTCTATCTTCTTCTCCCTATCCTCAACATTATGCTCATTGCACAGAGATTCTACAATCTGCCTGATCTGATTGCGTGAAGCATCACCATGCTGATGAATCTCAGCAAACTGCTCCCTTGTTATTTCGCCTTGTGCAAAAGCACTTGATGACATCATCACAACCAATGAGATCATCAAAATTCCTATCATTTTCATACCTTTCGATTTACCTCTGCAACAGTCTGTTACTCATATATCTCACAGGATACCACACGGCTATCCAACCAACGGCGATAACTGTGATGAAAACTATTGCAACATCAGTATAATGCACGCTGACAGGATAGGCATCAACAACGAATGAGCCACTTGATGAGCCGAGACGCACAAACCCATATTCCTGTTGCAGCCAACAAAGCAATAGTCCGAAAAGCACTCCTGCAACAGCTCCGATAAGGGTTATCATCCTACCCTCAAGCATAAAGATATTAGATATCTGCTTATCAGATGCTCCAAGGCAACGCAGGGTCTCTACATCGTTCTTCTTATCAATGATAAGCATAGACAGAGAGCCGATGATGTTAAAGCAAGCTACCACAAGGATGAATGTCAAGAAGATATATGCCATGAATTTCTCTATCTCCATGACATTAAACGTATCTGCCTGTTGCTCATAGCGATTCAGCACACGGAACTTATTCCCGACAACCTCCTTCATCTTCTTCTGAACGGCATCCACATCCACACCAGGCTTCAGTTTCAGTTCAAGGGAAGTAAGTTCGCCATCACAACCAAAAAGATTACGAGCAAACTGTATAGAGGTAAGGATATAGTTTTTGTCATAGCGTGACTGCTGTACGCTGAACACGACACCAGGAGAGAGAATAGAATCAACGACAAAACCCTCCATGGGGTTTGACAGATCCAACTGCCCTTCACGACGTGGCGCATATATATTCAGGTACCCTTGCCATCGCGCACCAGTGCCGAGTGCCTGTGCAAGCCTTATGCCCATTATACCATATTGCAGATCGGCTACATGCAGTTCGTATGCACCATCACCATATAGGATATTCTGGATATTTGTGAGTTTGTTGAAATTATCATCAACACCCTTTATCATCACCATCGACTGCTGTTCACGGAAGATGGTGAGGGCCTGATCCTCCACACACTCCGTTGCAACCTCAATCTCTGGGAACTGTCGTATCTTTTCCAGTTCCGGAGCATCTGCAGGAGCATACTTTCCCATGGCAGGCGCAATCTCAATCTGAGGGTCAAACTGAGTAAAGAAGCCAGCCACCATATCGTGAAAACCATTGAACACGCTGAGCACAACGACAAGTGCCATCGTGGCAACGGCAACGCCCACAACGGATATAAATGATATCAGGTTTATTACGTTGGTACTCTTCTTTGAGAAGAGATACCTACGGGAGATGTAGAATGGAAAAGACATAAAAGTCGGCCTCTCCCCCGCCCTCCCCCGTAGGGAGGGAGCCGGAAGGTAAAAGGCAATTCAATTATTCACTATTTACTTCTTAGGCACACCGGCTCCCTCCCTACGGGGGAGGGCGGGGGGAGAGGCCTTTCTTACTTCTTCAGCAACTCATCAATCTTCTCCAGATAATCCAAAGAGTCATCGATGAAGAAGCGAAGTTCTGGAATGATACGTAACTGATTACGGACACGAGTACCGAGTTCATAACGAATCTGCTTCTCATGCGCCTGAATGTTCTTGATAATCTCCTCACCACGCTCAGAAGGGAACACGCTGAGATTAGCGGTACATATACTGAGGTCTGGAGAAATACGAACACGAGTAACACTTACCAGTACACCCGGCATCATACGTGTCTGTGCCTGGAATATTGCAGCCAGCTCCTTCTGGAGCATACGGCATATACGAGCTTGTCTTGTTTCTTGCATAATAGATAAATCCGGCCTCTCCCCCCGCCCTCCCCCATAGGGAGGGAGCCGGAAGGCGAAAGGCTATTCAATAATTCATTTTTACTATATTCACTCATGAGCACTCCGGCTCCCTCCCTACGGGGGAGGGCGGGGGGAGAGGCCACTAGCCTTTTAGCTACCACAAAACCTCTCCCACTCTGCCTGGAAGCCATTGAACACGTTGATATCGACATCCGTGTTGATACCATTGACACGACCATCAGGACACAACTGCCAATATACAAGGTTCACGTTTGGACGGTACTCGCCATAACGCGCAATCCACACGTTGTAATTCTTCATCAAATCCGGTGCGATTGGCAGGTATTTGTTCACAAACGTCTGACTGACATAGAGAATAGGCTTCACACCGTATGCCTGTTCCACCATATTCAGCCACTTGCGTATATGGGCAAACATAGCCTTTGCACCACCCATTTGCCTTATCTGTCCAGCAGTAGGCTCTACATCAAGCACAGGAGGGAAGTCTCCTCTCTGATAGCGAGAGTTCTTCAGAAAGAACATAGCCTGATCTGCACCAGGGGTCTTCGTTGAGAAGAAATGATAAGTTCCCACCTTATAGCCATGTGCACGGGCAGCCTTATAATCCGTGAGATAGTAGTTGTTCTTCACGCTCTTGCCCTCAGTAGATTTGATATAGATGAACGAAATCTTATAGTTCACATCGCCTGATATCGTCTTCTTGCTGAGAGTGCCAAGGTGCGTTATTCTCAGGTCGTTCCAGTTTATTCCGAACTTCTGCACCTTATTTCGCACACGCATCACCTTCTTCCCCTTACGGTTGCGAACCCATTTCTTCACCTTCACCACCTTCTCATGCTGATAGCGAGAGATGTCAATGCCATAGATACGCTCCTCGGTATATGTGATGAGTTCTCCGAGATAACTGTCATTCTTCCATTCGCCTATGCGCATTCGCACTCCAGGAGTGAGAGCCAGACCGAATCCCGAGCGCTTACCGTGAAGCCAGTATCCCTCATAGTAGCCACCACCCTTCTCAAACAGCTTTCCATAGCCGTTATACTCGCCCAAAGGATCCACAGTACCGATATACGTGCCGACAGAGTCAATCCTCGTATGGATAGGCAAAACCATCTTCGGAGCAGCCTGACGCTTGGCGAGATACTGTCTTATAATCTCTGTATTAAACGTATTCAGAGGGGTGGAGAGATAATAAGGCTTTTGGCTATCCTTTGTGCGGATAACCACCATACCATTCTTCTCCTTCACCATATCACACTCCACGCGCACAGGCTTGGCAGAGGAATCCTCAGATTCTTTCACCCAGGCATAGTAACGGGAACAGAGTTCCAGACGCAACGGCATATCAGTTCTGATATTTGCCAGAGCCTTGGATACCGCATTGAGCGAATCCTTGGAATGGTGCATATACTCACTTGCACGTGTCACCACATCAAAGCCGCTCTCCGTCACATCATGAGTGCGGATATAGTAGTCAGTATGCTCTTCCTGCTCATCAATGTTTATGAGTTCCTTCTTAACCCATGCCTTTTGACGATTTAGGATGTCATGTAACTGCTTGCTGCTTGCCCTGCATAGCGAAGCGGTATCAGGTTTCATCACCATCAACCTACCGTTACACGAAGGAATGACAGGAAGCCAGTTCACCCACTGACCCGCTACTGAGTAAGTATAGGTGGAAGGTTTCGCATTACCTTTTCCACTTTCTACTTTATGCCCTCCGACAAAGAGCGTATCACCCTGAATATCGCGGAAGGTCATCAACGTATCATTACCCGATAGTAAGAGAAAACAATCCTCACGCTCAACCTTTGCATCGGTCATAGCAATATCCTCTGTAGATATAGTGCGCGACTGCCAAAAAGATACTCCAATAAAGATGCAGAGCACGACAACAGCGACGATACCAGCATATTTGCCAAAGCGAGAGATACCAAACCTTGCAATATTGTTTTTAATTTGTACCTTTTTCATTATTAGAGCACAAAATTACACATTTTTTTTTGCATAACTGCATGTTGTGCATATTTTTTTATATCTTTGCATCAAAAATGTTAATCTCATGCTTGTAAAAACATATTGTGCAGCAGTAAACGGATTGAAAGTAACCACGGTCACGATAGAGGTGAGCGTGGAGATGGGACAATGCCTATATCTCTCTGGCTTAGGCGACGAGGCAGTACGAGAGAGCCAAAGCAGGATAAGGACTGCATATCTGTATAGTGGATATAAGTTCCCAAACAAGGGCATAACCATAAATCTTGCCCCTGCCGATCTGCGTAAGGAAGGCACTTCATTCGACCTCCCCATTGCCATCGGCATACTTGCTGCCAATGAAGATATGCCAAGGGATTTACTTGATAAGTATCTTCTCATAGGCGAACTTGCCCTTGACGGCACCCTACAACCAATACGTGGCGCACTTCCTATCGCCATAAAGGCAAGAAAGGATGGCTATAAGGGTATGATACTCCCTCGTAGTAATGCACGAGAAGCTGCTGTTGTGAATAACCTTGAGATCTATGGCATGGATTCTCTGTCTGATGTAGTGAAATTCCTGTCAGGACAGAGTGATGTGCAACCTTTGGAATACGACACCCGAAAGGTGTTCTATGAACACCAGGCAAGCGGAAGCGATCTCGACTTTGCAGATGTCAAAGGTCAGGACTCCGTAAAACGTGCTATGGAAGTGGCTGCTGCAGGTGGGCATAACATTATTATGGTGGGTCCTCCAGGTTCAGGAAAGTCAATGATGGCAAAGCGATTGCCTAGCATTCTTCCGCCCCTATCACTCTCCGAAAGCCTCGAAACCACGCAGATTCATAGCATAGCCGGGAAATTAGGCAATAGTGCCCATGACGATGATAATTTTTCTGCCCTTATCACTCAACGCCCTTTCAGAAGTCCGCATCATACCATTTCGCAAGTAGCATTGGTAGGCGGTGGTACTAAGGCTATGCCAGGTGAGATTTCCCTCGCCCATAACGGAGTTTTATTTTGCGACGAGCTTCCTGAATTTAATAAAAACACACTCGAAGTACTGCGACAGCCTCTTGAAGACCGTCGCATAACCATTTCACGCGCTAAATACACTATCGACTACCCATGTTCATTCATGTTCGTTGCAAGTGCCAACCCCTGTCCGTGCGGTTACTATGGCGATCCGACACACCATTGTGTCTGCTCTCCAAATCAGATTCAGAAATACATGAATAAGATTTCAGGTCCTCTGCTCGATCGTATTGACATTCAGGTGGATATAGTAGCCGTTCCTTTCTCAGAACTATCAAAGACAGCACGAGGCGAATCATCTTCCGAGATCCGTAAGCGCGTTATTGCTGCCCGTCAGATTCAGACGGAGCGTTTCAAGGATGAGAAATCCATCCATTGCAACGCACAGATGACAGACAGAATGCTACACAAGTATTGTGCCATAGACGAACAGACCACTACGCTTCTCCATAACGCCATGGAGCGTCTGCACCTCTCCGCAAGGGCTTACTCTCGCATTCTGAAAGTAGCAAGAACCATCGCCGACATAGAAGGCTCAGAGAATATCCAGATGCCACATATCGCCGAGGCTATCGGGTATAGGCAGTTGGATCGTGGAGATTGGGCGGAAAGAGGAATGTAAGAGATTAAGAAATTAAGGGATTAAGAAATTAATAGACTATGTATAATTTCTTGAAATATCGAGAAAAGTTCTTAAATGCTGTATTTTATACTGACACAGACGAATTCTTCAAATTAGTTGAGGAAGGAGGTTTCTCAACCTTGTTTACCAACGACATGAAGATTTTCTCTAATGATGCCCTTCCAATTCACTATATCACTATTTGCTGGGATATAATTCTAAGCAAATACAACGAATTCAAAGATGAATATAAACAGAAAGTATATGAAAAGAAATGCAAAAATGACAGGATAAAAGAGTTCTTCATCAAAGAGCAACATTTGGATATGGAGCATATTCCTTTTCAAAGCTATTCCGGTCATTTCTATAGTGACGACACAGATGAAACCGCAGAAGATTGCCTTTGCTGTAGTTTAGAAGACCTACAGAAAGCTCATTATCGACAAATAGATATTGATTTGTATTGTTATGTATGTAAATTTGGCTTTGAAAATGTTGAACTTTTATTAAAACAAGGAGCCGACCCGAATGTGACATTCTTTGAAGACACAGACAATGAAATGGGCAACTGTTTTGATCGCATAGGAGACGAATGCGCCTTTTTAGAATGTGAATTACGGAATGTCATGTTTAATGAACATTCTAATCAAAAACCGAACGTTACAGGTAGAGATATATGTGACCTAATCGGTTTGGCTGCACACGAGAAAATGTATAGCTTATTAGAGAAATATGATAAAAACTAAAAATAAAATACAATGAGTTACCTGATTTTTACCGCAATAATTGCTATTGCACTTTTATTCCTGTATATCAGGAAACGAAATACCCTGACAATGGATTGCATTCAAGATGATAATGCAAAAGGTAAACGTATTATCATGGCTACGCAGATGAGCGAAAATGAGATTAAGGATGCGATAAATGGGTTTATCAAACTCTATGAAGAAAACGGTGATAAGGTGGATAGACCTCAAGTCACACAACTGGAAGAAAATTCGTTTATGATATGCCTGCCAGACACTACCCCTTATGACTTATTTTGCTATTGGGTAAACTATCTGGCACATTCAGATGAAAGAAAGAAATATAATAATAACATAACAGGCTGGTATGAGGTATCAGCTAATGCAAAACTTTTCCCAAGCAAGACATTGATGATCTATGTTCCCGAAACTGATACCGAACATGATAATGTGTATGTCACGACCAAAGATAATCTCTGCTATAAGCAAGAATTTGCAGGTGACACTGCTCTAATTCCACAAGAATATGTTTATAGGAAGTATTCTGGTATTCCATTAAATGTAGCACCATATTAACTCCCGATCCAAAGAACGAAATAATTATAAAACGAAATGAAACACTTATATACTTTAATCTTTTTGTTGTTAGTATCAACAAATATCATTGCTCAAGAAAGGGAAATCCTCCCTGTTAACTGGAAACAAATAAAAGAAGATGTCAACAAAGATCCTCAGAAAGTAAAAGATCTGGTTGCCCGACTTTCTGCTACCAGCCTTGACACGACCCTAACTTATCAAGATAGAATTCTGGCATTTTATGGGCAGTCTTTTCTGACAAACGACGAAGAAGAAAAACTAAAAATCAAAATGTACGATCAGAAAGATAAAGGACATATCACAGAAAGCCTTGAAACGGCAAAGAAAATACTTGAAATAAACCCTCTTAACTTAGAAGCATTAAATCATGCAGGGCAAATACTACATGCTATGGCTAATGATTCCACAGCAAATAATGGCATAACAAAGGAAGATGCAAAACAATATTTTAATAGGGCTATGAGGATATTTAATACAATAGCCATGACTGGAGATGGGTCGGACAAACACCCTTTCTATGTAACAAAAGTAAGTGACGAATATTGTTTTATGCGTTTTTATCTGGATTTATGGGAATACCAAATGCAAGCTGCTACATCATGTTGTGATATCATCACCTTGAAAAAAAACAGCAAATATTATAATCAACCCAAAATTTATTTTGAGATCACACGAGTCTATGAATTAGAGCGTATGCAATTTCTGAAAAAGAAAAAATCTTATTCACGTTAATAACTAAATGCAATGAATAGAATAATCACAATAATTTTCACCCTTTTATTTACCTTACAAGCATCTGCACAGATACTTGTGATTCCAGATATACATGGACGCTCATTCTGGAAAAATGCCGTTGCCCAGAATGCTGATATACCCGTCATTTTCTTAGGTGATTATCTTGATCCATATAGTCACGAGAAAATATCACAAGAAGAGGCATTGGCTAATTTCAAGGAAATAATTGCCTTCAAGCAAGCGAATAAGGACAGGGTGGCATTGCTTATAGGCAATCATGAGATTCATTATATCGACACACTTTGGCAGTTTGGCAGAAAAGACACTATCCGGGCAGAACAGATACATAAATTAATCACAGAGGATATGTCTCTTTTTTCCATAGCCTCACACGCAAAAATAAACGGAAAGACCTTTCTCTTCACACATGCAGGCCTGTTAGAACCTTGGTGGAAAAAACATTTTCCTAACACTCCGACAGATGCACAAAGCGTTTGTAACGCACTAAATGAAAAGATGAAGAGCATGGATACCCTTGTGGCTTTCATAGATAGTGCCTTGATGGATGTATCAAAACTACGTAGAGGAGAGGCAGAGGCTGGTTCTTGCGTATGGGCAGATGTGGATGAACACAATGATCGTTCAGACTTCTTCAAAGGTATCTATCAGGTCTTCGGACATTCACAGCAAGAAAAGAAACCTGTCATCAAGAAAAACTTTGCAGATTTAGACTGCCGAAAGGCATTTCTGATAACACCTCAAGGAAAGATAAAGGAGATTAAGAAATTAAGAGATTAAAAGATTAAGATATTAGGAAATTAATTGTCAATTTTCAATTCTCAAAGATCATGTCTTGGAAACTGAAATATCGCTGTAAGACCTGTGGCTATGAGGCTGAAGTATATGAAGGGCGTGGATTATTTCGTCAGGAGATAACGGCTATGTCCTGTCCTGACTGCAAGACCATCCAGAACATAGTCGTGGGTGGTATAATAGCTGATGTTGCGCCTTCCTTCAGAAGCGCGGTCGGTCGTCTGTGCCTAAAATGCAGCAGCGACAATATCCGCATCTGGGATATGCACACCTGTCCTAAGTGCCAAGGGGCAATGGAAAAGACAGGAGAGAAGGAGTTTTGGACGTAGAATAAATGAAAAATGAAAAGTGAAAAATTATAAAATACAGATTACCATTTAGAGCCTATCTTGTATTTTGTATTTTTCATTTTTCACTTTTCATTTTTCATTTACAAATTACTCGCCAACGCCTTCATAAGCTCTACCACATTGATAGGCTTGGAGATATGGGCGTTCATGCCACAACGGAAAGCCTGAAGCCTATCCTCTGCAAAAGCATTAGCAGTCATGGCAAGAATAGGAATATTAGCCTTCACGTTATCATAAAGGGCACGGATTGCTCGGGTAGTCTCATATCCGTCCATCACTGGCATCTGGATATCCATAAGAATAATGTCATAATAGTCGGACGGAGCGTTATCAAGCATATCCAGACATCGCTGACCATCATTGGCATGCTCTACCTCAAACTCCATTTCCTTCAATATCTCAATGGCTATCTCCGCATTAAGTTCATTGTCTTCCACTAGCAAGACACGCTTGCCACGGAACAACGCTGGATCAATCTGCACGCCCATGCGAGAGACCATAGCACTGCCGTCGGAGATGCGATGGGGAATGGTTACGGTAACCTTAGTACCAACACCAACCTCTGATTCCACCTCGATGCTACCATCCATAATCTCTACCAGTCGCTTAACGATAGACATACCAAGTCCTGTACCCTCTACCCCACCCTGCGTGGTGTTGTGCTCGCGGGAGAACTCCTCAAAGAGATGTGGCAAGAATTCCTTGCTCATGCCAATGCCATTGTCGCTGATAACCGTTCGGAACAAGGCATAGCCCTCACGACCAGAAGGTAGCTCTACGGTAAGCATGTCAATCTTACCGCCCTCTGGTGTGTATTTATATGAATTTGACACAATGTTCAGGAATATCTCACGAAGCTTTGTCGGATCACAGAACACATTACTATGCTGAACATCAACAACATGAGTGAACTCTATCCTCTTCTGAGCCATCATATCCTCAAAGAGCGTAAAGAGGGTATCGTTGAATAGCTGGGCATTCCATATACACTCTTCCAACTGAACTGCTCCCTTCTCTATACGCGCCATTTCAAGCACGTTGTTGATGATTGACAGCAACACCCTGCTCGCCTTGTCTATCTTCTTTATATAGTCAGAACGGCGTTCTGGATCATCCTGACACCTGCCAAGCAGATTCGTAAAGCCCATGATAGCATTCATAGGCGTGCGGATATCATGGCTCATATTGAAGAGGAATGCAGTCTTTGCCTTGTTTGCTGCCTCTGCCTGCTGACGAGATTCCATGAGTATCTTCTTATCATGCTCCTCACGCGCAATAAGCTTGTCAATACACTTACAGCCCACAACGATGTTATTATGGTCTTTGATATCCACAGGCATAACCACAGCCTCGAAGTCCTCCTGACCGGCTATGTTAGGCTTCGTCTTGAAACGAATTGATATATTGAAATCTCCACAGGCCGCACGACGACGAAGATAATTGAGATTAGCTATCCTATAAAACTCCTCACGATATTCTTCTTCCACGAAATTACCTATATACCCACCAAAGAATTCTTCAAAATGAACGACCTCTGGCAAATGAAGCTTTTGCGCATTCTGACTATCATCCATCTTATGAATACGCATAATGCCTGTCTGAAGATCAACGGAAAAGATAGTTGAATACTCGCACGCAAGCGCATTATTGAGCTTGTTGGTAATCTCCATCTCACGCTTCAGCTCTACCTCCTCGGTAATGTCGTAGTTAAAGGCGATACACTCCAGATGGTTGTTTGTAGGGTTATTGACAAGTCTGCCAACAAAACGCACAGGCACAATGTCACCATTCGAACGCCTTACCTCCGTGTCAAACGAAAGCGACATTTCGCCATTGGCGTATGTCTCCAATACATTCTCGTATGAGAACACACGACGAAACTCCTCTTTTACCTCCTTAGTCTGAAGCTCTTCCTCAACAGCTCGCAAAACCTGATCAACAGAAATGAAGTTAATATCAGACAAAATTCCCTTCTCACGACTGAAACTGAGCAGTTTCCTATCGTGCAAGTCAACATGACATATTCCCTTTGCCATGTTAATAGAACTGATAATAGCATCAACCTCTCTCTTATATCTCCTCTCCAGAAGGTGCATCTCCGTAATGTCAGAAGCATACTCTACAAATGCCTTTCTGCCGTTCCAGTCAATAATCTTGGTCTTAATGGAATAGACACCTGTGAAATCCTCCACATTCTTCACAACCTCAAGGTTGCCCTCCTTGTTGCGAAGCGGACAGTAAGAGCAAATCTCATCGCTCTCCATAACATATTTATAACACTTTCGCCCAAGGTATGGCTCACCCGCATGGGCAGAAGCCTTGAGCAAACGCGTATTGGCATAAAGCATGTCACATGTTTCCATGTCACACACTATTATCATCTGGTCAGAGTCGTCAAGAATCTGTTTAAGGGCTGATAGTTCATCGTTCATAGCATTGATGCTTATATCGTTCTTAGGTTTTAGGTGGAAAAGTGTCTTCGTGCAACGAGCATTAAGTGTAAGTTTCCGCTCTGCACACGATTTAATGATTTATGCGAGTGCAAATTTACATAATTTTTTTGTAATATCATTCAATATCACAATTTTTTTTCAAATAAGTGTGTTTTTTACTTAAACAGACAATAATTATCATTTCAAACGATTGAAAAAGCTCAACTTCTTTGCGCATTTGCATTGAAAATATAAAATCGTCGTTCCTCCCTTGCAAATCCCTACCAAAGTCGGTGCAACTCCCATTTTTCTCCCATTCTATGAAACGGACTTCCATCGAGTTTGGAGCGGAGTTAAAGCGAAGGAGTAGCGAAGGAGAAATGGTATTAGAGTATAGGCAAAAAAAGGTATGAATGTAAAAAATCAAAAGTTTTTGCGACAGGGGGTTTCACCCATACTCAAAAACGGCTTTTATGTATTGATTGTCAGCGATTTACGCAGGGTGAAACCCCTATAAAAAAAGAAGTACCTTTTTAATAGGGGGTTTCACCACACCTTTCTTCTTGATTTTCAAGATGTTATATAGTAAAAAAAAGCATGGGTGAAACCCCCTATCGCAAAAACTTTTAAAAAAACTTACTTCACCACCTTCTTTCCATTACGGATATACACACCTCGTGAGACGGGAGCATTACGGAGGGTGGTACCATCAATCTTATGCCATTTGTCGGTAGATGATCCTGTACTGTATGCAACAGAAGGGATGGCGGTAGAACCAGAGAGATAAGAAGGCACATAGTCCTCGTTCTTTTCCGCATCACCACCACTATTGCCAGTACCACCACCATTCTTGATGTCAGTACCGAAATAGCCCACGAGGGTGGAGAGATAGGTCGCAAGGTCGTTCTTGAGGTCAACGATGAGCTTCTCGTTCTCATCCTGCACGGAGTTGTCAAACTGCCATTTGAAATCGCCTTGTTCACAACGACCGGCACCATACTTGCTCATGACGACTGCGGGAACATCCTCCGGAGCATCGGGAGTGCATGAATAGAAAGAGGCAGAGGTATCAAAATTGCTGTATGAGGTACCTCCTTTGAGAGTCTTTATGGAAGAAGGTACAACCTCATCACGAGACTCAACCTCATAGACATCAAATGAATAGGACGATAATGCCGTATTCTGGGTGTAGAGGCTTCGAGCATTCTTCACGATGTTGTTCCACCACTTGGTAACACCACCCTTTTCTCCAGATAGATAGCCCTTGTTTGCAATCTCCGCTTTTTCTATCTGTTTCTCTACAACCATCTGCTTGTCAGTACCTTGTGCAGAGTTGATGACAGGTAACTGGCAGTTGCGGAAATAATTGCACTCGGCAAAGGTGCTTGAACCACACGCCATACCAATGCCATAGAGACCATTGCCGTCGAAGTAATTGTTATAGACATGGAACATACGGCCATTGCGACAACGAGGATTGCGCTCGTCGCTATGGTCGAACCAGTTATGATGATACGTTATCTGATCATCCCAGTCCTCGGTCTTTTCACCAGCATCGAGCAGAGAGCATTTTCCGCAGTCGAAGAAATGGTTATATGAGACGGTACAGTATTGCGAAAGCTTTATATCAATAGCGCCATCGCCCTTCACCTGATCCTCATCCTTGCCCGTTGAGCCGTAGAAAATATCATTATTGTGCAGCCACAAGTGCTTTCCGTAGCTTGTCACAGATATTCCGTCATCGTTATAGAGCATTATACCGAGATTACGGATTTCCACACCCGACACCTGACTTACAGAAAAACCAAAACCGTGGATAGTGGCATCAGAGCCTACTCCCTCGATGGTTATAGGCAATTCCTTTGCATCATTCTCGCCCTTTATCTGAAGTCCTGCCCCGTTGAGATAATCCATATCATCCCTAGTCAGAAGTCCGATGATACGCACATCGAGAGCCGGCAAGGTAAATCCCTTGCTTTTGCCTCGTGCCCAGCATTTGCGATAGCCTTCCAAGATGCGTCCTATGCCTGTATATGACTTGTATATGTTCTTCTTGTCAGATTCATAGTACTGGAGATCCTGAGTGATAGTCTTGGCATTATTAGCCGTTACATAGATGACAATGGCATTATCCTTGAGAGTTCCGTCATTACGATATGCTCCCACACCTTCGAAGATGTCCTCAGTATCACGGTTCATGTGGGCAAATCCTGTACGGTCGTGTGCTCTTACCTCAAGTGAAGAGGACACGACTGCTTCCTCGGCAGATTCAACGCCATTGATGACCTGCACGACTTTCAACTGATAGGAGCCAGCCTTTAGGCCAAGTGCATCCGCACGACCATAATTGCCATAGTTACGCACCAGTTGGTCGTCGAGCTTTGTCCATGAGTCCTTATCAGCCTCAGATACATATACGTTATAACGAAGTTCGGAATTGCCTTGTGGCAACTGCCATTTCACCCATGCTGTTTCAAGCCAGCCCTGCGCATCAATGATAGATACGGATGCGTGGGTGGAGAGTGAAATGAAGAGAAGGAGAAATAGGGAAAAAGGTTTTAGCATAGGAAAAAAGAATTAGCCCCTCACCCGCCCTATGGGCACCCTCTCCCCAAGGGGCGAGGGAAAAGTTACATTTTTTCGCTAAAGAGGCGTGATTTGAAATACTAACTTCTCCCTCGTCCCTTTGGGGAGAGGGTGTCACATAGTGACGGGTGAGGGGCCGATAATTAAAATTAGTCCTTAACATACTCCGCGAAATCCGTGAGGCGCATATCGCCCTTGCGACGGAGGGTATCGTGGAATGCGAATGCACAAGGCAGGTTGTGGTGAGTATGACCACCAGTAGCGAGCTTTAGATAGTCACGGAGAAGTGGCTTATAGTCAGGATGTGCACAATTCTCGATGATGAGGTGAGCACGCTCCAATGGACTCTTGCCACGAAGATCGGCAACACCCTGCTCTGTAACGATCACGTTCACATCATGCTCAGAGTGATCCTGATGGCTAACGAATGGTACGATAGAAGAGATGATACCATCCTTGGCAACAGAAGAGCAAGTGAAGATTGAGATATAAGCGTTGCGCTCGAAGTCGCCTGAACCACCAATACCATTCATCATCTTCGTACCAGAGATATGTGTAGAGTTAGCGTTACCGTAGATGTCAACCTCGATAGCCGTGTTGATAGCGATGACACCAAGACGACGGATAACCTCTGGAGAGTTACTAATCTCTGACTGACGGAGTGTGAGACGATTCTTGAGAGTATCAATATTGTCATAGATCTGCATCAGGCAGTCGTTGCTAACGGTGAGTGAACAGGTAGAAGCGTCCTTAACACGACCAGAGAGCATCATATCAACGATAGCATCCTGAAGTACTTCTGTATAGATGTTGAAGTCAGGAATATTCTCGTCCTTAGATAGAGCAGCGAGGATTGCGTTGGCTGTTGTACCTACACCACTCTGGAGTGGGAGGAATGAAGATGGGATGATACCACGCTTCATGTCGTTGAGAAGGAACTGAGCCACATTAGCACCAATCTGATCGGTAACAGGATCTGAACCCTTGAAACCACGAGCCTCATCTGGGAGGTTGCACTCAACAACACCTACAACCTTTGACTTTGGAATCTCTACGTATGGCTTACCAATACGGTCACTTGGCTTAGTGATAGGAATTGGCTGACGGAAAGGTGCATCGAGAGGCTCATATACGTCCTGAATAAGACCAGTCTTATCGCTATGGAAAGAGTTAAGCTCAAGGATTACCTTATCAGCGATACGTGCGATAGTTGGAGAGATACCACCTGCAGCAGTAAGGGAAACATGATAGTTTTCACCAACCTCCTCAATCTTTGAAACCTCAAGGATAGCCCACTGGAGCTTACCATAGAAACCATAGCGAAGATCTTGCGCCATGTGAGAGAGGTGGAGGTCGTTGTATGAAATCAGGTTCTGATTTACAGTCTTACGGAATGAAGGGTTTGTGGTGTAAGGCGCACGGAACTTGATAGCGTTAGCCTCAGAGAGGACACCATCAGTTGACTGGCCAGTACTTGCACCAGTAAAGAGATTAATCTGAAACTCGTTACCCTTGGCATGTTCTGCCTCAGCAATCTTTGCAAGTTCACGTGTCACAGCCTTAGGCACACCAGCAGGTGTAAAACCACTAAGACCGAGTGAATCACCATTCTTGATAAGAGCCGCAGCCTCTGCAGCAGTAATAGTAGTGTACATTAAGAGATATATTATTTAATTGATGTTACATTAGCCCCCTGGGGGACTTCTCTTATTTCTCGAGTGCAAAGTTACACATTTTTTGCGAATTACTGACATAAAAAAAGAAGAAATTACACATTTGCTTATAAAATGTGCAATTTCTCCTTTGTTTAGTAGTAATTTGTAATTACCTTACGCGAGAACCAGCAACGGTAAATGTGCCATTGGCTGTCTCTATGACGAGGCGTCCGTTCCGGAAGAACTTACGAGCCTTTTGTGTCTTTGCAATGACAGGAGTTTCAAAGTCATTAATGCCAGTAGCCTCTCCTTCGCCGTATGTTACATCGAGGACAAAGCCTAACTGCTCACCACCATTAGTGAATGTGAAGCTTGGTTTGTCATCAATAGTGAAGGTCTGGATATTTGGAGTACTACAAAGCTTATTGACGGCAACCTCTGAGATTGTTGCTGTACCATCGAATGGAGTAAACACCATTTTTTCATCAACAAGTTCTGCCGTGCCGTACTCCGTACCATTAACCTCATACCAGAAGCTAACACGACTGCCTTCACCATGCTTATAGCTGATAATCTTCACGCTACTTATAGTCTTACCTTCTGGAGCAAAGAAAGTGTTCTGGGCACCGTTGGAAAGCTTGACAGACTTATACTGTGTGCCATTGTATGTGATATCACTTGCAGCACCATAAGACTTTGAGGTATTTCCCGTGAGAGAAAGCTTTGCTCCGTCAAGATATTCAATAGTATTGACAGACTTCTCGGATGAAGCATAGTAATATACCTGTGATGTGTTACGAGAAATCTCAGGATAGTACTCCTCAAATGTTTCCTCGGCATTCTCACGCTCAGCCTTTACTATATCCTCTACAAGAGAGTTGGCATATACCTCAAGGTTGGTGTAATAGCCCTTGGAATCAAGGTCATATCCGTTGGCATTTGCCATATAAGGATCAAGACCGTACTTTATCTCGAAATCGTCAGGCATTCCATCACGGTCAGTATCCACGATGTTATCACCATTAAGCTGCTTCCATTCGATGAGAGGACTTGTATAATCGATGATATTGCCAGTACCATTCTTTGCATCGTTGGCAACGCGGGTATCTACATCATCGCGAGAGAGTGATGCTCCGGCATATTTCAGCACCTTATCAAAGGCATTCTCTGCTGTCTGCTGACTAATGATATTATACTGGAAAACCTCTTCCGTTGTCGTGAACTTTGTAGCTGATACATAATCCATCTTCCAGTCTTCATAACTGATAGGAGAGCTATTATCCATCCTGATAGCAGAAGAACATGTGTTATCGTTAGTAACGGATGCAGAGCCATGCATATAGTTGTCCTTGATATAGAACTTACCCGGAACATCTGGCGAGGTACAATTATCGCAGTTTGTCGTAGGGTTAAGCAAACGGGTAGTAGCAGACTTTGCAGTACTCGGCCCTGGCTTATAATAGTTGGCAATCATATTGAACTGCTTTGACTGCTTACCAGCATTATTCTCTCCTCCGTATGTAGAGTTGCTGCCCCAGTTATAGACTACGTTATTAACATAATCCACAGGACCGACAAGCTCAGACACATAGCCATGGTCAAAACGTATCATACGAGAATCGTTGTGTGCAAGGAGATTGTGGTGGAAACTTGCATTCTGACCTCCCCAAATACCGCCAAAACCATGAGTTCCTTCCTTGAAGGAGTTTGTCTTGAGACTCTCGGAAAGGATGCACCACTGAAGAGTAAAGTCCTTATTTCCATAGAAAGAACCCACCTCATCGGTACACCATGACATTGAGCAATGGTCAATTATGATATTCTTCTGTATTGCATCATCATGATGTGCTGCTGACATTGCATCATCATCACCACCATAGTTTCCCAGTCGGCAACGAATGAAACGAATCACCACATTGCTCGCATTGATAGAGAGGTTATATCCCTTTATGCAGATTCCTTCACCCGGAGCTGTCTGACCAAGAATGGACAAATCGCCTTTGGATATTTTCAGCGGAGCCTTGAGCTCAATATTGCCAGCCACATCGAAGACAATAGTTCTTGCTCCACTCTTCTTTGAGATATAGTAGCGCAGCATACCCTCAGTAGGGTTATCAGCGTCATCTTCAAGACTCGTGACATGATAAACAACACCACCACGACCACCCGTGGTAAAGCGTCCATATCCTTCAGCACCCGGAAAAGCAGGTGCAGAGGCAAACTGTGCGTTGGCAGTATTAAAGGCCAGCAGACCGAAAAAAAATAAAGATGCAATATGTTTCATAATATTAAAATATTAGCCCCTCACCTGTCACTACGTGACACCCTCTCCCCAAAGGGCAAGGGAAAAGTTACAATTTTTCGTTCAGAGCTTTCGTTATTGGAAATACTAACTTACTCCTCACCCCCTGGGGAGAGGAAGTCCGATGTTGATAACATCGGAGTATGTGGGAAGGGCAGGTTGAGGAGCCTATCTACTCCTCTACCTCAGCACCTACCTCAAAGTAGTACTCATCGTTCTTGCTATAGTTGAGCCAACGGGAGTCACCCTTGCCAGGCCTGTTTGAGCAAGCCTTGACACGCATCTGGTACATATAGTTGCCAAGCTTAGCAGGAAGAACATAATGAGTAACGGTTCCGGTAGCAGGGATAGACTTATCTTCACCGAATACCCTACTATCCTTCATCTGCCCAACTGGAACATCCTCTGTGAATCGTTTACCGTCAGTACAGATTTCGATGACATAATAAGCCACATTGTCACTCGCATTAGATGTAATCGTGACATTAACAGCCGCAGGATCCAATGCATCAACCTCAAGGGAAGTTGGCGTGAAGAGACGATCGTATGACTTATCAACAGGCCAGTCATTATCATCCGTGCATGAAGTCATTGCAAGGCCGCATACGATAGCGACAACGGCAAGCATGATGTATTTGATATTCTTCATCGTTTCAATGATTTATTGATTAATAACCGTATGAGTTAGACAACGTGCCGTTGGTAGCTGAGACTGTGATTGCACCAATTGGCAGGATGTAGCGGTTTCTT
This sequence comes from uncultured Bacteroidales bacterium, assembly GCA_902801425.1. Lineage (GTDB taxonomy): Bacteria > Bacteroidota > Bacteroidia > Bacteroidales > Bacteroidaceae > Prevotella. The sequence continues at coordinate 37,539 of CADCIQ010000014.1, read as the reverse complement.
ACAGTTCCGTTTGTCTGACTATTGAACATCTTTACATTCCTATAGTCAGCAGCCTCATTGATGTCTTTCCAAGGATTCAGACCATCGCAGATGCTTGGAAGGTTATTCCTCAGGTTGGCATCGCTCTGAGCATTATCACCATGTGCGAACCACTTCTGATCCATTGTGTTGTTCTTGGTTGCCCTTATCTCATCAGGATAGACAGGATATACATCTGTACCGAACCAGCAGAAAGTCTCTGGATCAGCCTCAAGGAGTTCGTTCTTATCATCAAGCTTTGTTGTCTTGAAACGATAGAAGAACTGACGTGGGTAGCCACCCTCTGAAGGCTGAAGCTTAACGCCATCAAGATATGCCTTCTTAGCCTCTACTATCTTGTGCGAGAGCTGTCCCCAACGTATGAGGTCATACTTACGTATTCCCTCACCTGCGAACTCCCATGCATTCTCAGCATAGATGGCTTCCATGAAGTTGGCATTTGCCAAATTATCGATGAATGTCTTACCTGCTTCCTTGTCCTGAGACTCGTATGCACGAGTATGAACCTCCTCAAGTGCAGCAAGGGCAGTAGGACCACCCGCTACTGAGTGACCAGGACCACCAAGCATATAGCAAGCCTCTGCATAGTAAAGAAGAACCTGTGAATAACGCATACGAACAGCATTTACACCTGTAAACCACTTCGCATCACCAGACTTCTTTGCTACATTCTGGAGTTCCTTACTGAACCAGAGTGGATTCCACTTACCACAATAGAACTGGAAAGGACCTGTACATTGCTTATCATCATAGAAAAGCGACTCCGAATGAGTCTCGTTATAATACTTGAAACCTGTTGCTTGCTTCATCTGGAAAAGGGCGAAGGTCACATCACGACGCTTGTCAAGAGACTTGAAACTTGAAACTGTCTCGCCAGTATTTCCTGTATTATCGAATGTCTGGAAGAACTGACCTGTCAGCTTGAGCTTACCAGAAGAGTTACCCTTGCTTCCGAAATAGTCAGACGCACCGTTGATACGCTTACCGATTGTATAGCCAAGCTCGCCAGTCACACCAATACCATTGGCAATCTCGAAGATATTCTCCTGATATGTCTTGTCAAGATTAAGCTGATTTATCTGATACCACTGATCCTTGAATGAAGGATTAAGCCTATGCTTACCGCTTGTGATAACGGCAGCAGCTGCCTCCGCAGCAATCTGATAATATCTATCACGATCTGCCTTTGCAGGACGCTGTGTAGGATATGTTGCATCGCAGTATTGCTTGAGTATAGCATCCTCATCACCAAGATTCTCATAACCAGACTTAGCACTCTCACGGATTGAGAAGCCAGCGCGTGTAAGTGCAGTCTGTGCAAGGAGAGCGTATGCATAGCCCTTTGTTACCTGTTCTGTGGTCAAGCCATTCTCTCCTGCCCATGGAAGAAGCTCAATAGCCTTCTTCAGATCCTCGATACAAGCATCCTGAATAACATCACGGTCAGTCTTACCCCTATACATATTCTCTGAATCCGGGTCTGTATCAGTAACGTATGGCACATCACCCCAGAGACGGGTAAGGTCAAGGTAGCACATGGCACGAATGGTAAGAGCCTCACCAAGATGACGCTTCATATCCTCATCGTTAGCAATAGGACTATCATTAACACCCTCTATAACAAGGTTGCAATAGTTGATGATAGAATAGAAACCATTCCATGCATTATTGAGTGTGGTCCATGCAGTACTGAAGTTATAGTTCATGTTACCGCGCTCACTTGTAGTGTTGAGTGATTCCGTTGCCAATCCGTCGATAAGCTCACAGTCTGTACCTGCACCGAAATAGACGGGGAGATATGTGCCGTAGGTAGGTTCAGTAAGCATGCCATAGAGCTTATTTGTAGCAAGCTGTGCATCCCACTTGGAAGCAAACACCTCGCTATTGAGATGCTCTGACGGAGCTACCTGTTCCAGATAATCAGAACAAGCTGTAATAGAGAAAAGACAAAGGACTAATGACAAAGGACTAAGCACCTTGAGCTTCTGCCCTTTCACCTTTAGCTTTTGTACGGTTACGTTTAATATATTTTTCATAACTTGTTGCTTATTATATATTAATGTGTTTACTGTCCTATCAATTAAAATGACACATTCACACCGAAGATTACTGAACGGCTCTTTGGATAAGAAGCGTAATCTACACCTGGGCACATCTGATTCTTCTTTGATGATGTATCCACCTCTGGGTCATTGCCTGTGTATTTTGTCCAGCAATAGAGGTTATAGCCAGTAACGTAGAAACGAACAGAGCTAAGAAAACACTTCTTCAACACGTTCTTTGAAAGAGAGTAACCCAATGTCACCTGCTGCAAGCGAAGGAATGAAGCATCCTCTACGGCATAGTCAGTAAGCTGCATTGCGGTTGCAGCACATGGATTCCAGTACTCTGCGTTTGCATTAATTTCATTGAGACGATCACCAAGAGCGTCCGCAGTCCTGTAATATGCAATAGTAGAGTTATGTGGACGACCAAGGTTCATGCCTGTCTTTGGATCCATCCAAGTATAACGACCTCCTACAGCAAAGTCGTTGTTGAGGTTATACTTCTTAGCTGAATCCCTATAATAAGAGAGAGCAAACTTTGTACCGTTTACAATCTTGTTGTTGAGTGAGAAGTTACAGAATACGTTGAAATCGAAGTTCTTCAGGAATGTTCCATTGAATCCGAATCCACCAGTAATAGGAGCAACGGTATTACCGAGCTTCTGTTTCTTTACTGAACCGTCTGCATTAGTCTCAACCTTTGGGCATCCAGGATAGAGAGTACCACCAAAGATTGTATAGCTCTTATCTACACCATCAGCAGAAGGATCAGCGGTAGCACCTGATACCTTATCAACAACAGGAAGCCACTTACCGTTTACGAGACGAAGGTCTCCACTTGTGTTATTAGGAGTCCAGCAAGTGAAATAGCCATTCATCTTATAGCCCCATATTTCACCAAGCGAACCACCCTCTACTACCCTAAAGTCCTCATACACTGAGGCTGCACCCCAGTTAGAGCTCTGCCACTCAGAAGAGGTATTAAGCTTATCGATAGTGTTCTTGTTATAGGCAATGTTGCCAGAGAAGTTAAGGGTGAACTTCTTTGCATCAACGATTGTAGCCATCAACTGCAGCTCAACACCCTTGTTTGATGTCTGACCGAAGTTCTGGTACTGATAGTTATAGCCAGAAGCACCAGGAATCTCGGTCTTCATAAGAAGATCCTTCGTTGTGTTCCAATACAAATCGATGCTACCAGAGATACGGCTCTTGAGGAAACCGAAATCGATACCCACGTTACGGGTAATCGTAGTTTCCCACTTCAGATTGGCATTGTTCTTAGTAGTTTCAATCTCCATCATCTCATCGCGATCGCCGTCAAACCAAGGGTACTTTGAACCTGCATCTGCCATTCTCCATGCAGTATATTGTATGCCTGAAGGAATACGGTTGTTACCTGCTGTACCAAATGACAAACGGAGCTTGAGGTTAGAGACAGCTTTTGAATCCTTGAGGAACTTCTCATCGGATATACGCCATGCGAGAGCACCTGAAGGGAAATAACCCCATTTGTTGTTCTCACCAAAGAGACTTGAACCATCGGCACGCATTGTGAATGTTGCAAGATACTTGTCTGCAATGGTATAGTTCACGCGACCGAAGAAAGAAAGCATATTCTCCTTGGCACCTATGCTTTCAATGGAGTTATACAGATCACTACTTCTGTTATAGTCGTTCTTGATATCAGCAAAACCAAGTCCGCGGTCATAGTTCACATACACATCCTCATATCTCTTTAGGCGTGAACTCTTATTTTCCTCACCAACGAGCACAGTAATGGCATCACGACCACCGAAGAGCTTACGATCCTCATAGGTCACGGTGTTTGAGTTTGACCAAGTCCATGTCTTATCCTTCCCTACGAGTGCCTGTGGCTGACCATTGCCACCATACTTTGAGTTAGAAACAGCATCACCGAGCCAGATCTGATCAGTATTACCCTTCTTCTGACCATACTGCCACTGTGTACGGAGAGTAAGCTTTTCAATAGGCTTCCAAGAAAGACCTGCACTATAGCTCTGGTTGAATACCTTCTTCAACTTGTCCGTTGCAACGATACGCTCGTATGGATTCTTCACCTTAGTGAGGTCTGCATCATCATCTCCTCCTGTTGATACTTCAGTTACAGGACGGAAACGTGTTGAGTTGGCAACAATAGAGTTTGAGGCATTTGACTCGTTAGTATCAGCACCACCACTCAAGCCTTCAAACTGGGTATGAGAGATACGTGCATTTATATCAAAGATAAAATTCTTTGTTATATCATAAGTCAACTTTCCGTTGATATTATGCTTGATATAGCCAGAACCATACATAATGCTATTCTCGCTATTGTTTGCGTATGCAAGACTATATGCCAGTTTCTTTGTACTTCCAGCGATATTCACATTATACATCTGCTGGTTACCTGTACGGCCAAAGATCTGATCCTGGAAATCATTACCCTCACGAGACTTCCAGATATCAAGGTCACCATAAGTACCGTAAGCAGAAATATAATCACTCTTCTCAGTTCCTGATTCAAGCTCATACTGATAGTATGCGAAATCGTATGGGCTCATCACCTTATTGTATTTCGTAGCCTTCTTGAAGCCCCAGCTTGCACCGAGATCAACCTTAAACTTGTTTGAGCCTGTCTTTGAGCTCTTTGTTGTGATGATGATGACACCATTAGCACCACGAGCACCATAGATTGCTGTAGAAGAAGCATCCTTCAACACATCGATAGACTCTATTTCCGTAGGAGCAATATCGCTGATTGATGAAACCTCGAAACCGTCAACAATATAAAGAGGAGAGTTATCCTGTGAGAGAGAACCACCACCACGCACACGAATCTTAATGTCAGCATCAGGCGAACCCTCTGTCGTGGTCACGTTGACACCTGCCATCTTACCCGTGAGTGCCTCAGAAGCACTTGTTACTGGAATATCCTTGAGCTGTTTTGAATTGACATTGGCAACAGCACCCGTCAGGTCTCTCTTCCTGACAGTCTGATAACCGATCACCACAACATCATTCAAGGTTGCATTGCTCTTCATGGTCACGTTGACAACGGAATCTTTATTTACATCCACTACAAAGTCCTCCATACCAACGTATGTTATGATAAGCTTCTTGGTCTTACCCTTCAACTTTAGAGAGAAGTTACCATCCATATCAGTCACAGTAGCGTTCTTGGCACCTAACTCCATAACGGTAGCTCCGATGGCACCTTCACCGGTATCATCTTTCACATTGCCGCGAACAGTCTGCGCCTGTGCGGAAACACAGAAGCATAGTAGTAATGCAAAAATCGCGTAGCGCACGTTATTAATCTTTTCAGACATAGATCTTCGTGTTATTTTTGATTATTTTTTATTTTTTTCTTTTCTCTAATCCACCCTCTGCTTACTTCATAGTTGCTGAGAAACAAAGATTTTGTTTGCAAAAGTAACAATTTAATTTGGAAAAACCAAAAAAAAACTTAAAATTTCGCAAATTATATTGATTACACGCAAAAAAACGGTATTCCGTGATTAATAAGTGCTTATGTATCTATTTATTATAATCGGTTATTTGATGCTTTTGTTTGAATGTAGCCCTTCAACCGTAATCAAAAAAACGCGACAAAAACTAATTCCATAAAAAAGGGGGCGGTGAAATACCGCCCCCCTTGGAAAATATATTCCGAATGATTTGTTTACTTGATCTGAGCACCAGCAACAGAGAACTGCTTGCCGTTCTTCTCGATAACGAGACGACCATTAACAATAGCCTTCTTTGCAGCCTTCTTAGCAGAAACAGCAGCTACGTTATTGATACCTGTAGATTCACCCTTAGCGAATGTAACATTACCAATTTGGGCTGCACCCTTAACGAATACGAAACCGTTAACTGTAACCTTTGAGCCACAAGCATTTACATAATACTCCTTAGCTTCCTTATATACAGGGAATGCGATTACGCCAAGAGCGTTACCACTATTGTTCCATACTGTGCAAGACTTAGAAGCAGGAACATTCTCTGCAGTTACGCCATCAACCTTGAAGATTTCTGTACACTGGTCAGCTGCAAGGAATTTTGAACCATCATCATAGCCTGTACCAGCAACGTAGTAACCCAAATCATCACCAGGAAGTGTATAGCCAACAACCTTACCATCATTAGCCTGAGCAGCGGTCATTGTATAAGCGACCGCATTAGCTACGCTATTACGAACATCACCTTCCCATACATAATAGTTCTTATTACATGCAAACTTACCGAACACATAGAGGAAACCGTCCTCCTTTACATCGAACTGGAATACAGCACCTGCATTCTGACCACCTTCAATCTTGTTTGGAGAAGGATTAGTCTGTCCCTGAATACCCATTGGCATCTCATACTCTACACCGTCAATAGAAACCTTGTTGACAGCATCAGCTTCACCCCAAAGGGAAACAATCTTGTAAGTGTCATCAAATGCAGCCTTCATGTCAACACTTGCAGAAGAGGTGAGAACCTTACCAGATTCTACAGAAGCAGCAGTCTCAGCAGCCTCTGCACCAAGAAGTTCTTCAGCATTAACGAAAGCAGACTCGGTCTGAGCATTTGCTGCGAAAGCGAATGTAGCTAAAGCTACGAGAGTAAAAATTTTCTTCATAGAGTTTTGTTTTATTATTAGTACTATTTATTAAATTTTTTAAGAAAATACGTGTTAGGTAACTTCCCTATATTGATGCAAAGATAGGAATTTTTTCCGAAACGTGCAAATAATTTTACTAAAAAACCGATATTTTTAACGAATATGCAATAAATCACATAAAAAAAGTGCGAGATATGCCATAAAAACATATCTCACACCTCTATCATTATATTAAGTGTCTAAACTACAACCATTTATCACTTCTTACCCTTGAACTGATAGAATTTTGTAACTGTGGTTCTACCTGATCTTACGCTCTTTGAGAACTTTAGATTCAATGCACCAGAATTAATCTCGCCATTGATCATTGTCTCAAGAGAGCCGTTCTTAACGGTGCTGAAAAGCTTCAGATCGTTATTGCTCCATGCTATGTTAGCAGTAGTCTCGCCTGATGCAGCTACAGCTGAAGCACAAACAGTCGTAACATTGACCGTATATGAAGAAGAACCAGCAGCAATAGTAACCGAACCGTCGAATGTGCCCTCGCTTGTCACTCCGTCAGTATTGAATACCTCCCATGTACCCGTATAGGTACCTGCGGCCGTACCCTCAGGAAGACTTGAGTGAGTGCCACGATTCCAGTCAATGTCATCATCACCACATGATGTGACAAAGGTGCACATTGCCATTAAGGCAAACAAGGAATATAATATCTTTTTCATTGCTATTTTTTTTGAATTTTCGCAAGATCAGATTCATGGGTTATAAGGTTTTGAGGCTGTAGGCCATAAGGTCTTTTGCAAAAAGAAAATTGAAAAATTAATTTCCGAATCTCTTCCGACCTGATAACCTAAAACCCATAAACCTTCAAACCCTCAACCTAAGCTCTGCGATAGTTGAACTATTAATATCCAGGGTTCTGATCTGCTTGCGTCATAGCGGTATTGTTCTGAATCTCATTCTGAGGAATAGGACGATACCAGCGAATCTCACCACTTGGGCTTGACATATCAGCAACAGTATTCACATTGCGGTTGAATGCAAGGTTGTAACGAACCAACTGCTTTGTACGACGAAGATCCTCCCAACGTGAATGCTCTGCATAAAGCTCACGAGCACGCTCATCAAGGAGAAGGTCAAGCTCCGTGGTATTGCCGAATGTAGATGTCACAGTATATTGTGGATCATATTCGCTAATTGACTGAATAGTGGCAAGACCTGCACGGTTACGAATCTTATTGATATTTGTCCAATATCCGGAAGTGTTACCTGCCATAAGGTTAGCCTCTGCTGCCGTAAGTATCAGATCCGTAGCATGGAAGATAACTATGTCACGATAGCTTGCATTTCTGTTTGCGTATGCAGCCGTAGGGTCATCAAACTTCTTTACACACACACCGTTGACAGTCTGGGTGTTGAATGCAGAGAGTTCTGCATTTGTTTTCTTCACGACTCCATTTGATACGGTATAAACCACAACTCCTTCTGGCTTGAGGATGGCACCACGGAAAGTAACCGTTGCATTAGCATTGATACCTTCAAACTGAGATTTGTGAGCTTCAATGATAGAGTCTGCAATTGCCTCGTCAGTATAGTAAGGAAACCAGAGCTCTGCTACTTTATGGTCGCTCTCCAAAGATGCACCAGTATAGTAAGAAATATATCCATTCTCCCATTCGTTACCACAGAAGCATGTAGTCATGAAAGTACCCTCATATCGGGTATCGCCCTTCTCAAAGAGTTTCATGCTCTTCTCCGACTGCTGGAGCTGTGAGTTTACATACTTGAGGTTAGTAGTAGCTTCACCAGTATAATAGCCTCCGTAGGTGAACATACGGCTGTTACCCCCAGTTGAGGCATCTCCAGGATAGCCGTTACGCTCATATTTTACTGACCAGATTTCCTCCTGATTTTCAACCTCATTTGCAGGAAGCCACTTATCATTGAAATTGTCGTAAAGGTTAATACCTGATACTGCCTTGTCTGCCCAAGAAGCAGCTTCTGAGAAATAGTTTGTGCCAGAAATGCTATATGTACCTTTCTGGGCATCAGACAATGAGGTGTTCAGATCCCAGCCGGCAGCAAGGTTTATCTTTGCAAGAAGAGCAGCCACAGCCTGCTTGCTGACATGACCGTCATGCTTTGACTGAGCATCAAGCGAAGAACTATTGTAAAGCTCCGTCAGGTCTGAGATAAGAGCAGGATAGATAGTCTCAAGCGGCACACGCGGATAGTTACGAGAGGCATTATCAATGTATTCAGTAACGAAAGGTACAGCGCCGAAATGCTGTGTCAGCAAATAATAGCCGTATGCACGAAGGAAACGAGCCTCGTATGCCTCCGTAGATGTTGCAGAAACATATTTCAACACACCATTTGCATAGTTGATGAGACCATAGCAGTTTACATACATATTCTCTATGACACTATTGTCGGTAGAGAGGTTGTACTGACCAAAATCACCGTCACTCATACCACGGGTATTCATGTAAAGATCAGTACCCTGATTATAGATATCCTCCTGATCGGCAATAGGCTGCAATGTTGCGAATGCAGAATAAAGCATTGTCTCTGGCTTTGAAGAGAAGAACTTTTCCGCAGTCTGACCGCCGGCACTCTTATTATCTGCCTCAAGGAAGTCGCTACAGCTTGTCAAAGCCGTACCAACCGCCATAGCAGCAATAGCCGAAATATATATTATCTTTTTCATTTCTTCCTGATGTTTTAGATTTTTAGAACTTAACACTTGCACCAATCTGATAAGTAATTGTGCTTGGACCATCCTTCTTCAGACTGGCACTTGCCCACTCTGGGTCGAAGCCCTTGTAGTTGGTGAATACGAACGGGTTAGTAACGGTGAAGTAGAGACGGAGGTGTGAACAACCAACTGGCTTGAGCCACTCCTTAGGGAATGTATAGCCGAGAGTGATGTTCTTGATCTTGGCAAATGATGTCTTTGTTATACACTTTGCCTCATCCCAGTTTGCCTTGGCATTACCCACACCGTTTGAGTTTCCGTTGTTAGGGAAAGGATACTCGCCATAGTGTGTAGTCTCCTGATACTTAGGATTTACGTAAGTTCCATCGGCATTGATACCATCGCAGTCAATCAGCGTACCAGCAGGAATATAGTAGTCAACATTGAGCTTCTGACGACCACGGTCAGCCCAGTTGATATACTCACCATACAAGTTAGAATATGCATACTGACCAACCTTAGCATAGAGAGAGGCTGAGAAATCCCAGTTCTTGTAAGAGACGCTGGTAGAGATAGAGCCTGTGAACTTAGGATCAGCAGAATAGAAACCACGGTCATTGTCTGGATCCAATTTGCCATCACCATTTATGTCACGGATGATAGGCTGTCCCTCAAGCCAACCGTATGTAGCATAGTAATAGTCAGAAGACTTAACCTGCTGACCTGGAGTAAAGCCCTTGTCACGTGCAATCTGAGTATTAGGCACGGTTATCATCTGGTCTGACACTATGCCATCCTGAACATAACCCCAAATCACATTTACGCCACTTCCCAAAAAGAGTGAGTTTGTTACGCCGTTTACCACACGATCACCCTCGCCGTTGATCTCAAGCACCTCATTCTTGTTGTGTGCTATGTTAGCCGTAACTGATACGTTCCAGTCCTTATTGTCAACAATCACACCAGTAAGAGAAGCCTCAATACCTGTATTGCGTACAGAACCGATATTTGTCGTGAGTTTTATAGGCTTACCATCTGAGTCTAAGCCTGCCTCAAGAGGAAGACGAACAGCATAGAGAAGATCGTATGACTTCTTAGTATAAAAATCAATAGCACCAGAAAGGCGATTCTTCAGGACTGCAAAGTCAATACCAAAGTTAAATTCGTGAGAAGTTTCCCACTGAAGGTCCTTATCAACGATAGAGGTGGTATATCCATTACCATATACACCTCCGAGAGCATAGCTTGATCCGCGATTAGGAGCTGTCTGAGTGGCAAACCAATCTATGCCCGAACAGTTACCAGTCACACCATAAGCCACACGAACCTTGAGGTTGTCAAGCCATTCTATTTTCTTCATGAACTCCTCCTCTGTTACGCGCCATGCAGCAGCGAATGAAGGGAAGGCACCCCACTTATGCCCCTCGGCAAACTTAGAAGAACCATCCCAACGTATTGTAGCCGTAAGGAGATAGCGATCCATGAAGCCATAGTTAGCACGAAGAGCGTATGAGAGCATACTCATCTCCTTATAGTGGGTTTTGGAATTGTCTGCATTGAACTTGGTGTTCTCCATAGCCCACCAGTCAGAACCGATAAGCTGTGTATTTGTACCAGTCCATAAAGATTCCTCTACGTTCTCCTTCTGCATAGAGAACAATCCCATCAAACCAACATTGTGAATCTTGTTGAAACTCTTGTTCCAGTTTACAACATTGTCCCATGTCCATGAGAAATCACGGTTTGTGGCATATTGGGCTGTTGACCATGTCTTTGTATCGTCACTGATTTGGTAGTCAGAACCTGCATAGGTATAATCCGGATGTAGTGGATCCTCATAACCTTCATAGTAACCATCACGATAGTATGTATAGTTTGGCGAGAAGGTTGTCTTGAAGTTAAGACCTTTCATGAAGTCAAGTTGCAGGTAAATATTGCCGAGCATACGCCAAGTCTCGCGTTTGCTGGTTGAGTTCTGCATATACTGCAACGGACTGATCTGGTCAGAGAACTGGTTATTGTCCGTACCAAGTGTTTCCTTGTTACCTGGCTTCATAATAATGTTGCCGTTAGCATCGTAAGGAGTCATGTAAGGGTTCATACGATAGGCATGCTGCACGGCAGTATTGTCGGCATAGCTGTTATCAATATGAGCCATGTTCACGTTGAAGCCCAAGCTTACGATATCGTTCACCTTTGCATCAAGGCTACCCTTGAAATTGATACGGCTCTGGTCATCATTCTGATATATGCCCTTCTCGCTGTTATAACCGAGACCAACGTGATAGTTAATCTTATCAGAAGAACCCTTCACGGCAAGGAAGTGGTTCTGCTGCTCGCCTGTGCGTGTCATGAGGCTTGGCCAGTCGTATGTGTTGCCTGATGCAAGCATCTGCTTCATGATGAAAGGAGAGCTTGCGTCGGCAGAATTTATCTGGAGAAGACACTGACCCAGCATGGCTGCATCCTGAATTCCGTAAGTAGGAGCTGCTGGATTAGCCTGAGCAGAAGGATTGGAAATTGAAGGCAGGAGGAATTTCAGGAAACGGTAGTTGTAGAACTGCTCACCGCTCATGAACTCTGGCATACGTGTCGTCTTTGTCCAACCATAATAACCATCGTATGAGATAGTAGCCTTTTCCGCCTTCTTCACGTTCAGACCGCCCTTGGTAGTAACCATAACGACACCTGCTGTAGCGCGTGAACCATAGATAGCTGTTGAAGAAGCATCCTTCAGCACGTCAATACGCTCAATATCCTGTGGGTTGAGCCAGTTGATGTCATCACACATCACACCATCAACCACGAAAAGTGGAGTAGTGTCAGAATTGATTGATGACTTACCACGGATCTCAACGCTGAATCCATCGCCCACACGACCAGAACTTGGAGTAATGCTCACACCCGGAGTCATACCCTGAAGGTTCTCCATTACAGAAGGGGCACCCTTGGCGTTAAGTTGTTCTGTACCGACGGAAGAAACTGAACCTGTAAGGTCGTTCTTCTTCACAGTACCGTAACCTACAACAACGAGGTCGTTAAGTGTATTGGCATCATCCTCAAGCACAATGTTGATTGATGACTTGCCAGACACGTCCACCGTCTTGGTCTTCATACCAACGTATGACAGCACCAGCTTATGACTCTTGCCCTGTAGCTTGATCGTAAAATTACCGTCCATATCGGTCACGGTACCATTCTTAGTACCCTGTTCCATGACGGTAGCTCCGATGACACCATCACCAAGAGCATCCTTCACGTTTCCGCTTACAGTCTGCGCTTGTACCACCGCGCAAAAGAATAGCAGCAATACAACGAGCGCACAGCGCGCGTTTTTGATTTTCTCAGACATAGATTTCCTGTTTGTTAGTTATTGAATTAATGATTTACGATTAACAAGATATACCTCTAAGGTTAAAGATCTAAGGTCGAAAGTCAAAGGTCAAAAGCAAATGTTTGAAAATAGGTTAATTTTTTATTCTTTTAATCTCTTCATCTCTTTTAATCCCTTAATCTCTTAACTTTGTTTGCAAAATTACTTTTTTTTTGTATTAATATCGTTTTTTTTAGGTTAAACAAAGTTAATTCTCACAATTTTATTCAATCTCCCCCAATAAATAATCTTAGTCTCAAAGAGAAAACAATCCATAGTAAATTATAAAATGAAAAGTGAAAAATGAAAAATATGAATTACTAATTCCTAATTTGTTAAGGTGATCACTCTTTCTGAGTTCATCCGTTGTAATTCCCAGCTTCTTCCCATATAAATACTATTAAATCACCATTATATTACCATTAAAATACCATTGTTAATGGTAATATTATGGTATTATTATGGTAATATAATGGTATTATAATGGTATTATGAACGGAGGAACAAGGGAAGAGCATAGAAGGAAGAACAGACCTAAAGGATAGAGAAATCCCCTTCTCTCAGCACTAAAGGCAAAGTGTCTAAAGGCTGAGAGAAGGGGAGTTTGTAGGGGACAAATGACTAATTAACGTGAGTTCGATGAATTATAACGCTGTGCTTGGCTACACGAATTATCCGTGAATTAAGCGTAAATTATCGTAAATTTTCAATAAAAGGAAAAGAATTTATGGAAAATTCACGTTCAATTTACGTTAATTTACGACGAAAACAAACCGCTTACTACAAGAAGAAATTAATGCGACATTAATGTGTCATTTGTGGTCATTAATGTAGGTTCGCAGAGCGAAAACATATAATTTCACATTAATTTCGCATTAATTTTCTGTAAAGTACAAGCATCGGAGATGCATCCATGGAATTCGTCGAACTCAACTATTTCACCTCTATCTCAAACGGACTGGCAGGGAGTCCGTTCTTACCCTTCATGTTATGCTTCTCCGGGTTATCCTTCCAAGCAAAACGGATAGTAGGACTCTGAGATATGGCTGTTGCAGGGGTGATGACAACGGTCTTGCCGTCAGTTGAAGCCTGTGCGTTATGGAACTTTCCATCCTCACCCTTAACCTCAAACTCCATGAGGTTATCGCATGGTTCGAGAGGCTGATCCATCGTGAGGATGACCTTACCACCGTCAAGATGCGCCTCTACAGGCTCTGCGGAAAGTACGTTCTTCTTACCAAAGACGCTATTCTCAAGTCCGAGGACGATACGCTCTGTAAGCTCGCGCTTACTGAGAGGATGAATATCCGAAGCCTCGCCAAGGTCTATATTGACTGTAAGGGTTGAATATGGATCATTATCGGTGAACTGACGCTGAAGCTCACGAACCTTTGCCCAGGAACTGTTCTGAGGCTTGTCACTTGGCTCCATGTGGTTAGCAAGCTGCACGATATTGAAAGGAAGGTCAGGACGCTTCCATAGCGTGCGCCAGTTGCCTGTGAGTTTCTTCAGGAGAACACCATAGTCATCAGGTGTGCCTGTGTTTGACTCTCCCTGATACCAGACTATGCCTGAGCAAGCGTAAGGAGCGAGAGGATGAAGCATGCCGTCATAGAGCATGGAAGCCTGATTCTCTGTGTCGAGCTTACCACCAAGAGGACCTTCATACATCACGGCACCACGCTTTGTGAGCCATTCGTATGATATTTCGACAGGTGAGAGAGTCTCATCATCAAATTCTATCTGGTGTGGCTTCTTCTTGTAGAAGAATGCCATTCCGCCCTTACAGATAACGCGCACGGCAATCACGTTGTCGCCTTCCTTGAGAAGCCCAGCAGGAATCTTGTAACGGCGAGGAGGATACTGATAGCCAGTAGTACCAACGAACTGTCCGTTTACGTATGTCTGGTCAACATCGTGGAGAGTTCCCATGTGGAGAGTTGCAGGCTTTCCGGCATGAGCCGCATCCACCTTGATATGCTGACGAAGCCAGAAAGAACCGAGGGTGGAAGGACGAGAGCCCTCAACAGGAGTCATAGCCCATTCACGGTTGTTATACTGGTTTACCTTCTTCCATGAAGAGTCGTCATAATCTGCCTTTGAGAACACATTGAGACCTGGATCATTCTGATCCATTGTCTTTGTCCAGATCTTTCCGGCTATGGCATTAGCCTTTGCCTGTGCTGCTATGTATTCCTTATCTGTATAGAGGAGATACTTTGCGTAATAGGTGTTAGGCATTGGGTTCTGAGGTGTTGGCTTCAGGGAGTCAATATCAATCCATGACTGGATAGGACTACCACCCTTACTGCTCTGAATGATACCCTGTGGAATGCCTGTGCGCTTGAGCATCATCTGTCCGAGGAAATAGCCTACGGCAGAGAATTTCCAGCAGTTCTCCTTATTAACATGTTTCCATGCAGTTGGGAGGACATCATTCTTGCGATCTACGGAGAAATCCGTCTGCACTTGGAATACGTGAATCTGGTCACTTGTATAGGCATCAAGATCCTTCTTATAGCGAGGATATATACGCTCTATGTTAGTGTCGATATTTGACTGTCCTGATACAATCCACACATCGCCTACAAGCACATCGGTGAGGGTGATGTCGTTGATCTTCATCTCGAAAGGACCGCCATGCTTCTGATTCGGGAGATCGATGCGCCATTTTCCGTCAGCAGCGGCAGTTGTGGTATAGGTCTTACCACGGAAGGTTATCTTCACGGTCTCGTTTGCATCGGCAGTTCCCCAGATAGGCACGAGCTGATTACGCTGAAGCACCATACCTGACTGAAAGAGCTGAGGGAGCTTTACCGTTGCGTTTGCAATTCCAACATGAAACAAGGCCACAAGAAGGAAAAGCCTAACCAAGCCTTCCCTTAGGGAAGGATGTTTTATAGTATTTACGGTTACAAATTTTTTCATTATAAATTATCCTTTAGTATTATACAATCTTTAAAACGTAAAAAGGCTAAAGTTTATTGCCTGTATTAACTACAAAAATGCGGATTACTATTTTGAGCAATCCGCATTTTATAATTTTATCTGAGTGGCAAGAACCAGTTTCTCTTATCCATGAGCTTAGAACGAAGAGTTTCATCTATCTTTCCATTACGCTTCGCAACAGCGTCGGCAAGATATGCTGGATCGTTTCTTCTGAGAGCTATACGCATAAGGTCGTAGAAACGCTTACCCTCGTATGCAAACTCAAGAGCGCACTCATCAATAATCATCTGCTCTACGAGAGGAATCTGATAATTAACCGTATCCTCGTAAGAAGCAAGCTTTGATGTAGGCTGTGGAACGCAGTAATCATCATTGTATTCCACATCGCCGCTACCACGAGCATGTACGCCCTTTGTCATTTCCTTATCAAAGATTTCATCGTCAAAGTCAAGGAGAGTGCCTGCCCTTTCACGTTCTTTCTCTGAAACATATTTCTCTATGTTCTGATTGCGAAGTCCATATTTCAGCACGCATAATGCAGATTCAGGGTAGCCAAGGCGGTTGAGTGCCTCTGCAAACATGAGGTAAACCTGCTGCACGCGATACACAGGTATAAATCGATCTACATAAAGAAATTTATCAACAGTAGCTATTTCCGGACCATATAAACTTGTTTCTGTAACATTATATTTTTGCCAAGAATAAATCGAACCTAAGCGCAGGTCTCCTGCATAGATGTCCTTTGGTAGTCCTGTCTTTGGAGCAATGACAGTATCCTTTTCTGTCAAAGAAACCTCGGTATAAAGTGTATAGTCCTGTGCTCTTGAAAGTTGCAGATAAGCCTCAGAAGGACGTGCCTGAAATCTATTGAAATTCAATGCAGTTGAACTATAGATATTGGCAAGGTCAGATTTTATTCCGTCAAAGGTTCTTTCCTCCATAGGAATTAAGTTAATAATCTCTCTGCCGCTATAAGAGTAAACAGAGGAACGGTATCCTAATGAGATTGACATCTTAGAGAAATCATTATTCTCAACTATCAATTGAGAGCGGCCAGAATAAGAATACACAGGATTGTCCTTCAGTGTGAGATAGTCATAGAGATAATGTGCAGCTTCATCATAACGGCCAGACCATAGACAAAGCTCACCAAGAAGCACTCGTACAGGAATGAAGAATTTCTTCGTGTCCATACCTTTTACGGCGCTATACTGTGGAAGATATGTATCGACGTATGGCTTGATGTCGTCAATGAAATAGTTGCAGACAGCATTGATGTCAGAATATGACTTGCTCATCTCTGCACTTGCCTCAGCCTCTGTGAGAACTGGCTTGAGAACGAGAGGCACCTCTCCATAGTTCTTTACCAACTGGAGGTATGTCCACGCGCGGAATGCCTTTACTGCGGCAAACTCCTTCTCGAACACCTGAGTACCGAGTTTATAGAGAGCAGTATCAGCATTCTCTATGAAATAGTTGCAGTTATTGATAACAGCATAGAAATCGCTGACCTTGTTGTATTTGTTCTCTGTGTCCAACTGGAAGGATGCTATATTCTTCAGGTCGGTAGAAGCATCTTCCGTCACGGTGAACTGGTCACTACGGATATCACCGAGGAGGAGAGTTCGGTCGGCAATGGTCTGTATGCCACGCACTATACCCATTACGCTGTAAAGGGTATCACTTGTTGAATTAAGCTTGTTATCCTCAGCAAACTCAATCATGTCAGATTTCGTATCGAGAATATCAGAGCAAGAGGTGAAGAAGCCTAAGCAACCTATCAAAAGGAGCAAAAGGCGGCCTCTCCCCCCGCCCTCCCCCGTAGGGAGGGAGCCGGAAGGCGCAAGGCAAGAGGATATTTTAGATAATATTTTCATTTTCTTATTCTTTTTTCATTGTTAATTATAATTGCAATTCCATCGGCTCTCCGACTCCCTCCCTACGGGGGAAGTCCGATGTTGATAACATCGGAGTATGTGTCAGGGCGGGAGGGAGAGACCTCAGGCCTCTGTTTTACAGATTAATCTTCACACCCATTGCGAAGCTTCTGCCAGAACTGAGGAGACCGCAGTCTATGCCCTGATAGAGCACGTTGCTTGACATTGAGCAGTCTGGGTTTGAGCCGAGATAGTGTGTGAGGGTGAAGATATTGTATGCTGCACCCCATACAGTGATACCCTGTATGTATGTATTGCTGATAGGGATTGAGTAGTTGATTGTCACGTTGCTTAGACGGAGGTAAGAACCATCCTCTATCCAGCGGTCAGAGAAACGGGCATTACCCTGAGCATCTCGATAGCTAACTCGTGGAATATCTGTAACCTGACCTTCTGTTGTCCAGCGATTGTTCATTGCTGTGGTCTGGTTGTAGAAATATCTTCCGCTCTCCAATATGCTACGCTCATAGTTGTAGATATCGTTGCCGAGAGAATAGGTGAGAGCAGCATCGAGGGTCCAGTGCTTCCAGTTGAGACGTGTGTATATGTTACCGTAGATGTCTGGATTAGGATCACCGATAATCACACGGTCAGCCTCTGAGATGATACCGTCGTTATCACGGTCAACAAACTTCATGTCGCCAGCCTCATACGCTATTTTTTTACCTGCATTATCCAGATAGCCAAGGTTTGCTGCCTGTGCCTGTGCTGCTGTTGAAAGCACGCCGTCGGTCTTGTAGCCGTAGAACATTCCTACAGGATTTCCTACCGCAGTAATAATGGTACCGTTGCAGATATCGGTAAGGATGCTCTTGTTGTCAGTTCCTATTTCTGTTACCTTGTTCTTATAGTGACCAACGCTTGCGCCCAGTTCCCAGTGCCAGTCCTTGGTGTTGAGCATACGGTATGACATATCGAGGTTGTAACCAGTGTTCTTAAGCTTGCCACCATTAGCATAGTTCACGTCAAGACCACTTGTCCATGCAAGGTGACGGAGTGCTACGAGTCCTGATGTCCAACTGCTGAACCAGTTGAAGTTAACGTGCAGGCGGTTGTCAATGAAGTTACCCTCAAAGCCGAGATTCACACGGCGTGTGGTCTCCCACTTCAGATTACTGTTACCCACGTTGCCGAGGCTCTTTGTGTTTACTTCCTCGGTGAGCATTGTCTTTGCAATGAAGTATGTGCGTGAGGCAGTATAGTCAATGTCATCGTTACCGGTAATGTCAATACCTGCATTGAAGCGGAGATAGTCAATACCCTTTACCTTGGCAAGCCAGTTCTCATTAGAGATAACGTATGAAGCCTGCAAGCTTGGGAATATGCCCCATACAGTTCCCAGAGCCTTGAGACCTACGGCATCCTTACCAAAGCGTGAAGAAGCCATTGCTGAAAGCCCTGCCGTAACGTAAAGTTTCTGGGCATAGTTGTAGTCGGCTACAAGATAGTTAGTGAAATCTATGTACTTGTCATCAGCACCACTCTTTGACTTGTATGCAAGTCCTGTTGACATATTAGGGGTCTTGTCGTTACCCGTATTATAACCCCTCTGGAAGTTATATCTATATTTACTGTTTATATAGCGTACTCCGGCAGTCAGCTTTATTGCATTAGCGCCGTATGTGTTCTCCCACTTTAAACGAGTATCACTCTGAACGGTATTCTGACGAGATGTCATTGACTGGCGGATATTATGTGCATAATACCATCCATTATCTGTACACCAGTCTGGCATAGTGAATGTAGGCACACCCGAAATAGGGAGATAATAGTCCTCATTGGTGTTTACGAGGGAGAAATTGAAAGCCTCCTCCACGCTGAGATACTTGTTTATCTTGTACTTAGGATTAACCGAGAATGACACGAGTCGGTTTCCTAAGTTATTACGGTTGTCACCTGTTCCGTATTCCAGTATTGCGGTAGGGTTTGCCAGCGTGATGTCATTGTATCGATATTGGTATGAAGTACCTAACTCGCTTACCAAATAGTCGTCAGCCTCTGCGAGATATGAACTCTGGTTGCCCATGATGTCAATTGCATAAGGTGACACAAATGGTGACTTCGTGAGTGCGAGGAAGCTTGGTGCTGTTGGTGTACCACTTTCCAGGTTTCTGCTTACACCCATATCAAACAGACCGCGGTCAACATCGCTGAACGATACGTCAAAGCGCACGTTCAGGTCCTTGATAACCTCGATATCCGTATTGATACGCAGGTCGAAACGAGAGAAGTCACTCTCCTTCAATGTCTCGTTAGCCAGACTGTAGCCTACGCTCACGTTATAGCTTGCCACGTCATCACCACCCTGCACATTGATGCCGTATGACTGAGTGAAGGCATTGCGATATACTTCTTTCTTCCAGTCAGTATTGTTGTGATACTGATTGTAGTAGTAATAGTTAGGGTCGTTGACGAGGAACTTCATGCCATTTACTGATGTGGTAAGGCCGTTAAGCAACTCTGTAGCGTATGTGCGGTAGTCGTTTGCATCCATCATTGTGGCTGTAGTTGGCTGAAGCTGGAACTTGCCACCGAGAGTCACGTCAATCTTTGTTGTCATGCTCTTACAACGCTTCGTGGTGATGAGGAGCACACCGTTTGCACCCTTTGCGCCATAGATTGCCGTACCGTTTTTCAGCACCTCAACCTTGTCAATGTCGTTCACGTTGATGTTGGCAAGGATATTGTTGAAATATCCCTCATGAATCAGCGAGCGATCATACTGCATATCCATGATAACGCCGTCAATCACCACGAGTGGCTGAGCGTTGCGTGAAAGGGAATTGATACCATTGATGAGCATCACGCTACCGCCACCCTCAATACCGCTATGGTCTATGGTGCGAATCTGTCCATTAAGACGCTGCTGAATCAATGGGTCGATGCTCATCTCTACGTTGTTGTTAAATTCTGAAGCAGAAGAGAGCTTCACAGCCTCGGTTGAGCGCGTATATGAGTTTGAGAATACATCGCTGTACATCCTGGCATCGACCTTGGTCAGGTCTTTACCTATAGCCACCTGCTGTGACAGACAGCCCTCCACACGCATATAGAGGCTTGACACATTGTCAGGCACGCTGATGAAGTATCTGCCGTTAACGTCTGTGATGGCAGCAAACTTGCTATTACCGTATGCCTCGATACTCACACCCTGTAATGGCTTGCCTGTTGCAGCATCAGTCACCTGACCCCTTATCTCCTTGGCAGATGCAATGGAGGTAGAGAGAAGAAGGGAAGCGAGAAGACCGAAGAATGGGGTACGCTTTGCCATCTCGTATTTCTTGTTTATATTATTCATTTTTTTTATTACGAATTATCAAATAATATTTACTATTTATGGATTTACCTTCTACAATTCCTTTTCGAAATTGTATATAGCAAATAGCCAAACAGTATATTTATCACTATTCCATTATCATTCCTTCGCTCTCTTGAGTACTATCGTGTCAAGATAGAAGTTACGGTCATACTTTGCATTCTCGTTAGGACGGATATTGCAGGTCAGTGTTATTGTTGGCTGGCCTACCGACTGCCCGTAGTTGCAAGTAGGGAACTTGAAGGTTGCAACTCTTATAACGTCAATCTCATCTGGGTTGGTATTTATAGGCGAACCATCGTTGCATACATAATGCTGTTCCTTACCATCTTCATCGTAATAGTTGATTGTTGCCGTGAAACGGCATGGACGCTTGTTCTCTCCACCGACAATTGACTTAGGAAGAACCTTTATATCAATATCGTACTTGCCTGATACTACATCTTTACCTGATACTATATCTCTAAGTGTGTATGTTACAGACCAGTTACTATTACCGCCAGTAGGCTTTACGTGCATGAACCAGCCTTCTGTTACGTCCTTGTTCATTACCTGTGTTGGTACGAGTGTTGTCGTCTTGCCGTCGTAGGTTGGAATATTACTTGAATAATCAGCTTCTACCGCAATCTTTCTCTGATAGGTCACGGCTGGGTCGAACACCCATTCGTCGGTAGCATAGATTGTACCATTGCTGCAACTGATTCTCTCCTTTGCCTTACCGAAGATACCATCACTGCTGAATGGCTTGTAGAAAACGCTATACTCTGGATATAATCTACTGTACCATTTTGACCTTACACTATCATTAATGCTTGGCTGCGTCGTTTCACTGAAAACGGCATTATCCATAAGGGCACGATATGCATAGTAACGCTGAAGGGAGTCTGCCTTGGGATTGTTCTTTGGGAATACGAAGCACTCCATTGCCTCTTTCAATGCCTTGTTCCATCCTGCTTCTGTAGGAACTACCACATGATACGTAGAATCCTCCTCGTCAATATAGCCAATGGCATTGACAAGCTTGTTGCGCTCATACACAACAGAGTCCACATATACCTTCTTACCGTCAACCACACCACTGCTTACGCTTGCATCCTCATCGAAGACATCCTCGTTGTAAGAAGCAAGGAATTCACCGTGTGACTTGAACTGTGGAAGAGCAACCAATGCCTCATAGATGGTCTTCATATAAGGTAGCTGATCGTTCATCACGTGCATGATGCCGTTCTTGCTGTGAATGTTACTCTCCTTTACAGAAACTTCGTTAACTGTATTATTGGCAAATGATACATTCTTATAGTTGAGCATACGGAACTTCTTGTTCGTACCGTCAGAAGAGACAAGGTTCTGTGAAAGATGATTCCATACAAAGAAACGCTCTACCGCAGAGTCACCCTTTGCCGTGATGACGAGTGAAAGGATGGAGTCCTTGTTAAATGTACCATTGACTGGTGCAAACAAGGTGAAAGAGCGCCCGCCCTTCAATACTTCTGCATAGCTTACAGGCGTCTTCTTATGCTGACGGAATACCATTGTCTTCTCAAGGACCTCGGCAAAATCACTCAGTTCGCTACGCTGCTTGATTGCATCCCATAGAGTGAGGTTGGCACCATTGGCAGCCTCATTCTCATAGTGGTCGTCCCAGTCAGAGCAGGAGGAAAGGAAGCCCCCCACCCCCCCAAGGGGGAGTATTACAGACAGCAACGCCATCAGAGGACTTTTTGTATATTTTGATAGTATTTTCATTATAAACTATTATTTATTCATTATTAATTATTAATTAGAATCAATGTCTATCCTCTCCGTCAGGACTTGCATACACGTCCTTTGGACAAAGCTCGATATAGTCAAATGACCACTCCTTGTCACCCTTAGATACCTGACGGAATCTCAGCCAGTATTCCTTGCCCTCGTCAAGTTTCTGAGTAGCGAGGATTCGGCGGAGATGCTCAGGAGAGTCCTGACGGAAGCTGTTCATACCAGGCTTACGATAAGAGTCCATACCTCTCATATATCCGAGGTTGTGGAGAGTCTTGTCCATAGCGGTGTTGTGCTCGTCGTCCTCTGTATCTGAGATATCTCCCACTATGTCCTGAAGATTCCATGTACCGTATGTAAGGTCAACAGGAATGCCACATGGCTCATTGTTGAGATATACCTGAACTACACCACGCTCCTCACCTGCAACATAACCCATACGGATCTCGTATGTTCCTGATGGCACAGGTGGCAACTTGAACTGAACATCATACTGTCCCTTGATACAAATGGCATTGCCGAGATATGAAGACCATGAAAGCTCTGCTGGGTGAACGGCAAGGAATGTATCGTCGGAAATCTTCCAACCCTTGATCTTGCCTTGCTTGAGAGCATACAGGCGATCGTTCAGTGCGCCTGCCTCGTCATTGAAACGGCAGCCCTGATTCATGAAGTCTGCGCTAAGAGTCGTTGCGTCAATACGCATACGGCAACTGAGAACTTCATCGCGTACCTTGGTAGAGTACTCGAGGATGTCATCAAGATAGAGGTATGTGCCATTGAGTGCCTGCTGCTCAGACTTACCAGACTCTGATGCCGTGAGCACCTTGACACCCTTCACTGTGTATTTTGTACCAACACCCTTGCGGTTAGCATAGAGACCACCTGTGGTACCAGTACCTGCACGGCAGAAACGGAGCATTGTACCTGGGCACATTGTCTCCCAGAAGTCCTCTGCATCAATAGCCGATGTTACAGTACACTCGGTAAGGAAACGACCTGAAGGTGCCCAGTCGCTATAGTTACCTATACGATCCATGAGGTGATAGCTCACAAAGCGGTTGAGTGGGTTCTTGCGGTTGGTTGGGTCATTGTCATATTTACCTGCATCATCAGGATAGGTAGCGTCGTACACCTTCTTTGCGTATGCCTTCAAGTCATCAAGAGTCTTGATGCCTTTCTTGGCAAATACAGAGTTAGGCTCTACGAAAGCGGTGAACTTGAAATATCTCTTGCGTGGATATGTAACCTTGTTGTCACGACCACCATATCTCACCTTGGCAATTTCACCATTGATGGAGTCCTCAGATACAGAGTAATGATCATCGATGTACTTTGTAAGCGAATCGTCCATGTGAGTATATTTGAGTGCCTCTACAAACAGGGTGATTGTAGTGTCCTCAGCCATAAGGTCAGGAAGGAAGTCATTACTTGGGGTTATGACACGGTCAATGATGTGGACAACGCCATTGGTAGCAGAGTCATTCTTCTCGACAAGCAATGAACGCTTGTTTACGAAGATACGAAGCTGGTTATTGTTCTGGGCATCACTATCACAGGTCATGACGAGATAGCGGTCATCCATATTCATCTGTGGAAGGGCACCGTCACTAACATCGGTAGTGAAAAAAGCACCGTCCTTGATGATATGGGTACGTGCTATGGTATCACAACGCGATACGTCCTGCAACAATGCGTCGAAAGAAGAATAATGGTTTTCTACCACATATTTATTTATAGCATCGTTTGTAGGTGCGAAAACGGTATAGTTACCATATACAGAGAGAAGTGAGTAATAGTTCGACTTCTCAAGTATTGACTGGAACATACTGCATCTGTCTGCAGCATCAGTAATGATTTCGGCAGCAGTGCGCTTTGTTGCTGAATAGAACGTACCCTGCTCGTTGCTCAAGTCGTCATTATCAACGCATGAATAGAGCATCGGGGTTGCTATACAGCAAGACAGCAGAAGTGCATAAAACGACTTGCGCATTGCTTTTTGCTTTATTTTTGATAGTATAGTAAACATAATAAACAAATTAGAAACTATCTGCAGCCTCTCCCCCGCCATCCTCCGTAGGGAGGGAACTGAAAGGCGAAAGCTGATTCAGTCATTCATTATTAATTACTCATTATTAATTATTCATTGTGTCAAGCTCTCCCTCTCCTCCCCTCGGGGAGGTCAGGAAGGGACTTTTTTTACTTCTGGAAATCCTCAGTATCACTATAAGCGGAATTCTGTTTGAGCAGAAGGTTCTTCTTCAGCTCATCCCTGTTGTAAGGCCAGAAGATTGCATTGATGTCGGCAAGCTGGATTTTGATAGCCACGGCATTTTCCTTCTGCTTCTGAGTAGCCTCATTGGCAAGATAGCTTGTGTTATTATCACGAAGTGACTTTCTAACAAGGTCGAACCAACGCTTTCCTTCAAACATGAACTCTCTCTTACGTTCCAGCATGAGGAGTTTTTCCATTTCCTCCCTGCTTGAGCTATAGGTAGAGAATGCGAGAGAATCATTCTTTACATTCTCCGTATAGTTACGAGCACGCTTGTTGATGGCATTAATAAGAGTGAATGCTGTACGGAAATCGCCATCATTCTTCATAATACATGCCTCTGCCTTTATCAGCATAACGTCTGAAAGACGGTAGAAAATCCAGTTAGACCTATCTGTTGAGCGTGGAGAATAACCAAACTTTAGGCTCTTATAGTCTGTGACATTGTCAATATCAAGTTGTGTCTGCGCGAACCAATATTTTGTTATAAAGAAATGACCGTTATCTTCTGAGATATTCTCATATACACGGCAATCATTCTTAGCGAAATATACATTGTTACCCGTCCATACATTCTGGTAGTAATCCTCTGGAGCAGAGTAACGTCCCATTCTTCCCGCACTACCGCTCATATATGAACCGCTTGTATATTTGTTATCGTAGGAACACTTGCTGTAACCAAGTTCGAAG
The DNA here is from genome assembly GCA_902801425.1 of uncultured Bacteroidales bacterium. Classification (GTDB taxonomy): domain Bacteria; phylum Bacteroidota; class Bacteroidia; order Bacteroidales; family Bacteroidaceae; genus Prevotella. The sequence continues at coordinate 11,847 of CADCIQ010000014.1, read as the reverse complement.
AGACTTTCAAATGAGAAACCATTACCAAAGATCTCTGTATATGCATTACCGCAGATCTTTGAATTGGCATAGCTCTCACGGATCATTGGAATACCATCGAAGACAAACATATCGCTCATCTGTCCTATATTGGAAACCCTCTCTTCGTACTGATTCTTCTTGAAGTTGATTACATAGTCACAGCAAGAGATAGCCTTGTCGTATTCTCCACGCCAGAGATAGATGTCGGCAAGAAGAGCATATATTGCCACGCGGGTTACCTTTGAACAGTTCTCGTATGCCTGAGATGCAGCCTCTGAATTTGTCATTTTGCTATCATCAACATAGCGAAGAACGGCATCATTCTTGACACTTTCAAGGTCGTCGGAGAGCATCTTCAATGCTTGGTTCATAGGAGTTGCAGGTACCATATATTCCTTTGTATCGTCGATACTTGGCTCGAAGACCATTGGAACGTCACGGAATGCCCTGATGAGATAGAAATAGCAAAGGTCGCGGATAAAGGTTGCCTCTGCCTTATTGGCGCGCATCTGTGCCTCTGTGTAGTTAGGATCAAGTTTCTGCACGCCCTCTGCGTATGCAAGAACGGTGTTACAGCGGTTGATGGTCTTATAGAGATCCTCCCACTTTGTAAGGTCGTTTGTTGGCAGGATGTTCTCCTTCAGAATTTCAGAGTACTTGTTATCTGGGTTGCTACCCCTAACGAGATTCTCAGAGCGAAGCTCTCCCCACACGTTCATGTGGTCGAGACATCCCTCAGAAGCAAGTGACTCATAGCATCCACTAAGCACACTGGTTACATCATCTTTCTTTGTCCAATAGTTCTCAAGTACCACCTCATTCAAAGGAAGAATCTCGAGATAATCGGAACAAGACGCAAGTGAGAGACCAGAGGCAAGAAGTGATGCACACACTATGCCCTTTCCCTTAAACAAGCGCTTATATATATTATTAATAGTATTCATATATTATATTTCTTAATCTCTTAATATCGTTAGAACTGTACGGTAATACCTAATGTAGCAGACTTAGCACGTGGTGTCTGTGCATTGTCCTCAGATACACCATAGCCACCATAGCCTACCTCTGGGTCAGAACCTGAGTACTTGGTGATGACAAACAGGTTGTTGGCTGACAGATAGAAGCTGAGCTTGGTCAATCCCCACTTCTTGATGGTTGCAGTTGGTAGTGAGTAGCTGATCTGTGAGTAGTTGAGACGGATGAATGAGCCGTCCTCTATGAAGCGGTCGCTACCCAGATAGTTGTAGCCGTAGTCACGGAGAGCACGTGGGATTTGTGCGATGTCACCTTCCACACGCCAGCGATAGTTCACTGCTCGGCTCTGGTTTCCGTTTCCGTACATTGACTCAAGGTTCATGCGGTTGCGATTCACAATCTTGTTGCCATAGCGGAAGTTGAACTGATTGTTCCAAGACCAGCGTCCCCACTTGAACTTGACACCGAAACCACCGGTGAACTTAGGAAGTGAAGAGCCGAGATATACGATATCAAGCTCGTTGATCGTACCGTCGTGGTTGATGTCCTCATATATGGCATCACCACCCTTGAACTCATAGCGTGCAGACGTACCGCTGTAGCAGTAGGTCATTGGTGTGGTGCGTCCGTGGTTGTCGAGTATCACATTGCCATTGGCATCGCGTACTACCGGAGCATTAGGACCGCTCACACCCTTTATTTCTTCTGGGCTATACTCGCTATACTGATATACGCCTTTATAGCGGAAGCCATAGATTGAACCGAATGACTTGTTAAGCTCAACACGGGAGAGGTAGCTGCCGTTGTTGCGGTCAAATTCCTTGTTGAGGGTGGCAAGACAGGTCTCGTCCATCTCGGTGATGACGTTCTTGTTGTTAGCGAACGTAACATTGAAGTCCACACCGAACTCTCCGAACTTCAGAAGGTCGTTGGTGTTGATATTGAACTCCCATCCCGTGTTCTCCATCTTACCTACGTTGTCGTAAGCAAGTGAGCCGTAACCTGATGATGTTGGGATGCCTCGATTTCCCATGAGGAGGTCGGAGGTGTACTGCTTATACACCTCAACATTACCATTGAGCTTATCGTCGAAGAATCCGAAGTCAACGCCTACGTTATAGGTCATCTTCTGCTCCCACTTGAGATTCTTCAACTGGATATTGTCTGGATAGGTTGAAGCCTGCTGCATGTAGCCTGTGCCGTTCTTGTATCGGCTGTAGAACAGGTACTCGGCATTTGGCTGCTTACCAACGATACCCCATCCTGGACGGAAGGAGAGCATAGAGAGCCAAGGGAGGTTCTTGGCAACCCAAGGCTCCTTGCTGATGTTCCAACGAAGAGACACAGCAGGGAAAGTACCCCAGCGCTTGTCTGGTCCGAACTTGGTAGAACCGTCACGACGCACGGAGAAGTCGAACATATAGCGGCTCTTGTATGCATAGTGCAGAGAGTAAGTGAAATAGATACTTCTCCACTGTCCGGCATTACTTGTGAAATCGCCATCTACCCTACCTTCTGCTCCAGGATTCTGGATAGAGCCTGATGGGAAGCCATAGGCGGTTGTCTTCTGTGACTTACTGCTACCGTCGTTGAGCTGTCCGCGAAGCATCATCATCATAGAATGATCCTCGTTCTCAAAATGAGGTGTGAAGGTAAGGGTATGCGTTGTGGCGATACCGAGACTCTTGTAGCTGTATGATGTGCCACGGTTCTTGTACTTGCTTGACCATGAACCTACTACGAGTTCAGCAGGCAGGAATGATTCCTGATACTGATTGAAGATGTCGAACACGATCTTACCCTCATACTTCAGTCGGGTCTTGTCGTTGTCAGTACCGAGCAAGTCATAGTGAAGCTGGAACTCAGGTGTTATCTTGTACGTATTCTCATTGTTGGTTGCAAGGTTTGCAAGGGCAACAGGGTTGAGACGACTTGTTACAACTCCTTTGCCGAAGTCTGGTAGCTGGTCACTGAGAGCGTTGGATATGGTTGTTGGCAGGAGGAAGTAGTCTCCTGTAGGATTGTTGTTGATATCCATCTCATATACCGATACGTTTGGCATATACTTGTATGCAATACCAAGAAGGTTGTCGTAGTTCTTCTGGTTGTCGGTATATGTGAACGCGATGTCAGATACGATCTTGATACGGTCGGAAATGAAGTAGTCGAGTGCTACACGTGAACTGAGACGATCGAGACGCTGCTTGATGACAGAACCAGTCTCGTTGTCGTAACCAGCAGCGATACGGAAGTTTGCCTTCTCACCACCACCGGTAAGTGATACATAGTGGTTCTGGCGAAGACCTACCTTTGTGACCTCGTCAATCCAGTCGGTGTTCTTGTTGAAGTTGTTCCATCCGTTAGGGTTGGTTGGATCGTAGTTGATTTCCACGATGTCGCTGGCTGTGCTGCTCAGGCGTGGGTTGAAGTAAGACTCCTTCAGGAGCATGGTGTATTCGTCACCATTGAGGAGTCTGTAGCCCTTAGGCTGCTTTGTGGCTGTGATACGATAGCTGTATGCCACGCGTGTCTTACCACGCACACCACGCTTTGTCTTGATCTCGATAACACCGTTAGCACCCTGTGAACCCCAGATGGCAGTAGCGGTAGCATCCTTCAATACGCTGATGCTCTCGATATCCTCTGGGTTTACGTTGAGCAGTTCGGCGAACTTCTCATCGTTGGCAGAGGTAAGGTCGATGTCGCTGTCGCGGTCGGTTTCCCATACGTTGCCGTTTACAACGATAAGAGGGTTGGCATCACCATTGATTGAGCTGACACCACGGAGGCGCATAGATGTGCCGGAACCGAGGTTACCAGAGTTTGCCACGATGTCAAGACCAGCGATACGACCCTGAAGAGCCTCATCGACAGTTGTCATTGACAGACCCTCGAATTCCTTCATGTCGATAGACTGGTTGGCTGTTGACATCTCATCCTTAGGGATTGAGAGACCTGAACCACCAGAACGGCGCTTTGAGGTGACTGTTACCTCGCTAAGTGTAGTAGCGTCTTCAAGTTTCACCTCATAGACCTCACCCTTGATAGGAATTGTCTTGGTCTTGAGACCCACGAAACTGAATCTCAGCTTATGTTTTGGATCCTTGATCTTGAAAGAGAAGTTACCGTTGATATCTGTCTTGGTAGAACTAACGATACGATTGCTGGCGTCAATCTCGACTACGTTAGCCATCATAACAGGTCCCATGGCATCTGTAACGGTACCAGAGATAATCTGACCTGCTTCTTGCGCAAAGGCGGAGCCAGAGAAGAGGAGGAGAGAAAATAAGACACCTAAACAGCGGACTCTCCCCCCGCCCTCCCCCGTAGGGAGTGAGCCGGAGTGCGAAAGGGCTGTTAGTTTTTTATATAGTTTATTCATTATTATTCATTATTAATTGTTTGTTGCGATTCCGTCGGCCCTCCAGCTCCCTCCCTGTGGGGGAAGTCTGATGTTAATAAGGGCGGGTGGAAAGGCCTTATCTTTATTTCTTAATCAGCGGCTTGTCAATCATGTGAATGACGGCAGAAGAAGTGGTGGTAGCCCTCGTGGCATTCTCGTTTGTAGCAGCATTGAGGAAGTACTCACGTGCCTGGAGATTATACAGTCCATCCTTCTTTATAACATGCGCAGGATCCTTATCATCTGCAGATGTCTGTATTGTGATGTTGTCCTCATCGAGTGTTACGTAGATACGCTCGAACTTGCCGTTGCTACCGATGCAGGCAGTCTCGTACTTCTCACGGTCGATAGGATTAGCACCTATATACATAGCGTTATCCTGTATGTGGTATCTCACGAAGTCGATAATCTGCTGCTGCATCTGGTCTGCCTTTTCGGTGTTGCCCTTGTCACGCTCTGCCTCTACATCGTCGAAGGTTGGGAGCTTGCCACTATTCTGCAACTGTGCTATTGCCTCGTTAGTAGGTACATATACTGTGTAGTGGTATGCGTTGAACACGCTGATGTTCTCTCTTGGTGAGCATTGCTTGTTACGTTCTTCCTCAAGGAGACCACTACTTATTATAAGGTCGCGCATTGCGCTCATTTCCGGATGTTCACCCATAATGTCTATCACGCTCTTTGTGGTGGTCATGATAGGTGTAGTGTCAAGGATGTAGCACTTACCGTTACCTGCCTTGTTCTGCTCCTTGTTAGGAGACTGGTCGTAGATGTCGGTTACATAGAGAGGCTTCTTTGAGTTGTTTACCTGGAAGCTGCCCTCTACGGTCATGCCGTTAACACCAGCCTTGGCATTCCTGATGCGGAGAGCCGTGCCTGCCTTGGTGAGATAATACTCATGACCGTCTTCCACATTCTTATTGACAACAATGCAGTTGTCGAGAACGTCTTTCAGCAGTTCCTTCATCAACGGAGTATTATTGCGAACCTCTGTCAGACTGTCACCTATAGTTCCAGTTTCAAGGTCATAGGCAAATACGCTTGCCCATACAGGGTTGCTCATTGTCTCGTCGTAGTGGAAACGGTAAAGCTCTGTCTGCTTCTTGCCATAGGATGCTGGGTTGATATACTCAAGCATTGCCTTGTTGGTTGGGATGAAGAAGCTGTAGTAGGCATTGAGGGAGTTGAGATATACGGTGTATTGGTTCTGATCAATAGCCCAGTTGATGAGCTTCATCGTCTTGTTGACCACGGTTGGGTACTTAACGCTGACGAATGCCGTTGGTGAGTAGATAGAGTTTGTTACATATACTACACCGTTACATCCGACCATTGTCTCAACAACCTTTGATGGATCTACATCCATAGGGTCGTTGGCATCGTTGAGGATAGTAGGGAACTTGCTCTGTACGCCCTTGGCACGGAAAGAAGCCTTGAAGTTGTTGTTGATAAGCTCCTTGATGACATCGTTAGGGATGTTCTCTACTGTGCCGTACTGGTCAATGAGGATTCGTCCGGCACCGTTCTTCCAATATTCGGCAAGTGCCTCATTGGTAGGAGCGAGGATGAACGCCATATCGCGGTTTACTGCAAGCTCGTCGTTTGAGCCGGTAGCATAAGCATCGTCAAGATAATATCTGTTCCAGCCTGGATCGAAATCGAGAAGATCCTGATGAACCTTGTTGTTGTCGTCGGTATTCATGATGTGATTCTCCTGACCAGAGAAATAGCTCTTCACGAATACTGAGTCAACATTAGTATTATAGTAGAGGTTATAGCGGTCGGTTATTTCCTTTCCTGCATAGAAAGGAACAGCGAATCGCTCAAGGAGCTTGCTGAACTCACTTGTCTGTGGGTTGTGTGCTATAAGCTCTGCCATATTCTCAAGTGGAAGCATTACTTCATCAAGCTTCTGGATGAATCCGTTACTACACTTGATGTTTTTCTGCCCGACATTCACGCCATTGACAATGGCGTCACCTGGCTGACGGTGAATCTTTCCATTGAAGAGGAAGTCGATGTCAGAGTTCTCGAAATGGTTGTTGTTGATGAAGTCCTCAACGAAATGCACCATTGGAGCACTGGTCGAGCTGTTCAACAGGACTACATTTTGGCGGTCAGCGAATCTTGTCCAAAGTGAATTGTTCTTTCTGTCTTCCGGACGCATGTTTGGAAGGTCCTGGACGTTGACTACTGCCACAGAGTCGTAGATCGTGGCAGCGGTGGAACGACGCATACACGCACCTTCAATGATTGAATTGTCGCCACCCACACTTGAAAGAGAGTTGAGCTGATAGCTGTTGTTGATCATTGCGCCATAGAGAAGAAGTTTCTTCTGGCTTGTGCTCAACTGTTCGTATCGGCTAACCCCCCATTTGTTGTTGCTGAAGAAACGAGCATAGGCATCGTCGTCTGCAACAAACAAAGTCTTTGAACCGGTTTTAGCCAACACATCTTTCTGGCCAAGATCATCAATCAATCTAATGGTGTTGGTGTAATGGCCATCCTCAGCAAGATAGCTGTAGATGCTGGCACCCCACCCTTCCGGATCGGTCTTGTCCAAATCATACTTGTCGCACGACGTGAAATTAATCAGGCATGCGGACAATGCGACGGCGAAAGACGCGTTTCGCCACCCCATCTTCAGTAAATTTTTACTTGTTGTCATTTAGTTGGTTTTATTATTAGTTTTGTTAATTCCTAAATTCGTAGAATAAAGAGATAATGCAAAGGATACAGGTTAGACACAATGCTTTTACACCTACTTTATTTTGCGAGTGCAAAGTTAATATTAATTATTTACATGTAATGCATGATTTATTTCGTGTAGTTTTGCGTCTGTAACATATTTTGAAATTTCCTTATAATTTATACCAAAAACCTTGTTTTTTATAACATTTACGGCTTTTATATGGTATTTTTCCGTGTTTTTGTGTTCCAAATGAAAAAAAACTAAACACTTATGTAACATTTATAGAAAAAAACATTAACTTTGCAATCAATAAAAATAAAGACAAAAGGCCAAAGGCTTAGGATTAAGACTATTGACCCTTACCCTTTGAAATGGACTCTCCCCCAAAAGGGACTAACTGCTAAACATTATGATAGATATTAATACACTTTCCACTAATCCAAGACGTATATGGTGTCATATACAAATATTCGTACTGGCTATATTTCTGACAATTTTGCAACCTGCCAGTTCCGTGGCACAGGTCGGTACTTTGTTCAACTACACCAGGAACCTGAGTAGTAGTTATGTTAATCATGTCTATCAGGACAGACAAGGTTTTATCTGGGTTTCAACACAAAACGGTCTTAACAGATACGACGGATATTCTTTCTACACATACACAACCAATGAAGGTCTTCCCATTGACAACATCATCTGTGTAATACAGGACAAGAACAATCTGATATATGTAGGTACGACCTCTGGTCTTTATGTCAAGATCGGCGGGAAATTCCGAGCCGTAGTCGATCAAGCCACAGGCAAGGAACTAACATCATACATCAAATGTTTATGCTTTGCACCTGACGGAAATATAGTATTCAGCACCTCTGGACGGGGTATCTGGGAACTTGTATCGGTTGACGAGGCAAGGGTTATCGTTTCTGGTTCTGGCGAAGCACAGTACGTCAATGAGATTTTGTTTGATCACAAAGGCATATTGTGGGCTTCGGCTGATAAATACGGTTTCCTCTCATACAAGCAGACTGGCAAGGGCAACAACAAGAAATACACACTTGTGGGGAAATATCCTGCCGGTGAGAATTCGCGATACTCGTCAATGTGCATTGACAAGAGCGACAATCTCTACATAGGATACCTGAAAGGCGGTATCTATGTGATGAACTCAAGCAGAAAAGAACCTAAGCTCATTCCTTCCACGGCAAACATTACGGTATCAGCACTCAAGGAGCGTGCTGACGGAAACATATACATAGGAACAAACGGTAACGGCGTAAAAGTGCTGAACCCTCGTACAGGTGAGGTTCGTGCAGGGCGTATAGCAAGCACACAGCTCGATGTATCAAGGACTAAGATTTGCTCTATCCTTACCGACCGTAACGACAACCTATGGCTGGGTATGTTCCAGAAAGGCGTATTCATGCAGTCACCTACAGCCTCCCCTTTCCACTGTCTCGGTGTCAATCAACCTTCCGAGAATCAGATAGGCGAACAATGTATCATGGCCGTATATCGTCAGAGCAACGGTACACTATGGATTGCCTGTGACCAGGACGGACTCTATGCCCTTGACTCTAATTACCAGCTTATCCGTCATTATGCACCTTCTTCAATAGGTGGCGAACGCAAGGCTGACGAAATTCCTTCAACAGTACTCACTATAGCAGAAGACAATGCAGGCAGACTATGGGTTGGCTCATACACAGACGGATGTGGATGGATTGACCCTAACACAGGCAAATATCATCGTGCATCATTCAGCTATGGCAATGCCCAGAGCGTGTTCGACATTAACATTGACTATCTCGGCCGCCTTTGGATTGGTACTCTTGGTGATGGCGTGAAATGCTATGATATTGAGAATGACAAGCTTACGGAATATAAGTCGCAGCACGGCAAAACAGACTGTCTCACGAATAACTATATTCTTGAGATGCAGATGAGCCTTGACAAGAAGAAGATATACGTTGGAACCTCAAACGGTCTGTCATGCTATGACATCGCAGCAAGAAGCTGGACTAACACATTCAACACCAACAAGATACTCGACAGGGAGTCCATCACGGCTATCTATCAGACAACTAATGACGAGATATGGATTGGTACAGCCGTAGGTATGTATAATTTCAACCTGAAGACTCGCGCACTACGCAAGTACGGCACTAAGGAAGGACTTCCTGATTGCCACGTTGCAGCCATAGAATCTGACAATCATGGAATGCTATGGATAAGTACATCAAACGGTCTGTGCAGATTCAACCCAAGGGACGGAAAGACAAAGAATTTCTTCGTTTCCGATGGTCTTCAGGGCAATGAGTACAGCAGCGGTGTGTCATTCCACGATCCAAGCACAGACCTTCTTTTCTTCGGTGGCACGTTAGGCGTATCATATTTCTACCCTCCTAAGACAATTCGGGAACCTGCCAAGCTCCAAGTCACGCTTACAGGCTTATTCCGTGGAAATGAGCGCATTATGTCATATATGAAGTCTGGAAACTACGTGATATGCGAAGGTTCCGTGTCTGCTTCAAACACATTCGATTTCTCTCACGAGGACAACACCCTCGCTTTCACATTCTCCACCCTGACCTATTCTGACATTGAGCATATCAGATTCGCATACAGCATCAATGGCGACAAGGAGGTTGTATTACCTGCAGGAGAGAACAGAATAGCACTAAGCCGCATGACACCTGGCGACTATGAATTCCGCGTAGTAGCCATAAACAACGGTGTTCGCTCTCAGGAAAAAACCTTCAAGGTTACAATCCACAACCCTTGGTATTTCACGCCAGTAGCAAGGATTTTCTATTTCCTGCTTTTCCTTGCTGCCCTCTGGGGATATATACACCTCCAGCGCTTGCGCAACCGCGAACGCCTTATCATTCAGGAACATATACATAAGGAGGAGCTTAACGAGCAGAAGCTTCGTTTCTTCATCAACATCTCGCATGAGATTCGTACTCCTATGACTCTCATCGTCACGCCTCTGCTTCAGCTCATACGCGAGGATAACGATCCTCATCATCAGTCTGTATATGAGATTATGAAACGCAACGCAGAGCGAATACTCCACCTTGTCAACCAGATACTGGATCTACGGAAGATTGACAAGGGACAGATGATTATGCAGATGCGTGAGACTGACCTCATCTACTTCACCGATGACCTTCTGAAGATATTCCAGCCACAGGCAACAAGCAAGAAAATCAATCTGGAGTTCATTCACGAAGCTGACAAATTACCTGTCTGGATTGACAGAAGCCACTTTGACAAGATTCTCCTCAATCTGATGTCAAACGCAATGAAATATACTCCTGTTGGCGGTACGGTAAGAATCACTATCTCTTCTGACGACAAGGAGGCTAAGATTGTTGTATTTGATAATGGTGAGCAGATCCCAGAACAGAGTCTGTCAAGGATTTTCGAGCGTTTCTATCAGGCTACATCACTCACCAACCAGACAAAGACTGGTACTGGCGTAGGTCTCGACCTTACACGCTCACTCGTTCTGCTACACCACGGCTCTATCATTGCCCGTAACGTGGAAGATGGCGTTGAGTTTGTTGTGACAATACCTCTGGGTTGCGAACATCTGTCAAAGGATGAGCTTGCACTTCACGAAGAGGAGAAGAAGGAAGATATGTCAAGCATCCTTGAACAGGAGCTTGTAAGTTCAGCAGAGGCAGAATGCATTGAGACAGAAGAAGACAACAAACAGGTGAAGATAGCAAGCAGTAACTCAAAGCGTCCTACTGTAGTTGTAGTGGAGGATGACGATGAAATACGAAACTATCTCATTGCAGAACTTGATTCTACATACCGCGTCATCAGTTTCAACAACGGACTGGAGGCTCTGCCTAATATCCTTCGCGAGATTCCTTCACTCGTTATCTCTGATGTCATGATGCCTCAGATGGATGGTAACACGCTCTGTGCCAAGATAAAGTCGAACGTGAACACTAACCACGTTCCTGTAATATTGCTGACGGCAAAGACACGCGACGAAGATCGTCTGGAGAGCCTTGAGACTGGTGCAGACCTTTACTTCACCAAACCATTCAATATGGATATCGTGCGTAGAAGTATTGCCAACCTCATATCTTCACGCCGACTTATGGAGAATAAATTTGCCGGCAAGCAGGATCATAGCGACCAGATTGACGATATCGAGATTGAAAGTGCTGACGATAAGCTTCTTAACCGCATTCTTGCCGTTGTAAACGCTAACCTCAGCAACAGCGATCTGAACATTGACATGATATGTACGGAGGTGGGTATCAGTCGTGTGCACCTGCATCGTAAGATGAAGGAGCTCACCAACCAGACTCCACACGACTTCATCCGCAACCTGCGTCTGAAACAGGCTGCCCGTCTTCTTAGCCGTAAGGGGCAGAACATCACGGAGGTCATGTACCGCTGCGGATTCAACAGCACCACGAGCTTCTCCACCATGTTCAAGAAGATGTATGGCCTATCTCCACGAGAGTATATGAAGGAGCATGCGGAGTAAAAAGCATGCTCCTCACCCCCAAGGGGTGCGTCAAAATGCGAAATCACAACTTCACAACATTCAAAATGTAATTTGAGTACCCTCTAAAAGAAAATATTACTGTCCGCTAAAAATATTGTCAAGAATTAGAGATTTTGAGAATTTTTTTTTTGAATTAATGAGAATTAGAGACTTGCTTTAGCTTGATGAGCCATTGCGAATAAATGTCGCTTACGCTCCAGACAATCACGCTTTTTCTAATGC
>CADCIQ010000013.1 GCA_902801425.1 uncultured Bacteroidales bacterium | reverse complement strand
GCGAACTGCAGCGGAGTCTTTCCGCCGAGCTTTTCAATGGCCTTATCTGCCATTCCATCGCCCAAAATGATTATGTGCTTCATTGTTGTGACTCCTTTAGATGTTTGCGATTGACATAATGTTAGCGAATACACCGGCTGCCGTTACGCTTGCACCTGCACCATAGCCCTGAATGAGCATAGGATATTCCTTGTAGCGTGCCGTTGTGAGTGTAACGATGTTGTTACTGCCCTCAAGCTCGTAGAATGAGTGGTTTGAAGGAATCTTGTTGAGTCCAACGCTTGCCTTCACCTTACCGTCCTCGAGAGCCTCCATGCGGGCAACGAATCTCCAGCGGCAACCCTCTGCCTCAAGTTCCTTGCGCTTTGCCTCAAAATCAGCATCGAGTGCAGGGAGCTTTGTCCAGAAGTCTTCTACCGAACCATCGAAGTACTCATCAGGCACGAAGAGATTCTTCTCCACGTCTTCCTGCTCGATCTTATAGCCAGCCTCACGGGTGAGGATAACGAGCTTGCGGATAACGTCCTTACCACTCAGATCAATACGTGGATCTGGCTCTGCGTACCCCAGTTCCTTAGCCTGCTTTACAGTCTTAGAGAATGGTACATCAGCAGAGAGCGCGTTAAAGATATAGTTGAGCGTACCTGACAGAACTGCCTCAATCTTAAGTATTTTGTCGCCTGAGTTCTTCAAATCGTTGATAGTTCCGATGATTGGAAGACCTGCACCTACGTTAGTCTCAAAGCGATATTTCACACCACGAGACAAGGCTGTGCGCTTCAGCTTGATGTAGTCTTCATAGTTGCCTGATGCCGCTACCTTGTTGGCTGCTACCACGCTCACGTTCTTCTCGAGCAAAGACTGGTAGAGACCTGCCACCTCGCTTGAAGCGGTACAGTCAACGAACACGGCATTGAAGATGTTCATGCCGATGATGTTCTCTAGCAGTTTCTTGCTGTTTGATGGCTCAGAAGCCTTGAGTTTCTCCATGTAGTTGTCGAGGTCGATTCCATCGCGGTCGAAGATAGCGTTGCGTGAAGATGCTATGCCTACCACGTTGAGCTTCAGACGTGACTCCTTCATGAGTGTTGGCTGCTGAGAGCGAATCTGCTCTATGAGCTTTGCACCTACCGTTCCTGTACCGCAGAGGAAGAGGTTGAGCACCTTGTACTCTGAAAGGAAGAATGAATCGTGAAGCACGTTCAGCGACTTTCTGAGGAATTGGCTATTCACTACGAAAGAGATGTTTGTCTCGGAAGCGCCCTGTGCACAAGCTATGATGCTGATACCAGAACGGCCAAGAGTACCGAAGAGCTTGCCTGCGATACCTGGTGTGTGCTTCATGTTCTCGCCTACGATAGCGATAGTGGCAAGACCACGCTCCACAATCATCGAATACATCGCGCCTGTCTCTATCTCCTTGGCGAATTCCTCGTTGAGCACCTGTGCAGCCTTGTCGGCATCGTCCTCCTTGACACCGATTGATGTTGAGTTCTCAGAAGATGCCTGTGAAACCATGAACACAGAGATTCCCTCGTTGGCAAGTGCTGTGAAGATACGGCGGTTTACACCGATTACACCGACCATAGAGAGGCCAGTAACGGTAATGAGTGCCGTTCCGTTGATTGAAGATATACCCTTGATTGGCTTGTGGTCGCCCTCAATCTTATCCTTGATGAGTGTGCCCGGATGCTCTGGGTTAAATGTGTTCTTAACCTTGATAGGGATATTCTTGACACAAACAGGGTATATCGTTGGAGGATAGATCACCTTTGCACCGAAGTTACAAAGCTCCATAGCCTCGACGTATGATAGCTCATTGATTGTGTAGGCAGACTTGATGACACGTGGATCGGCTGTCATGAAGCCGTCAACGTCTGTCCAGATCTCAAGTACGTCTGCATCAAGGGCGGCTGCAATAATGGCTGCTGTGTAGTCAGAACCACCACGACCGAGGTTCGTTACCTCGTTGGTGTCCTTGTCGCGAGAGATGAAGCCTGGTACGAGGCTCACTCTTGGAAGGTCTGCGAAAGTCTGACGGACGAGTTTGTTGGTAAGCTCTGCATCAAGTATGTGCTTACCCATTTTGCGCTCAGTCTTGATGAAATCGCGTGAATCGAACCACTTGGCACCCTTGATGAGGGTAGCCACGATATTTGAACTGAGGCGTTCGCCGTATGAAACGATAGCGTCCTGAGTCTTCTCGCTCAGGTCGTGTATGAGGAATACACCGAAATAGATGCTACGAAGTTGTTCGAGCAACGCATCTACGGTGTTGAAAAGTTGTTCTCTGCTTTTAGTGTCCGTGATTATGGTGTCAATCATCTTGTGATGACGATCCACGATCTCATCGAATGATTCACGATAACGCTCATCACCTGCAAGGGCGAGCTTAGAGGTTGCAATAAGTTTGTCGGTAATACCGCCTAAAGCGCTTACCACAACAACAACGGGTTGTGACTTGGCCTCTTTCGTAACAATCTGCTTTAGGCTGAGGATGCTCTCTACGGAACCCACGGATGTTCCGCCAAATTTTAATACTTTCATTTGGTTTTTGAAAAGTTTGTTAGATATAATTCCCCGAAACAACCGGGGCGTGATTAATTCTCTTGCTTCCGTATGGTCTGACGGGTTGCTGCCAATAGCAATCTTCTGTGCCTCGATACAAAAGAGGCTGCGACCGACTTGCTATGTAGCACTTCCTGTCTTCTCAATGCGAAATCGCTTGCAAAATTACTAAATTCTCTCGACATCTGCAAATTTTGAAATGTTTTTCTTTTTTAGTCAAAAGTTAAATAACGTGAGATGATGATTGGTTTTCGTGATAATACCGCATTTTTGTTACTGCAGAAAGTCCGCTCTTCCTCATAAGATAATCCATCGATAATCCATCGATAGTCCATCGATAGTCCATCGATAGTCCATCGTTTCGATGGAGTATCGATGGAGATGTGATGTAGTAACGATGGAGATACTTCGGAGGTAGAGCGTAGGTTTAACGGTGGGTTAACGGAAACAAAAATCCCACACAACCAAGGATGAATTTGGAGTGTGGGATTTATTATTGCTCAACATATGATATTGTTTGCTCTAATTTGCCTTTATTGAATATCTTTACGATTCTGCCCTTTTCATCGTACTCATATTCAAATTTAGTGTTTTCGGTAGGAATGCCGACATCATCGTGTTGGTCATATATACAGAAATCTTTTATGAGTTTATTGTTTTCAATAACCAATGTGCATTTCTTTATCGTAACTGTATGGCTCCTTCGAAGCATCAAAGTTATTGGGCCATAAAAAGTTATTGTTCTTCGCTCATTCTTTATTTTATTTTTGTGATTAAACTCTGATTTGTAATCGAATAGAGTGGCTATTTGTTCAATCTCCATAGCGATAATGTCTGGATATTGAATGTATATACCTTCTTCTTTAAGGGTTTGATTTTGAAATCTCAACAAGTCTTGTAAATGCCACGATACATCATCATCAGAAATAAAGATAGTATCGCCGTTTGCTACGAGAGATGCATATAGGGTATCGCTTTTGTATATTAATCCAAAGTCTTCGTTGATGATAACTTTTACATCTTGGCATATTGCCTGCAATGGCAGAAAGCACAATGAAAATAATAGATGTTTCATAATCTTCTATAGATAGAAGTCCTTCATTATCTCCTGATACCACTCTGAGCGTGTGCCGTTTGGATTCTGCATACAGAAGGTGAATTCCTGTGGCTCTACTATGCGCCCTTTCTTGTAAACGAGAATGAAACGCTTTGGCTCCTTCTTGCGAGGTACAGACTTGATTTTGTATGCAGTCATAAGGCAGAAACCTTTTATGAGACATTCGGCAGAGAATTTGCTGAGTACTTCTGGTGGAATGCAGACAGAGAAAACACCCTCGTCTGCAAGGAGTTCGTATGCTCCGCCGATGAGATCGCGGAATGGCAGACTTGAAGTGTGACGGGCGCGGGTTCTGCTCTCATCCTTGCTCTCAAGACTCTCGTCAAAGTAAGGTGGGTTGCAGATGATGCAGTCGTATTTCTCCTGTTCCTGCTTTGCAAATTCTTGAAAAGGTGCTTGTCTGAGTGTTATTCTGTCGCCGAAAGGTGAGTCGGAAAAGTTTCTCTGTGCATCTATAATGGCGTTTTCATCCACATCAATAGCCGTAATAATGGCATCAGGACAACGCTGAGCCATCATTAGCGAGAGAAGTCCTGTGCCTGTGCCTATGTCGAGGATTCGCTTGCCAGTAGCGGCAAGTGAACCGAGAAGTGCTCCGTCAGTTCCCACCTTCATGGCGGCATGTTCCTGATGAACCGTGAATTGCTTAAACTCGAAGTATTCCTTTCTGCGCATAATTTATTTGATAAGTTCCACCATAACAGCATCGCTTATGAACAAGCCTTTGCGTGTAAGGTGAAGATGATTGTTTTCTATTATAAGATTTCCTTGCTCTATACTCTTGCTTGCAGCCTTTGTGAGATAGTGGAAATCTGTTTCTGAGAGCGAACCTAAATCAATACCCTCGGAAGTTCGAAGAGACGTGGTGATAAGATCGTTATATTGTTCGGTAGCATCGAGCAACTCGCAGTCCTCTACTATGTTATCTCCTTTTATGTAGAGTTCTACATCGGACACATTCCATTGTCGGGAAGTGAGATTATATGAGTGTGCAGCAGCTCCTATACCGAGGTATGGAATGCGTTTCCAGTAGCTGCTGTTATGCTTTGAACGATAGCCGGACAAAGCGAAATTTGATATCTCGTAATGCTCATATCCTGCTTGGGTGAGGAGAGTGATAAGCGTCTCGTACATTTCAAGACTCACATCTTCATTAATCTCCTTTATCTTGCCATCCTCTAATAATTTGTAGAGAGGAGTACCTTCCTCGTACATCAGGGAATAGGCAGAGATATGCTGAACACCGAGGCTGAGAGCTTGCTCAATATCGCTTTTCCAATTCTCTACGGTTTCATCGGGGAAACCAAACATAAGGTCGATGCTTATGTTCGTTATTCCTGCATTTCGTAAATTGTAGATAGCCTCTTCCACCTGATGAGCTTTGTGACGGCGGTGGATGAAAGCAAGGCGTTCATCAGAAAAAGTCTGAGCACCCATGCTAACCCTGTTTACTCCCAAGGAATGGAGCAGAGAGGCAAGTTCTGGAGTAACATCATCGGGGTTACATTCCACGGTGAACTCTTCCAAGGTTCCATAGGCAAAGGTCTTCAGATGTTGGCATAGGCGTGATAGGTTATGAGAGGAAAGCATGGAAGGCGTTCCTCCTCCTATATATATAGTTTTGACAGGCTCGCCTGAGAGATAATCCTTTCGGTTGTCAAGCTCACGCAACATTGCATCCACATATTCATCCTGAAGGGATAATAATGTGGTGGAATAGAAACCGCAGTATATGCAACGGCTCTTGCAAAATGGTATGTGAGCGTATATGCCAGACATTAGTAATTTGTAATTGATATGAACTGCAAATATACATATTTTCCGCCAAAAACGAAAGGAAATGTCAAAAAAATATAAAAAAAAATACTTTTTGCCCAAAAAGTTTTGTGGTATCGTTTGCAATTATTACTTTTGAAATCGAGTTCGGGAATTAACCCCTCCCAACTAATAATAAAAGATTTTCCTAAATTTATTAAACACCTTAACAACAAAATCTATGAAGGTATATCAGACAAATGAGATCAAGAACATTGCCCTCCTTGGCAATGACGGCTCTGGTAAGACCACTCTTACAGAGTCTCTCCTTTATGAGGCTGGTGTAATCCAGCGTCGCGGTCGTATAACGCAAAAGAACACTGTTTCTGACTATTTCCCAGTTGAGCAGGAATATGGCTACTCAGTGTTCTCAACCGTATATAATGTAGAATGGAATAATAAGAAGCTCAACATCATTGACTGTCCTGGTTCTGATGATTTCGTGGGTGCTGCCCTTACAGCCCTCAACGTAACCGATACTGCCGTACTCCTTATTAATGGTCAGTATGGTCCTGAGGTAGGTACGCAGAACCATTTCCGTTACACCGAAAAGCTGAAGAAGCCTGTTATCTTCCTTGTTAACCAGCTTGATTCCGAGAAATGCGATTTCAACAATAGCTTGGATCGCCTGAAGGAAATATATGGTAGCAAGGTCGTTCCTATCCAGTATCCACTTAACGAAGGTCCTAACTTCAACGCTCTCATCGACGTGCTGTTGATGAAGAAGTATTCATGGGGACCTGAAGGCGGTGCTCCTACTATAGAGGAGATTCCTGCAGAGGAGATGGATAAGGCAATGGAGATGCACAAGGCTCTCGTGGAGGCTGCTGCTGAGAATGACGAGGGACTTATGGATAAGTTCTTCGAGACTGAGACTCTGACAGAGGACGAGATGCGTGAGGGTATCCGCAAGGGACTTGTTACCCGTTCTATCTTCCCTGTATTCTGCGTATGTGCGGTGAAGAGCATGGGTGTCCGCCGTCTGATGGAGTTCCTTGGCAACGTTGTTCCTTTCGTTGACGAGATGCCGAAGGTGCACAACACTCGTGGTGAGGAAGTGCCTATTGATGCTAACGGACCTGAGTCTGTTTATTTCTTCAAGACAGGCGTAGAGCCACATATCGGTGAGGTTCAGTATTTCAAGGTTATGAGCGGTTGCATCAAGCCTGGTGACGATCTCAGTAATGCGGATCGTGGCTCAAAGGAGCGTATCGGTCAGATATATGTATGTGCAGGTGCTAACCGTGTGCCTGTTGATGAGCTTAGGGCTGGTGATATCGGCTGTGCAGTTAAGCTGAAGGATGTCAAGACTGGCAATACCCTCAATGGCAAGGACAGCGAGAACAGGTTCGACTTCATCAAATATCCTAACCCTAAGTTCTCTCGCGCTATCAAGGCAAAGAATGAGGCTGAAACCGAGAAACTGATGGCTGCGCTTACAAGAATGCGACAGGAAGACCCAACATGGGTTGTGGAGCAGAGTAAGGAGCTTCGTCAGGTCATCGTTCATGGTCAGGGTGAGTTCCACCTTCGCACATTGAAGTGGCGTTTGGAGAATAATGAGAAGATTATGGTCGAATTCATCGAGCCTAAGATTCCATATCGTGAGACTATCACCAAGAGTGCTCAGGCTGAGTATCGTCATAAGAAGCAGTCGGGTGGTGCAGGTCAGTTCGGTGAGGTTCATCTTATCGTTGAGCCATACGCAGACGGAATGCCTGATCCAACGACATATAAGCTCAATGGTCAGGAAGTGAAGATCAACGTGAAATCTCGTGAGGAAGTTCCGTTGGAATGGGGCGGTAAGCTCGTATTCATCAATACCGTTGTGGGTGGTGCTATTGATATGCGCTTCATGCCTGCAATCCTCAAGGGCGTGATGGAGAAGATGGAACGTGGTCCGCTGACGGGCTCATACGCTCGTGATGTTCGTGTAATCGTATATGATGGTAAGATGCACCCTGTTGACTCTAACGAACTCTCATTCATGCTTGCTGCACGTAATGCGTTCTCTGAGGCATTCAAGAATGCAGGTCCAAAGATTCTTGAGCCTATCTATGACCTCGAGGTATATGTACCTGCTGACTGCATGGGTGATGTGATGTCTGACCTTCAGGGTCGTCGTGCCCTCATCATGGGTATGGACTCAGAGAATGGCTATCAGAAGCTTCAGGCAAAGATTCCGTTGAAGGAGTTGTCAAGCTATTCTATCGCGTTGAGTTCTCTCACCGGTGGACGCGCATCATTCACCACAAAGTTCGCTTCCTACGAGCTTGTTCCTAACGACATCCAGCAGAAGCTCATTGCCGAGCATGAGGCTGAGGAAGAGGAATAGTGAGTTGAGTGTAAAGTATAAAGAATAAAGTATAAAGTTTGCCGTCTGTTCAGTTTATATGAGCAGACGGCAATTTCTTTAATGAATGCGATAGAGAGCAAACGGATTACTTGCACACTATTTTTCTTATTGTTACCTGTTACTTGTTACCGATAATGCGTTAAGTAATGAGATGGTTGTATGACTACTCGTTGAGCAATTCCTCTACACTTTGTTCGATGTCACGTATTTTGCCTTGCTTGTCAACATACACATGGAATGGAATTCCGTTAAAGCTGAATTTTTCCTTCAAATGGCTCCACTCTTTTCGGCTAATAAACATATGCTCACCCTTGATATTGTTTTCCTCCATCCACTTATTACATTTCTCTGGATCATCATTTGTGAGATAGATAAACTTTATAGGCTGATCTTTTAGCCGCTCGACCATTTCACGGTCCTGAAGCATTCCTGCACGGCATGGACCGCAACTCATTTCCCAAAAGTCAATAGAGAGGACATTTCCTTTGTAAGGAGAAATGATACGATGGAATATAGAATCGCCTTTCGTAAGCAGTTTGTCTTCTGCAACACTTGCTTCACCCTTCTTTACTCGTTCACGATAGGCAATAGTGGTAAAGCGTGCAAGATCAGGATCTGTTATGTATGGTATGATAGCAGCAACCTCTTCCGCAAATATGTCATAATCGCATTTATAGCCTTTCTGTTCATGGAATACATCGCGCATCAAACAAGTCTGTAGCATCAGGCTATTTGTACTTATATTGTACATTTCTGAAACCTTTTTTATTCCATTAGCAATCTTTGTACGTTTAGTAGTTAAATTTTCTTCCTCGCTTGCCATCTCTGGCCAATACATATATGGGTAGTATGTTCTTGCTCCCGCAAAGATTGGTCGAAAGAACATAAAGAAATGTGTGTCATTGACATAACCATCTTCTGCTGCAATCATCATCATTGGATTGTTGAACAGGTATTTCTCTCGAGGGGCTATAAAATCAAAATATCGACGCATGAAAGCCTCTGTTTTTTCTGAATCTAAATCATTTTGTACAAAGTCTGTATCACCAGAACGAATTATTTGCTCTCCATATTGAAACAGAATATAAGAGCGTACGATATCTGATGCAAGTGGAGAACATCCCTGCAATTCAGGTAATCCTGCATTCATCTTTATGACCATGCTATCTAAACGAGCTAATTGCTGATTACGCCACTCCATTAACGAATCCATCTGATTTACATTCTCCAATCGAAATGTCGAACTCTGGTCAAATTTAGTATATTTTTTTCTACCTCTTCCACGATTCTGTTTACTTCTCCAGAGAGTCCTGTGGCCTGTATAATACGAGTTTCTTCCTTATTCTTTGCAGTTAGATTTATAACAAAATCGATGGTGTCACCTGGGCACATAAAAATATTGCGTATGGGTGCTAAATTAACGAACATAGGATGAGGTAGTTGTATTTTCATGTCGAAAGTGCAGTCGTCATTAAAGGTAATAGCACGCACTTTTTCCGTGTTGAGAACTGCATCACGAATATACATAGTAATCCCCTTACTATTTAATATGTCGGCAAGCATCTTAAAAGCCTCTTTCTTTCCCTCTTCAGAAGCATCCATCACTTCTTTAGGGAAATTAATCAGCTTACCTCTAAACACCGCCTCACCTGCATGAAGACGATATTCACTTAACGTAGAGCTTGGAAAGTTTTGCAATTGGGGAATTTCAGGTTTTGTTACTTTCTTCTTTGCCACCATGCCCATAGGTATAAGAAGCATGAGCAATACACTTAAACACAATGTCAGTTTTCTCATTATTGTTTTAGTTTTAGGTTAAATAGGTGGGCATCCACCTTAAACGTTTTTACTGTCGGAATAATCTTTTTGCCGTGAACAGCGTGAACCAACCGCCAAAGATCAAACTGTGTGCAAAGTTACAAATTTTCTTTGAATCCTGCAATAGTTGTCTGGTGTATAGAACTATTTTTTTCTCGATTTTTTTGCCCTATGATGCCTTCTGCACATCACCATTAACTATTTCCCATTTTCCATCCTTGTGAGATGAATTACTTGCACACTATTTTCCTTATTGTTACCTGTTACTTGTTACCGATGGTTCCTTCGATGTTGCTTAGTTCTTCCTCCGTTGTAAATCCGTTGTAAATCCGTTGTAAATCCGTTCTGCCTTCGTTCTGCCTTCGCTCTGCCTTCGCTATTTCGCCTATTCTATAGCGAAGGAAAATGGGACTTACATGGGAGTCACATAGGAGTTACATAGGACTCACATAAGAGTCACAATAAAAGACAGAGGGAAAGGCGCATGACGGAATTGAAGGGAAATCAGCGGTTTTTGCATGATTTCTTAACCACCAATTCTGCCAAGGAATGCACTTGATGTTACCTCGTTGTTATCGTGGATTGCCTCAGCCTTATCTATGTTGATATTCTTAACCGCTTTATTATCAGTATTATGTGGTGATAGGGCTGCACTATTGAAGGACATCCTCATGCACTAAAAATCTGCATTGGTAACAAGTAACAGGTAACAATAAGGATTTTTGTGAGCCCTGATTTTACTGAAATCTTCTAAGGAGTTTATATACCTTATTATATATAGATATTATAAAATAGGCTGTCCACTTTTCACCAATTTCCTTATTGTTACCCGTTACTTGTTACTGATGTGTTTATGGGCTGATTGCGAATTTCCGTTCAAAATTAAGTGTGGTTGCTCATAGTGACAATTTATGCCTTCAGAATTACCACACTAATTATAAAATTTACCACACTAATTATGCACATGTAGAAAAAATTTGGATGTATGAAAAAATTGTTGTAATTTTGTAATCGACAACGAGCCCGAGGGCTCAATCATAACTTCCGAACTTCAGTAAATAACTCACGATATGAAAGACGTTTTACTACATTGCTGCTGTGCCCCTTGTTCAAGTGCCATTCTTGAGTGGATGCTTGCCAATGATGTTCGTCCTACGCTGTTCTACTGCAATCCGAATATCTTCCCCGAGGAGGAATATCTCATAAGGAAGAACGAGATAACACGATATGCGGAAAAGCTTGGTATCACCATTATTGATGATGACTACAATCACGAGGTGTGGCTTTGCAAAATCAAGGGCATGGAGAATGAGCCTGAGCGCGGAAAGCGTTGCCTTGAGTGCTTCAAGATTCGCTTGCTCAGAACTGCGGAGAAGTGCAAGGAACTGGGTATTGCAGAGTTTACCACCACGCTTGCATCAAGCCGTTGGAAATCTCTCGACCAGATAAACGAGGCTGGTGCTTGGGCTGCTGAACAGGTGGGAGGTGTGACCTTCGATGACCGTAACTGGCGAAAAGGAGGCTTGCAGCAGCGGCGTAATGAACTGCTGAAGGAAAACGGTTTCTACAATCAGCTATACTGCGGTTGCGAGTTCAGCATACGAAAAGAGAAATTAGAGGAAAGTGTAAAGTAGAAAGTGTAAAGAATATGAAAAGAACATTAGCTGTTATATCTCTTGCTTTTATGGCTCTTACAGGCTTCGCACAGGATTTCTATCTTGGTGCGGACATCAGTTGGAAGACTGAACTGGAGAGCAAGGGTAGAAAACTATACAATTGGAAAGGTGAGGAGCGTGAATGTACTGCCCTGATGAAGGAGATGGGCATGAATGCCATCCGCTTGCGTGTGTGGGTTGATCCTTCGGAGCATGAAAACTGGTGCAACAAAGAGGATTTGTTGGCAAAGGCGAAGCGTGCCAAGGAACTTGGTATGGAGGTTATGGTGGATTTCCACTATAGCGACTGGTGGGCTGATCCCGGCAAGCAGAATATTCCGAAGGCATGGGAAAAGCTCTCGTTCAAGAAGATGACCGCTGCATTGGCTACCCATACCAACGAGGTGCTTACTCTTCTGAAGGATAATGGTATAACCCCTAAATGGGTTCAGGTGGGCAATGAGACGAGCAACGGTATGCTCTGGCCTCTTGGAAAACTTGATCAGAACCCAAAGCAATATGCAGGATTCTTTGCTGCTGGATATGATGCCGTTAAGGCGGTATTCCCTGATGCAAAGGTGATAGTTCATCTTGACAATGGCTTTGACAGTAGCCTTTACAACCGTAATCTTGAGGCTCTGAAGGAGAATGGGGCCAAGTGGGATATCATCGGTATGTCTCTCTATCCTTATTGGGCAATGAAGTCTGGAAAAGAGTCGAATGCCGTTATGACAATTTACGACTGTATGAAGAATATCCGCAAGGTGAGCGAGAAATACGGTACTGACGTGATGATTGTCGAGACAGGATATGAGGTTGACGAGAAGAAACCTTGGGTGATGGAGCAGGGTAGGGAGCAGTATGCAGAGCTTATCCGCAGGATGAAGAACGACACCAAGGGGCATTGCAAGGGCGTGTTCTACTGGGAACCTGAATGTCGTCCGTCGCAATATAATCTCGGTGCTTTTTCCGAGGAAGGAAAGCCAACAGCCATAATGAGAGCCTTGCTCGATGAGCAGATTCGTGAGGGTAGGATGGATTTGGCTAAGTTGTATGACCGTAAGCTTGTCAAGTTGCAAACAACTGAGGGCGACATCGTTGTTGAATTGTATAACGAGACCCCAAAGCATCGTGACAACTTCCTGCGTCTGGCAAAGAGTGGCGCACTTGATTCCACGCTCTTCCATCGTGTGATAAAGGACTTCATGATTCAGGGTGGTGATCCTGATTCCAAGACTGCCACATACACATCCGTGGAGAATCCTACACCGCTCGGCAGTTCGGTGGTTCCGGGCGAGAATGGTGAGGAGCATATTGATGCAGAGATATTATATCCTCAGTTCTTCCATAAGCGTGGTGCTCTGTGTGCAGCGCGTGATGGTGATGAACAGAATCCGCAGTTCAAGAGTTCTACATCTCAATTCTACATCACATGGGGCAAATGGCCTGTGCAGAAGGGTAAGAACCCTTACAAGGAATGTCTTGAATATTACGAAGGCTATCAGCAGAGTGGTACTCCTTGGCTTGACGGAGGCTATACCGTCTTCGGTCAAGTCGTAAGCGGTCTTGATGTGGTGGAAAAGATTCAGCAGACAGAAACCGACGGCTTGAGTCGTCCTTTGATTGACGTCAGGATTCTCAAGTTCGAGGTTCTAAACTGATGGAGATTCCATAACTACGTAAAGAAGGGTCTTTGCATTTTTCTATGTATTTATATGTAGATTCTTTGTGATATGAATGAATAAAGCCCGGCGAGTGCCGAGCTTTATTTATTTGTTTCCTTTAGGATGATGTGGCTGTTGTGGTCTTCTTGAGAAGTGGCGCATCATATTTCGGTTGAAGCGTTCCTCCGCGCGGATTAGTTTGAGAACTTTTGTAGCAGGTATTACTTTCATGAATTGCTTGTGATACTGCTGCTGGAGTTTCTTTATGGCAAGTTCACGCTCATCGTATGCGAGGATGACTGCTTCCGCTGCTTTGTTGTCGCATAGTGCCGCTTTGTCGAAGACCTTCTTCTTCATATATATGGCACGCTGTTTCTGCTGCATCTCCCTAAAGAGAGGGAAGATGGCTTGTGCCTCCTGCTTAGTGAGACAAGCCTCATGACAGAGGTATGCCTCAAGCTCGCGCTGATAGCGTTCCGGGTCAAATTTCTTTTGCTCTTTTTGCTCTTCCTTCTGACCTTCCTGACGCTCATCCTGCGGTGTGTCTTCATTGCACGCGGAGATGGGAAGTGCCATAGTAAGTGCTAAGATAAATGTGAGTATATATTTCATCTTATGTGATTTAATGGGTGATAGTCTTATTCTTCTGCCAGCATCTGATACATGTCGTGATTATCGAGCATGGTATAGTCTGCTGCCTGATTGAAGGCATCCTCACTTGCGGTAATAGTGCTTTGCTGTGCGGCTGCGGCAACATCTGGAGTTTTGGTATCCTTGAAAGTGAATATCAAGGCACTTGCACCGACAACGAGTACGCAAGCACATGCGGCAGCCCAGCGTAGTACGTGCATGTGTACGTTCTTTGCCTTGGCTGGCTTCTCACTTTTCTCTGCTGAAGCCTGCTTAGCAACATTGTCCATAATTCGCTTGTTCAGCGAATCAAAATATCCTTCAGGGACTCTGAACGGGGTGTGCTCAAGTTGATTCCTGTCTAATATGTCATTAAGATCGTTATTCATAAATATGGTTCCTTTCTGTTGTTATGACGAATACAAATTGAAAAAGTTTAATTCTTGCGTTGAAAAAAATCCTTAATTTTTTTTACTGCAAGGTGATAGTTTGCTTTCAGACCTCCCTCTGTGGTTCCCAGTATCTTGGAAATCTCAGAGTAGGGCATATCATCGAAATAACGCAATGAGAATGTTGCACGTTGTGCCTCGGGAAGGGTTTCCATTGCCTCGTATAGCATTTTCTGTGTTTCATTTCCATCGAAATAGTCATCGGCAAACTGATTGTCGGCTATTCTCATCTCACCGTCGGGGGATACCTGTTCGTGTTTTTTCCTTAGAAAATCAATGGCCTCATTGACGGTGATGCGGTATATCCATGTGTATATGTTTGCATCTCCTCGGAAATCGTCAAAGCGTGCCCATGCCTTGAGAAATGCGTTTTGAACCACATCGTCTGCATCCTCGTGTCGGACAACAATCTGACGAGCCTTCCAGTATAGCTGCTCACTATACTGGTTTACTATCTGAGAGAATCTGGCTTCTTTGTCTGTCATATTGCTCTGAGGGCTTTAGTTATGACACTGTCGTATCCGTAGATGTCGGGGTAACTTTCGAGGGTTCCGTCCGGCACAGGGAACAGTGTGTAATAGACGATGAATATTGGTACTTGCGGGTTAACCTTCTTTGAACCTATTAGTTTCTTCCAGTCGCGTTTAGGGTCTGACATGTCAGCTTCCATAGAGTATTTTATCTTCTCCGCTGTTTCCGGGTCTTTGTCACGAAGCAGGTAGCAAGCGAGTTCGTAAGGCTTTTCTACACGTATGCATCCGTGTGACACGCTGCGGACTTTGCGCTGGAAGACACTTGGTGTTGAGGTGTCGTGAACATAGATTGAGAAGTTGTTGTCAAAGCGGAAGATGATACGACCGAGTGAATTGCCGTCGCCGCCTTCCTGAACTATAGACCAGTCGGGTGACATTATTATACCCTGGGTAATAGCTGCACCCGTGAGTTTCGCTCCTGTCTTCTTGTTTCTTGCAAAATAGTGATTGCGAGAGAAATATCCTGCATCTCCTCCGTGGCCTGAGATCTCCTTCTTGCGAATGCTCCAAGGTATTACCCATTGCGGATTTAGTTCCATTCGCTTTATCTTGCTATGAAGCAAAGGAGTCTTTGTCTTTGTAGCGCCGCATCCTATCTTCATGTCAATGGAAAGGCGGTTGTCGCGCATTGCCCAGAGGTGGAATGCCGGGATGTTTACTATTATGTATTCATCGTGAAGATGAGGTGCGTCGGTAGGTTTCCAGCGTGCACGCTCAAGATTGACGAGGATTAGCTGACGGTCAAGTGAATCATTCTTCAGCCCTGCCTTTATGCGATTGTAGATAGGTGTGTGAGCCATGGCCTTTGCAAGGTATATTCCCACGCTATCATGCTTTATCGCGTTTATTGCGCCATAGAAGGTCTGTTTTCCGCAGATGTGGATAGAGTCATCGAAGAGTTGGCGGTATGTTATGCGAACAGAGTCAGAGTCGCGCACATCAAGACGGTTCAATAGGTCAAAAGGGTTTGTGAAGCCGTATCGCTGACCAACTGCATAGCGCAGGAAAGCCTTTGTGAGGTTGTATTCCAGTCGTGCTAACACCCTGTTGATACTGTTCTTTCCTGCTGCCTCAAAAGACAGGTTGCGCAGGGTTTCAAGGTCCTTTCGTATATACTCTACGCCAAACTGTCGTTTCTCAAAGCCTTCACGGTCACAAGAGTCGAGACAGGCAAGGAGAGTGTCTGCTTGGGTGGAAATGCCTTGGCGGTCAATCCATAGGAAAGCGGAAGGTGATGTGGAGAAATATTTATAGTGTGCTCGTGTGTAGCGGTCTGCCTTCAGGCTGTCACGGTCAGCTTTCACTATATTAAGGATGTTGTCTCTTATCTCCTGTGCATTAGCCGTAAGAGCCTTGTCGGAGAAAGAATCATAGTATTCAGAGGAAAGCCCTGCATACGGATGCTCTACGACTTTCTCTTTTGCGCATGACGCAATCATGAGCACAAGAGCAAGAGAAAAAAGCATAGATAAGTGTTTCCTCATTATCCTATAATGATTATTGACGAATATTTTCACCCCACAGTTTCAAAAAAATGACCAGATAGCATCTTTTTTCTGGTGCTACTGGCCATAGGTCCTTTTATTTTAAATGAAAAATTAAAAATGAAAAATTATAAAATGCATATTAGCATTTTCTGCGAATAATACAAACTTGTATTTTTCATTTTTCACTTTTCATTTACAAGTTTTTATTTCAACGAAATCTTACGCACAGTCTTTCCTACTTTCACTATATAGCAACCTTTGGAAAGGTTTAGCTCAACGCGCTTCTCCTGACTGTCAATCTTGGTGACAGAAAGCTTTACGCCAGCTACATTATAGATTTCGAGCAACTGACCAGCTCCACCTGTGATATGGAGAACATTGTTGTCGGTCAGCGAAATCTGTGCGCTCTGCTGATCAACCTCAATAAGTTCCATAAGAGGAGCTGCATCTGCTGTCTGGGCAGATCCAAATATTGCAAGTGCTGCAAACGCTATGGATAATATATTTTTAGTCATAAGCCTAACGTCTTTTTGTTGTTATTTGATTACAAAGTTACATCTTTTTATTTAAAATTGAATAAAACAATTCGTGATTTATTGTAATATTAACATAATTTAGCAATTAAGAAAAAAAGTTGGATGATAATCTTGCAGAAAACAAATAAAAACATTACCTTTGTGGCGATAATATCCTGTATAACGCAAAACCTATAAATATATCTATGTTAACAGAAAAAGATCTAAAGCAGTTGGCTGCCAAGGGCATCACTGCAGAGAAGCTCGAACAGCAGCTTGAAGAGTTCAAAACTGGTTTCCCATTCCTTAAACTTGAAGGTCCTGCAGCCATCGGTAATGGCATATTGGCTCCTACTGCCGATGAGGTGAAGGCGTATGTAAAGGCATGGAACGACTATAAGGCAGAGGGCAAAAAAATAGTTAAGTTCGTGCCAGCCTCTGGTGCAGCATCACGTATGTTTAAGGATATGTTCGCATTTGTCGATGCCGAATATGATACTCCTACAACTGATTTCGAGAAGAAGTATTTTGATAATATCGAGAAGTTCGCTTTCTATGATGCTCTTGATGCTCTTCTCAAGCAGCAGAAGGGTAAGGGAATCAAGGAACTTATTGCCGAGGGCAACTATAAGGCTGTGGCAAAGGGAATGCTTGATGCTGACGGATTGAACTATGGTCAGTTGCCAAAGGGTATGCTGTTGTTCCATAAGTATGAGGATGGTGCTCGTACCCCAATGGAGGAGCATCTTGTAGAGGGGGCTTTATATGCTGCTTCTGCAGGTGAGGCTAATGTTCATTTCACCGTTTCGCATGAGCACATGGGCTTTTTTAAGCAAAAGGTGGCAGAGAAAGCTGCGGGCTATGAGAAGAAATTCGGTGTTAAATATGATATTTCATTCTCTGAGCAGAAGCCAAGCACAGATACAGTCGCGGCAAATCCTGATAATACACCATTCCGCAATTCTGATGGTAGTCTGTTGTTCCGTCCTGGTGGTCATGGTGCTTTGATTGAGAATCTAAATGAGATTTCTGCCGATGTTATATTTGTGAAGAATATTGATAATGTTGTTCCTGATCGTTTGAAGCCTGAAACCGTTGAGTGGAAGCAAGTTATCGCAGGTGTACTCGTTACCTTGCAGAAACAGGCATTTGAATATCTCGAACTTCTTGATTCTGGCAAATATACTCACGAGCAGCTTGTTGAGATTGCACGTTTTGTGAAGCGTGAACTTTGTTGCGTAAAGGCAGATTTGAAAGATCTTGAGGATGCCGAACTTGTTATCTATTTGAAGAAGAAGCTGAACCGTCCAATGCGTGTTGCTGGTGTGGTTAAGAATGTAGGAGAGCCTGGTGGTGGTCCGTTCCTTGCATATAATCAGGATGGCACTTATTCTTTGCAGATTCTTGAGTCTTCACAGATTGACAAGAACAACGAGACTTATATGAAGTACTTCACAGAGGGTACTCACTTCAATCCTGTTGATCTTGTTTGTGCGGTTAAGGACTATAAGGGCAATGCCTTCAACCTCCCAGACTATGTAGATCGTACCACAGGCTTCATTTCAAGCAAGTCAAAGAATGGTAAGGAACTCAAGGCTCTTGAACTCCCAGGTTTATGGAATGGTGCTATGAGTGACTGGAACACAATCTTCGTAGAAGTTCCACTTGGCACTTTCAATCCTGTAAAGACCGTGAATGATCTGTTGCGTGAACAGCATCAGTAATTCCTTATTATACAAATTCAAGTTCCCCACATAGAAAATAGTGTGGGAAACTTGAATTAAATATAAACATGAAAAATCATAAACTAATATTATGAAAATACAGATTGTATCATACATACTTGATTTGAATCCTGCTGAGAAGTTGGCTATAACAACTGAAATTATAAACAAGTCAAAATCGGATTTGGTTTTCTTCTCGGGAAATACAATTGATACATTGGATAATGCCATATCATTATCGGAATGTGTTAAAAATAAGAAATCTACCGTTCTTTTTGAAGTTTCTCAATTGTCTATTGGTGATTTGAATACCCAAATAATTCATTGTCCCTTTTTGATAAGGAACGGTAAATTGGAAAATATGCACACATTTCAATATTTTACCACATCTGATATAATAGAAGGAGATGAATTTCTTGCAGAGGCATTTGTTAATGAATTAGAGACAAGAAGACAATTTGAAGTAGGAGGTCATAAATGTCTTCTACTGCTTTGTGGTGAGAATAACATACTGAAAAACATTCAATCTGAGAAAAACAAAGTAGTAATAAGGATTGATAACAAGAAACTTGTAAAAAGGTTCACAGATGTTATAAAAAGAGTAGATTTAATTCTTAATCTTATTCATATGCCACAGCCAGGAAATCAAAATAAACTCCATAAGCGTAGAGAATATTTTAGTAAGAATTGTAGAATGTATATTTCTACAAATAATTGTAAAGAACTATCTTCTAAGGCAAAATCTATTCAATATGTATATTATGATGGTAATGAATTAGAGATGGGTGAACCCGAATTTGATTCAGATGGTAGGTATATGTGTCGATATGTCGAATTATAATCTTCAAATTAATTTTCTCCACATCTATAACAACGTACTATGGGTTTACTAAGTTTTCTCTTTGGTAATAGTAACCAGAAGCAAAATAACAATTCTAATAATTCATATAGCGACTCATACGAGCGTGGATATGAGGATGGTTATGACGAGTGTTGTATGAATCATGAATGTGATGAAGATTGCAATGATGATTCATTCTGTGATAACTGTGAGGATGATAGTTGTTATGAAGAGCATGACTGTGATTGCGATTATGAAGATATAGAGTGACTATTTGAATTCTCTCTCTATCCGATGTAACTCCGTTGATCCTTCGCTCTTCCTCCGTACCAAAGTCGGTGCAAAGTCGGTGCAAAGTCGGTGGGGAAGCGAAGGATCATCGAGTTTGGTACGGAGGATCAACGGAGGATTAGCGTTACTATAACAAATAAAAGGCTCGCTTCTGTACGAAACGAGCCTTTACTATCTACATTAATCTTTGATCTTTACACTTTAATCTAAAGGATTAATAGTCGTCATCATCGCCGACTTCCGCAGCCTCAAGACCGAGTTCGTCAGGGTCTGTGTCGTATGTGGTACGATAACTCTCCTCAGTGAGCTTGTCATCATCGAATGCGTCATCGTCCTCGTCTGCCTTGTAGTAGTCGTCCTTGATATCTACATCCTCATCGCTATCGGCATCATCATCCTCGAAGTGAACTCCATCTTCGTCGTAACGCATCTTGACCTTGACCATTTCAGGCTTCTCCTTGGCGAAAATAGCCTCTGTCCACATACCCTTTGGAATCTCAAGTACGTCAAAACCATCTTCCATCTTCTTCTCGTAGAGACCGCCTGGCTTGTGCAGACGATCCTTCGGAAGGGTAGTGGTGGAGATATCGAAACCACTTTCGATGATATCCTTGATGCTCTGTGAGAGAGAATCCCAGCCACCGCCGAAGTTACGTTCGATGACCTCAAGGAGCTTGGCTGCTGAAATGTGACGGATATTCTCGTATGTAAGGTCGGTTACGCGAAGGATAGGACGCTTCTTGATTGCGTACTTCACCTTGTTGCTTTCGTCAACGCGAAGCAATCCAACGCACATACCGCGTGCCTCATATTTCTTTATTATTTCCGGACGATCGACCTTAACCTCTTCAATTTCGAATGCAGAACGGAGAATAGTGATATATCTGTTGATGTTCTCTGTCATATCTGCATCTTTTTCCCCTGCACTCCAGATTCTGAATACATCATTCTCCTGGAGTTCCCAGACATTACTCTTATTGAGAGTCTTGAGTGTGATTAATTTCTTGTCTGTTGCCATATAATTTAATTGTTATTTTGTTGTTGTCATTACTTTTCGACTGCAAAAATACAACATATCATGGTAACAAACAAATTTTTTAGCGATTATTTTTTGTTGGATTGATATATATTTCTTAAATTTGCACTCAGAAAACAATACAATGTACCATTTACAATTTACAAAGTACTATTTGGCATGCCTAAATTGTCGTTTGTAAATGGTATATTGCAAATGGTAAATTGTACATCGCAAATGAGTGAACCTTTGGCAGAGCGAATGCGACCTCGCACGCTCGATGAATATATCGGACAAAAACATCTTGTCGGTGAAGGGGCTGTCCTTCGCAGGATGATAGATTCCGGACATATCTCGTCTTTCATACTCTGGGGGCCTCCGGGGGTGGGAAAGACTACTTTGGCGCAAATTATCGCCAATAAACTTGATACTACTTTCTATACGCTTTCAGCCGTTACGTCAGGTGTCAAGGATGTGCGTGATGTTATAGAGAAGGCGAAGAGTAATAGGTTCTTTGGCAATACGAGTCCTATACTCTTTATTGATGAGATTCACCGTTTTTCAAAATCACAGCAAGACTCGCTTCTTGGAGCTGTTGAGCGAGGTGTGGTGACGCTTATAGGTGCTACGACTGAGAATCCTTCCTTTGAGGTTATCCGTCCTTTGCTCTCTCGGTGTCAGCTTTATGTGCTGAAATCTCTGGAAAAGGATGACCTTGAGGAACTTGTGAATCGCGCTATAACACAGGATGTAGAGCTTCGTGAGCGTGATATAAAACTTGAGGAGAGTGGGGCTTTGTTCAGATATTCTGAAGGAGATGCCCGTAAGTTGCTGAACATCTTGCAGTTGGTTGTTGATTCTGAGAGTACTAAGGAGGTGGTGATAACCGACAAACTCGTGGAGTCACGCTTGCAACAGAATCCTCTTGCATACGACAAGGAAGGAGAGATGCACTATGATATCATTTCTGCTTTCATCAAGAGTATTCGAGGTTCAGATCCAGATGCCGCTTTGTATTGGATGGCGAGAATGATAGAAGGTGGGGAAGACCCGCAGTTTATTGCTCGTCGTCTGGTTATATCAGCAGCCGAGGATATAGGTCTTGCAAATCCCAATGCCTTGCTGCTTGCAAATGCCGCCTTTGATGCTGTTATGAAGATAGGTTGGCCAGAAGGCAGGATCCCTCTTGCTGAGGCGTGCGTGTATTTGGCAACAAGTCCGAAATCGAATTCAGCATATAATGGAATAAACGATGCTATTCAACTTGTGCATAAGACTGGTAATCTGCCTGTTCCTTTGCATCTCCGTAATGCTCCTACACAATTGATGGCAGATCTTGGATATCATGATGGTTATAAGTACCCTCACGACTATCCGAATAACTTTACTTCCCAGCAGTATTTGCCTGATGCTCTGAAGAATGAGCGTCTTTGGCATGCACAGCATTCTCCTTCCGAAGAAAAGCAGTATCAGAATATGCTGAGGCTTTGGGGAGATAGGTTTCGGTAATTAAAATATTAGAAAGATGTTAGGCGTAGATCATCTATTGGTTATCATAGAGTTTCTTGGTACGTTTGCCTTTGCTATTTCCGGCATAAGACAAGCGGCAGGCAAGAACTTTGACTGGTTTGGTGGTTTCATCTGTGGTATTGCGGTTGCTATAGGTGGAGGTACTATACGAGATGTGCTGCTTGGAGTGCGTCCGTTTTGGATGACTGCACCTATATATATAATATGTACCTTCATAGCTCAGTTATTCGTGGTCGTGTTTTCGAGATACATCAAGAAACTTGATAATGCTTGGTTCGTATTTGATACGCTTGGTCTTGCACTTTTCACTATTGCAGGAATGCAGAAGACGCTTGATATGGGGCATTCGTTCTGGGTGGCAATCATAATGGGTACTATAACGGGAAGTGCGGGAGGTGTGATTCGTGATGTGCTTCTGAATTCCGTTCCTGTAATATTCCAGAAGGAGATATACGCAATGGCAAGTATCGTTGGAGGAGTGTTGTATTGGCTGATGATATATCTTGGCGTGAACGTAACAATCTCGGCAACGGTATCTTTCTTCGTTATTGTAGCAATTCGTTTCTTGGCAGTTAGATATCATTTGTCTTTGCCTAAACTAAAGGAATTATAAAGATATAACCATAAATATTAATCATAAAACTTATACTAAAATGTACAGTGATCCTAAGCAGTGCCTATACTGCACAAACAACTTTGGTGATTTGATGATTGAGATTGCACATCTCCGTGTGTCTCGTGTTTTCCTTTTCAAGGAGCAGACTTATCGTGGTCGTTGTCTTGTAAGCTATGACAAGCATGTTAATGATTTGAATGAGCTCACGGATGAAGAGCGTAACGACTTTATGGCAGATGTCGTACAGACAACACGTGCCATGCAGAAAGCGTTTAATCCTGAGAAGATAAACTATGGTGCTTATAGCGACAAACTCTCGCATCTGCATTTCCACCTTGCTCCGAAATATGTTGACGGACCTGACTATGGTGGCGTATTTCAGATGAATCCGGGTAAGGTGTATCTCTCGGATGCTGAGTATCAGGAACTTATTAATAAGATAAAGGAGAATTTATAAGTCAAAAATAAAAAGAACTCATCATCACGATGGGTTCTTTTTCAATCTTTTTTGTTTTCTAAAAGGTAATGTATTAGTCTGGCCTGTTTCTCACGAATAAATGGCCAGAACGGTTGACTTTATCTGTAAGTGGGTGCAAAAGTAAGCATATTTTTTCATATTTGCAAGAAAAGTTGGGAAAAAATTTTATTTTCTCGGAAAAAAGTAATACCTTTGCATCCGTATTTATTAATTAACTTGATTTTAACAGAAAAATAAATGAATATTCTTGTAACTGGTGCAAACGGACAGCTTGGAAACGAGATGCGTATCGTAAGCCGTAATAGTTCTGATAGATACATTTTTACAGATGTGATGGATATTGAGGGGGTGCAGACAACTCATCTTGATATTACAGATATTGAGGCTATCAGAGCTATTGTTAAGGAAAACGATGTTAAGTGTATTGTCAACTGTGCTGCATATACTAATGTGGACAAGGCAGAGTCGGATGAGGCTTTCTGTCGTGTGCTGAATGCTAAGGCTCCAGAGAACCTTGCCGTTGTAATGGCAGAAGTTGATGGACTTCTTGTTCATGTGAGTACCGACTATGTGTTTGGTGCTGATCCGTATAATGTGCCTTGCAAGGAAGATCAGAAGGGTACTCCTACTGGCGTATATGGAAAGACAAAACTTGAAGGTGAGCAGGCAATTATTGCAAGTGGTTGTAAATATGTCATATTGCGTACAGCTTGGCTCTACTCTGAGTTTGGAAAGAATTTTGTCAAGACAATGCTGAACCTGACTGCTACAAAGCCACAGTTAAAGGTTGTGTTTGATCAGGTTGGTACTCCAACATACGCTCTTGATCTTGCCAATACCATATATGATATTGTAAATGGTAGAAAGTACGAGGAAAATACAGGTATATACCATTATTCAAATGAAGGTGTTTGCTCTTGGTATGATTTTACAAAGATGATAGCCATGCTGAGTGGGCATAACGATTGTGACATTCAGCCTTGCCATTCAGATGAGTTCCCAAGTCCTGTTATTCGTCCTTCATACTCAGTCTTTGACAAGACAAAGGTGAAAAATACATTTGGAGTAAAAGTTCCTTATTGGCTTGATTCTCTCAAAACCTGTCTTAATAATATGAACGAACTAAAATAAATCTTACAATGAAAGGAATTGTTCTTGCTGGTGGTAGCGGTACAAGATTATATCCTATCACAAAGGGTATCTCTAAGCAGTTGATGCCTATCTATGACAAACCGATGATTTATTATCCGATAAGCGTGCTTATGCTTGCTGGTATTCGCGATATACTTATCATTTCTACTCCTTTTGATCTTCCGGGATTCAAGAGACTTCTTGGCGATGGTAGCGACTATGGGGTACATTTTGAATATGCAGAACAACCTTCTCCTGATGGTCTTGCACAGGCATTCACTATTGGTGCAGACTTTATTGGTGATGATAGTGCATGTCTTGTTCTTGGTGATAACATCTTCCAGGGTACAGGCTTTACCAAGATGCTCCGAGAGGCTGTACGTACAGCAGAAGAAGACAAAAAGGCTACTGTATTTGGCTATTGGGTTAATGATCCAGAGAGATATGGTGTTGCTGAGTTTGACAAGGAGGGTAATTGTCTTTCTATTGAAGAGAAACCACAGCATCCAAAGTCAAACTATGCCGTTGTAGGATTGTATTTCTATCCTAATAAGGTGGTAGAGGTCGCACGCAATATCAAGCCTTCTGCTCGTGGTGAGTATGAGATTACTACCGTAAATCAGAAATTCCTTGAGGATAAGGAACTCAAGGTACAGACTCTTGGTCGTGGTTTTGCGTGGCTTGATACTGGCACTCATGATTCTCTTTCTGAGGCAAGTACATATATAGAGGTACTTGAGAAGCGTCAGGGCTTGAAGGTTGCTTGTCTTGAGGGTATTGCTTATCGTAAGGGATGGATAACTGAGGACAAAATGCGTGAGCTTGCTAAGCCAATGCTCAAGAATCAGTATGGCCAGTATCTCCTCAAGGTTATTGATGAAGTGAAGAGATATGGTACTGGGATGGAGTCATAAATAAATGAAAAGTGTAAAATACACTCAATAGTATTTGAGTGAATAATGAATAGATAATAATACTTAATACAGGTTAACGCCATTATGCGATTTCCTTTCTGGTATCTATCAGTATTATTCACTATTCGTTATTCTCTATTCACTTATAGGTGTATTTTATAATTTTTCATTTTTAATTTTATAAATTAAAATAATTGTGGAAGTAATAAAGACTGATATAGAAGGAGTGCTCGTTATCGAGCCTCGTGTTTTCAAGGATGCACGTGGATATTTCTTTGAGAGTTTCTCTCAGAGAGAATTTGATGAGAAGGTTGGTGCTATTCTTGGTCATAAGATAAATTTCGTACAGGACAATGAATCTATGTCTTCTTATGGAGTGATGCGTGGTTTGCATTTCCAGCGTCCACCTTTCACACAGAGTAAACTTGTTCGTTGTGTAAAGGGGGCTGTGCTTGATGTGGCTGTGGATATCCGTAAGGGTTCACCTACTTACGGAAAGCATGTTTCATGTCTCCTTACAGAAGATAATCACAAGCAGTTCTTTGTGCCAAGAGGTTTCGCACATGGCTTTGCCGTACTCTCTGAGACTGCTGTTTTCCAGTATAAGTGTGATGAATTCTATCATCCAGAGGCTGATGGTGGTATTTCTATCGTAGATAATACTCTCGGTATTGACTGGCAGATTCCAACGGATAAGGCCATTCTTTCTGAAAAAGATACCAAGCATGATTGTCTCAAGGATTTCGATTCTCCATTCGATATTAACGTAAGCCTTTATTAAAAACAACAAATACTATTATGAAGAATATTGTTATCACAGGCGGAGCTGGTTTCATAGGAAGCCACGTAGTTCGTCTTTTCGTAAATAAGTATCCAGAGTATAATATTATCAATCTTGATAAACTTACATACGCTGGTAATCTCGCAAACCTTAAGGATATCGAGGATAAGCCAAACTATAAGTTTGTGCGTATGGATATCTGCGACTTTGATGCTTTCTATAAGTTGATGCAGGATGAGAAGATTGACGGTATCATACACCTTGCTGCTGAGAGTCATGTTGATCGTTCTATCAAGGATCCATTCACATTCGCACGTACTAATGTGATGGGTACGTTAACCCTCCTTCAGGCTGCAAAACTTTATTGGGAGTCTTTGCCTGAGAAATATGAGGGCAAGCGTTTCTATCATATATCTACAGATGAGGTTTATGGTGCATTGAAGATGACACATCCAGAGGGTATTGAGCCTCCATTCACAACAAAGGCTTCAAGCTCACAGCATCATGAGGCATACGGAGAGGATTTCTTCTATGAGACAACAAAGTACAATCCCCACTCTCCATACTCTGCTTCAAAGGCTTCTTCTGACCATTTTGTTCGTGCTTTCCACGATACATACGGAATGCCAACCATCGTCACAAACTGTTCAAACAACTATGGTCCTTACCAGTTCCCAGAGAAACTGATTCCTCTGTTTATCAATAACATCCGCAATCGTAAGCCATTGCCTGTATATGGTAAGGGTGAGAATGTGCGCGACTGGCTTTTCGTTGAGGATCATGCTCGTGCTATCGACCTCATTTTCCATAAGGGAACCGTTGCCGAGACATATAATATTGGTGGTTTCAACGAATGGAAGAATATCGATATTATCAAGGTTGTTATCAATACCGTTGACCGTCTGCTCGGTCGCAAGGAAGGTGAGGATATGAACCTTATTACATACGTCACAGACCGCCTCGGTCATGATGCTCGCTATGCTATCGATTCTACAAAACTTCAGAAGGAACTTGGCTGGGAGCCAAGCCTCCAGTTTGAAGAAGGTATAGAAAAGACGGTGAAGTGGTATCTCGAAAATCAGGAGTGGATGGATAACATCACAAGCGGTGATTACGAGAAGTATTATGATGATATGTATAAAAATCGTTAATGGATAATTGCGATTCTTGGAAACATGAAGGGAAAAGCTGGTATCTGCTGAGGTATGGCCAGATTTCCTTTCAAAAAATGCATAGCCAACTTGAGAGTTCTGGTCTCAGATATTTCCTTCCGTCATACACTGCGGTAGAGAATAGAAAGAAAGGTGTCCAGGTTCGTGTGGAAAGAGCGTTGATGTTCAATATGATGTTCATCTACTCTTCCCTTGACGAGTGTGTGCAGTTCGTTGTGAACAACCCAGGGGTGAATTTTATGGTTAAACCATCTGAGGAACATCCCTCTGTATCCCTGAATCAACTTGCGCCCGAAGAAAAGAAGGAGGAATTCTGCTATGATCAGGCCACATTCCGATATGTGATTACAATACCTGAAAGGCAGATGGAAATCTTCATCAAGGCCGTTACGAATCGTAACACAAGAACCATTCCTTTCATGAAGCCTACGGAGATAGACTTGGAGAAAGGCGATAAGGTAAGAATTGTAGGTGGTCCTTACGATGGCGTAGAGGGCATACTTGAGAGTCAGAAAGGTAAGGATGGTGGTACGGTATATGTCCATATTCTGAATTTCCTTGCCACTCGTACTACGGAGATACGTCCAGAGTTCATACAGATTATTGAGTTTGCCAAGAGCGGCAAGCACATGTATAAGAAGTTTGACTCGTTCATGACACGTGGTCATCGCTGTGTCGTTTCTCATGCCAAGGGTGAAAAGATAACACCACGCGATGGTTCATATCTGAATGTGTTCATTCATCGTTTCTCCGAACTCAAGACTCCTACGGTCAATATGACGGCAAAGTTGCATCTTTTCCTCTTTATTGCCTATACGTGCCTTGACAGAAAGATAGATGCTGATGCCCATGAGAGATTCCTGCAAGACTATTTGGAGAAGATCTCCTCTGAGACAATGCGTCTGAAATGCTTGTTGTATCTGTATGGTTGCACAGGTTCAAAGATATATAGAAAGCAGTTGCAATCAATAACAAAGCTTTGGAAAAAAAGTAAGCTTGAATCTAAGAAACAGGAAGTTATGGACGCATTCCTTGAATTTGAACAGGTCTGGAATGAAAGTGAATAGTAAAAAAATTGAAGAGTGAAACTTTATTCACTCTTCAATTTATATTTTAGGAGTTTCTTCTTCTGAATTCTGCTACTGTAATAGCAGTTGCAATTGCTACGTTGAGGCTTTCTGCGGTAGGTTGTTCTGGTGGATATGAAGGTATTAGCAAGCGATTATTCACTAATTCCCTTATGGCAGGTGATATTCCGTTACCCTCATTTCCCATTACTATTATTCCGTTTGCAGATAATTGCTTTGTGTAGATGTTCTCTCCGTCAAGAAGAGTGCCATAGATAGGAATATCTTTATCCAGACCTTTTAGATATTCCGCGAGGTCGGTGTATATAACCTTAACCCTTGAAATACTACCCATGGTTGCCTGAACAACCTTTGGCGCATAGGCATCGGCAGTTGTCTGACTGCAAATTATAGTGTCAATACCAAACCAATCTGCAATCCTTATTATTGTTCCGAGATTGCCGGGATCCTGAACTCCGTCAAGGGCAATGCACAAATGTTCGCGAATCCATTGTGTATCAGGAATGAAATTGTTGTCAGGCATCTCAAATACGCCCAGTACCTGTTGTGGGTGTTGCAGAAAACTCGTCTTACGAAGTTCTTCTTCTGTCACCGTGATAATTTGATGGTGAGTATTGGGGGTAGGGTGATATGAGTTTGTCCATTCCTCACAACCTACAATCATTTTAGGTTTATAGCCGGCATTGAGAAGTTCCTCCACTATCTTGAATCCCTCCGCAACAAAGACATTATCTTTCTTGCGGTTCTTCTTTTGCTCAAGGCTACTGATATATTTCTGTTGATTCTTGGAGATCATAGTAAATTATAAATTACGAATTACGGAATGCAAAGTTACTGTAAAAATTGCTAAATCCTAATGTTTGTGTAGTTTTTTTTTGTTTCTTCCAAAAAAAAACACTAATTTTGCATATTATATATGTACATCGCACATAACATGGCTCGACGCCTTAACAATATAACATCACATATCTTGTACACTCTCTTTGTGTTCGTCCTGCTTGCTTTGGTAGGATGTGATGGTACGCGCTATGTAGCGGATGGGGATTACCTCCTAACCTCTACCCATGTTTCCTGCGAAAATCCACGTATCAACCTTACTACGATGGATACTTATATCCGTCAACGTCCTAACTCTAAGTGGCTTTCATCATTGAAGGTACCTCTCGGATTCTACTCTATGTCGGGTGTTGATACTACAAAATGGGTAAACAGAACCCTTCGTAACTGGGGACAGGCTCCTGTCGTATATGATAGTCTGCTTACCGCCCGTACAGTTGAGGATATCACCGCAGCTGTTCGTAATGAAGGCTATCTCAATGCTACAGTTACACCTCAATTAACCAAAAAAGGAAAAAGAATAAAGGTAAACTATGACATCGTTACTGGTAGTCCCTATGTGGTTCGAAAGATAAAATATGACATCAAGGATCCTATTATAGGTGATATGCTTGCCAAAGATGAACAGTTGCTTGACATGCACATCGGGCAGATTTTCAGTGTAAATCAGTTAGGTAGGAATCGTAACCGCATAACGGACTATCTCAATAATCACGGATACTATCAGTTCAATAAGGAGTTTATCACCTTTGATGTAGATAGTTCCCAGATGAATCGCACGGTGGATGTTACTATGAATATAGACCTCTATCGTCGCAACAGCTATCAGGATTTTTCACTGCATCCTCTGTATAGTGTTCGTAATGTGTATTTTGAAGGGGCTAATACTCCAGACTTTACACTTCGTAGGTCAGTTCTTGAACAAAACTCATTCATAGCATCAGGTAAGCCTTATAGTGCTGCAGATTTGCAGAGAACATACACACGTTTCTCCCGTCTTCAAGCTATTAGATACACCAATGTTCACTTTGATGAGAATCCTGATAGCATGTATCTTGATTGTCATATTCAAGTATCTCCGCAGAAGACGAACTCAATTCAGTTTCAGCCTGAAGGCACAAATACCGCAGGCGACCTTGGAGCTGCCGTTTCGCTTATATACCAGAACAGGAATATCTTTCATGGCAGTGAACTCCTCAATGTTACGGCTCGTGGAGCATACGAGGCAATTAGGGGACTTGAAGGCTATCAGAGTCACAACTATGAGGAATGGGGATTGGAGACCTCTCTTGCATTCCCTCGTTTTCTGTTCCCTTGGATGAAGAAGTCGTTCCATAGACGCAGTTCTGCTACAAGTGAGATATTGTTCAGCTACAACCGTCAGAATCGTCCTGAGTTCCAGCGTCGTATCTTTACCGCTGCATGGAGATATAAATGGAATAATCCTCGTAAGCATACGCAGTATAAGGTAGATGCCATAGATGTAAACTTCATCTCAATGCCTTGGATATCAGAAACCTTCAAGCACGATTATCTTGACTCTGTATCCAATCGTAATGCTATTCTCCGTTATAACTATGAGAATCTCATGATTATGAAGGCAGGCATAGGCTTCACTTATAGTGATAAAGGTAAGACAATTCGTCTGAATTTTGAATCTGCTGGTAATGTCCTGCATCTTCTTTCTGCTCCTTTGAAGTTCAGGGAGAATGACGAAGGTCAGAATACTTTCTTGGGCATTGCATACGCGCAGTATATAAAGGGTGATGTTGACTATACCCGTCTCTTTGCCTTGGATGATCGCAGTAACCTTGCCGTCCATGCTCGTCTTGGCATAGCATATCCATACGGCAATTCTTCCATACTTCCCTTTGAGAAACGCTATTTTGCTGGTGGTAGTAATAGCGTGCGAGGCTGGAGCGTCCGCAGTCTCGGACCTGGTGGCTATGTGCGTAATGACGGACGTATTGATTTCATCAACCAGACAGGTGACATCAAACTGGAACTAAGTGCAGAGATGCGTTCGCACCTTTTTTGGAGGTTTCAGAGTGCCATCTTTGTTGATGCAGGAAATATATGGACTATACGCAAATATGATGATCAGCCTGATGGACAGTTCAGGTTCGATACGTTCATGAAACAGATAGCTGTGGCATATGGCATAGGTCTCCGACTTAACTTTGACTATTTCGTAATACGATTAGATATGGGTATGAAGGCCGTAAATCCTGCCTATACCACATCACGCGAGCATTTCCCGCTCGTACATCCTAATTTCTCACGCGATCATGCATTCCACTTTGCCGTGGGATTCCCGTTCTAAGTGAGGAAACTCTAGTCTCCCTCGGGGATACCTTAAAATTTTTTTAAACAAAATGACAGAAAAGACAACCGAAGAAGTGGTAGTTTCCGAGACAAGCAACGGTCAGCAAACCGACAAATTGTCTCGTAGAAAACCAGCAGTGCGTAAGGCTGCAACCACAAAGAAGAAGGCTGCCAAGAAGGAAGACGCAGTTGAGCCTGTAAGTGAAATTGAGGCTCCTGCAAAGAAACAACCACAACGTCGTGGTCGTAAACCTAAACAAACAGCCGTAGAGGCAGCCAAGACAATTACAGAGAACAATGATGCACCTGTTCAGGCAATTGCAACAGAGCCAACACCTGAAACTCGTGAGCCTGAAGTTCAACAGGAGGCAGTCGCAGAAGTTCAGAACCCAGTTCCTGAAGAGCCGAAGATTGAGGAAATCAAGGTGGAGGAAGAGGGTAGGGCAGAAGAGGTAAAGGCTGAGGTTGATGAAAATGCTAACACCCAACAGCCTGCCCCCAACACACCAAAACAAAAGCCAATCCCTCCATTCAATCCTGTTCGTATTGACACTATCGTTGATATGGTCAATGCGCCAAAGGGACAGTTACTTCTCAATGATCAGCAGATTCAGCAACTCACGCAGGAAGAGGCTCTAAAGCGTTTCCGTTGGATAGAGGGTACACTTGCATGGGTACTCAACTATGATGTTGTTATCTCTGATACCAACATCTGGCTTGAACTTCTTGTTGGTCACACCTCAAGTCACAGCGATCCTAAGGTGAATGCTCGTCTGATGTTTGAGCGTCAGCTTGAATTCATTTCTAAGCTCGTACGTTTCCGTGGTGGTCGTTTCATGATGATGAGTGAGACATACGAGGAGATTGACCGATTTGCTACGCAGCAAGCACCAACCAACTATAAGGATGCGGATTTTTCTGACGAGGCTCTGTGCCGTAACGTGTCAGCGCGTCTGGCTAAGAGACTTATTCTCTCACAGCTTCGTGAGAACCGTCTGAAGATAGAGGGTATCTGTGCCGAGAGCCATCATGCTGCTTTCGCTGATCCTGCCATTATCCGCAAGACTGTTGAACTGTTCTCTGTTGGCAAGCGTGTGTTGCTTCTCACTAATGATGCTTCCGTGGCAATCCGTAGTATGGGTAT
This sequence comes from uncultured Bacteroidales bacterium, assembly GCA_902801425.1. Classification (GTDB taxonomy): domain Bacteria; phylum Bacteroidota; class Bacteroidia; order Bacteroidales; family Bacteroidaceae; genus Prevotella. The sequence continues at coordinate 6,481 of CADCIQ010000013.1, read as the reverse complement.
GTGCGACGACTTACAACGCATCAATGAAATTGACGATGAGACATGGGAACGCATTTATGCACCATTACGCCCTATGGTCATCACTATGGAAGACTTGAAGGTTCTTGACTCATACACTCGTCAGTATCATTTTCTCCAGATGGCAGCAGGCAAGCAATGGATGGAAGATGTGCCACAACGTATGGAGAAGCGTAATATTCCACCTCTCACCCTATGGCTTGACGGCTTCCGTCCAGGCGACAAGCAATCTGAGATGCACAAGCAGCAGAAGCAGAATCAGTCTAAGCAGGAACAGAAGAAACAGAAGCAACAGAGTCAGACAAAACAGGAGCAGAAAGTTCAGGAACAGGCAGAGCAGCCTAAGCAGCAGAAACAACAGCAAGCAAGGCAGCCACAACCAAAAAATGAGTCTAAGCTGTCGCAGGTTGAGCAGAAACCATTACAGACAGAGCCTACAGCTTCGGAACTTGTCATCGTAACTGACATCCCGGATTCTCAGGAACTGCCAAATACCCCTGTAAGCGTTGATTCTCAAGAAATAGTAGAAGTTGCCGAAGTTGCAGAACAGCAGATGCAGCAGCGTAGGCGTCCACAGAGAAGACGTCCACAGCGTAAGCGTCCACAACAGGCTCCGCAGGAAAGTTAAGATTCATCATTCGTCCTGCCTCCGCTGTGAGTCCGTTGCAGATCCGTTCCTTAGAATAATGGGAGAAAACACGGATCTAACGAAACTCAGCGTCTCTACGTTTGGGAAGGTACGATCTTTTATATATGGGAAGGGCGACAGTATAAGAATACTGCCGCCCTTTTTAATGTGTGTAAAACCGATTTCTAAGCTTTTGGTTCTCTTTCGCGGTTGGGAGGTTTAACCTCTCATACCGTTAAGAGTCTTAACAACCATGTAAATGCTGAACAATGCTGCTACATAAACTGCGCTTGTCATTACCATAAATGTTGTCATAATGTGTTTCCTTTCTTTAATTTTAAAATGTTATCCTTATAAATACTAAATTCTCGTCTTCAGTAAATTTTGCATCTTTCCGATGTTTATTTCTGATTTCGAGTGCAAAGGTATAACAAATTGTGTGGGCACACAAATATTTTTTAGACTTTATGGTAAAAAGTGGCAATTAACAAATATATGTCAAGAAAACCATATTTTTGCTCTTTTCTTGCTCTAAATCAGTTAAAATGCCCCGAAATAAGCCAAAATGACTTACAAATTGACACAAATCATCCCTAAATCCTATTTAGCACGGTTTTTAGCAGATTTTCCATCGAATTTTTGTATGTTGTGTTCATCTCCTTGTCGTAACGGTTCGCAATGACCATACAACAGGTTGTTGCCTTGTGTCCGAGCATTGCCGACATTCCTGCCACGGCAGAAGACTCCATTTCGAAGTTGCATATCTTCAGGGGCTCGCCAGTTTCCGGATTGGTGTAAGAGAATGCTTCTACTTTCTTATTCTGCTCAGGATCCTGTATTTTAAGGCGTATTTGCCTTCCCTGTGGACCATAGAAACCGCCACATGAAACTGTGATGCCACGGTGCATGTCTGTGCCACCTATGCGACGGCTCAGCTCATCATCTGCCACGGCAACGTATGGCGCGCCTTTCTTTTCCGACCAGTTCATGTGCTTGCGGAAAGCATCTTCCAACTGTAGGTCGCACACCTTATCACGGTCAGCATAGTAGTTAAGAAGACCGTCAAAGCCTATGCTCTTGACTGATATGATAGGTGTGCCGATAGGAGTGTCGGGTTGCAGACCTCCGCATGTTCCTATGCGCACTATATCGAGAGTGCGATGCTGAGGATTGTCCTCGCGTGTGGCATAGTTGATGTTTGCGAGGGAATCGAGTTCGGTCAGTACTATGTCAATGTTGTCGCATCCTATGCCTGTTGATTGCACAGTAATGCGCTTACCGTTGTATGTGCCTGTAATAGTATGGAACTCGCGGTTGGAAACCTCGATTTCAATGGAATCAAGGAGTTTTCCAATCGTAGAAACTCTCTCTGGGTCGCCAACGAGTATTACTTTATCAGCCAGATTTTCCGGCTTCAGGTGAAGATGGAAACAACTGCCATCTTCATTGATGATGAGTTCTGAAGGTGCGTACATAATAGTAGAATAAAAAGATCCATCCCCTTGCCCCTCCCTTTATGGGAGGGGTGAGGGGGAGGGGCTATTTTGTTATTGTCTGTATCTCCGTATTCCTTATCTGCTTCTCAGTAAGGTTGAGCTTCTGTCGCTCATTGAAAACTTCGACTTCCATCTGTGCGATGGTGTTGGCAAGGTTTCTGTTGCCGTTATGGAATTTCACACGCAGGTCTTCCAGTTGCTTCTCCCTTGTTTCTACGTTGCTTTTCATTGTGAGATAAGTAGGGAACTGGTTCTGATTCACGCTACTGCGGAAATCGGAAATGTTATGATACACCAGCTTGTCATTGATGACGAAATCGAAGCTATGTTTTTTCTTTGCACTCTTAGTCTGACGAGCAGCGTAAAAGCGTGATAGGGCAGAGGCGAGAGCCTCTTGATCTGTCTGTGAATCCTTGATGGATCTAAGGCGTGCCAGACGGTCAATCTCAATCTCTGGCATATTCTCTATGTCGTAGGTCTCGCGTGTCTCTGTTGGTTGGAAGATATACACGCACACCTTACCGTCAGCTTGGCGGCGGTTTGTTACCAGATAGCCAAGGTCGTTGTATTCATCTATTATATAATAGGTGTCATCAGCGAATGAATTGAAAGGCAGACCTAAGCTCTGAGGCTTATAGAATGAATGGCTGTCGCTGTCATATACGGTATAGTATATGTCGTACTTGCCCATGGAGTCCTCACCGTCCTTTGCTGCAAAGTAGAGAGTCACTCCATCCGACATCATATATGGGCAAATGACATCTTTCACGCCTTCAAGGTGGATAATCTCCGATGCATCCCACTTTTTGCCAAGTTTTTCTTCAACAGAAAACACATGATTGCCTGAAGCCTGCTGTACGGAAGAGAACCGTTTGTTCTCGAACTCGTTTGTGTAGTAATAGTCGTATCCGTCAGCACGTTCACTCTTCTTTATGCTTATCTTTCCGCATGAAGGTGAGAGAGGCAGATGTTTCAGGAAATCACTTTCGTTTGCCACGAGTGAATCAATGAACATCACCTTTGCCGTTGCAGGAAACAGTTTGGCAAAGTTAAGGTCCTCGGTTGTGGGAACAACGGCACCGGGTTTAGCAGCCTTGACTGGTGCTTTGTGAGCACGTGCCACCTGTGCCTGAGATGTTGCCCCCCCAAGAAATAGAGACAAAAGAGCAATATAGAGTCTTGAATATTTCATTGTTTTTTTATCTTGCGTTTAGTGTTTAGCGTTTAGTGTTCTCTAAGTCCTAATCTCTAAACTTATTTTCCGAGTGCAAAAATACTAAAAAGAAATGAGATAATCAAGTTTTTGAGCGTTTTTTTCTAACTGCGAGTATCATTCCTATAATCAGAATCACTGCACCTGCTATTGCCATTATGGTAATGCGCTCTCCTAAAATCACATGTCCAGCCACCATTGAAACAAGGCTCTGGAGATAGATGAAATTAGTTGATTTCACGGCTCCTAACTTTCTCATCACCCAGTTCCATAGCAGATAACCGCCAGTGGAGGCAACGAAGCCGAGGAAAAAGAGATTGCCCCATATTGTCATGCTTCCCGATGTCAGAAGGTCAATGTCAAGAGGATGCACGAGGGCGAAATATGGCATGATTGTCACAAGACCATAGAAGAAAACCTTCCTTGTAATGAAATCGGCTGAGTATCTGCCCATTATCCTTCGCATAAAGAGTGAATAGAAGCCCCATGTGAATGAAGCTCCAAGGGCAAGGGCATCGCCAAGAGGGTTGAGATGTAGTACCAGCTGACCATTGAGCACCACGAGCACAACACCGATGAATGCCAGCACGGAGCCACATATTTGTCTGGAACTAAGGCGCTCGCTCTTGTAGAAAATAGCAAGAAGCATTGCCGTTACCAGTGGAGTGGTACTTACGAGAATGCTCACGTTAGAGGAAGTGGAGTGGAGTAGTGCCATGTTTTCCGTGAGGAAATAGAGCGAACCACCCATAATGCCAAGTCCTGCAAGTGTCAGTTCGTCGGCTATGGAATTGGCAAACAATCGCTTATGTGAAAGGCACAGCAGGCATGAGTACGCTATTATAAAGCGCACGAAGAAGATGTCAGCAGGCAGCAATCCGCTGTTCAGCAGAACCTTACTGCTAACGAATGTAGTGCCCCAGATAAGGACTACGAATATTGCGACTATATGTGCCATTATTTAGACGAAAGATATTCCGCAAATACCCTTGCTGCGCTCTCTACTTTTCTGACGCATGGGCGTTTCTTGTAGTATTCGGCATTGCGTTCATCAGGCATGTTTGTGTCCTTTACCACTTTGCAACCATTCATACCAAGCAGTTCTGCACAAATAATACTTCCGTTCCTTTCCTTGAACTTTGCCAATAGTTCTTGCACAAGTTTGTAGCATTCTGCCTTGCCCTCACGGTCATTTCCTTCTGTCTGACCTTTTTCAAGTCCTGCAAGGGTCACGAGACCTGAAACTGCACCACACATCATACGCATTCTACCTACACCACCGCCAAAACCGGCACTGATGCGCTTTGCCATAGTGTCATCAAGACCATACATATCGGCAAATGCAGCCACTACTGCTTGTGAACAGCCGTATCCCTGCATAAAGCATTCCACGGCTTTTTGTACTCTATCTTTTTCCATTTGACTGCAAATATAAATATTTTTTTCGATATTATGTGCCTTTCAATATAAAAAAGTGAGGATTTTTCATAGAAAAATAGTGTTATATCAAGGTTCGCATACGTTTATAATCATGTATTTTAACATCAGTTCAACGAAAATAAACGCTGCACCTGTGGTTAAAGTTAAGGCTGTTTGTTGCCATTCGTAGAATTCGTCGAGTTCATGTTATAAAGAAAAACGTGCAAATCATTACGACCTGCACGTTTTGTCTAAATTATCTATTATTTGAAAATCAGTTGGGCAAACTGATAAAGGCTGCGACGCCATGTCTGCCACTCGTGAGCTGTTCCCGGAGAAACATAGCTGTGAGCGTTGATGCCGATAGCCTTGAGGTCGCTGGCTGCCTTGCCTACGCTATTCTCGCCCTCTGCCATTCTTGTCTCCTTACCACCAGCACTCATGAAGAGCACCTTGTTGGTCTTCTTGAAGTCGGCTGCATCCTTCAGTTCATCGGTGTTGAAAGTACCTCCACTAAACATACCTACATAGGCAAATGTCGTTGGGTTTGCAAGCGTGATGGCGTGTGTCTGCATACCACCCATTGACAAACCTGCCATAGCACGGTGTTCTGTGTCGGCAATTACGCGGTAGTTCTTCTCTACCATAGGTATGATATCCTTGATAAGTATGTCTTGGAAAGCATTGAAACCCCCGAAACCGCTACGTCTGAAGTTAGGGCGAGGACCGCCTTGACCAGGAGCGCCCTGTGGACGTGGACCCTGTGGACGTGGAGCGCCAAAGCCTCCCTGACCTGGAGCAGGATCGCCAGGACGACGAACATCAAGACCGTTATCCATGTAGATGATGAATGGTACAGCCTTACCCTCAGCAATCAGGTTATCCATGATGATACCAGTCTTACCCTGAGCACTCCAACCAGTCTCGTTCTCACCCATACCATGCTGAAGGTAAAGTACAGGGTACTTCTTGTCAGGGTTCTTGTAATATTCGGCTGGAAGGTATATATATCCGTGACGCATCTTTTCTGTCACAGATGACCAATAATAAACCTCGTTTACAGAGCCTTGAGGTACATTCTTCAAAGTGTAGAAATCCTGATCGGCTGCCGGTACGTCGATACCACTTCCCCAACGGCTTGCGCCATAGAAGTATTTGCTGCCCGGATCAGGCACGGAAGCACCGTCTATGTTAAGTTGATAGTAGTGGAAACCCTCATCCTGAGGAGCAGATGTTCCTGTCCATACACCCTTGTCATCCTTAGTCATCTCATAGATCTTACCGTCGATGTCAAGACCTACGAAAGTAGCCTTTGGGGCAGAGATCTGCGCGCGAACCATACGCTGTGAGTTCACCATAGGGTACTGCTTATCACCCTGATTGGTAGTTGCAGGCTTGAAGTCTTCAACAACATCTTTTACAACAGAAGGAACAACAGGGTTTTCTCTTGGAGCACCGAACTGAGCTGACACGGTCAGGCTCGAAAAGGTCATCAATGAAAGAAAAATCTTTTTCATAAGTTAACGTGAGTTCGACGAATTATAAGTGCTTGTAAATTTGGTAAATAGCGAAATTTTTAGTAACTTTGTAGTGGAATAAAAACAAAACAAACTAAAAAAATCGCTATGTTTACCGAGGACAAAATTACAGAAATTTTCTGTATTGCAGATGATTTTTGCAGATTTTTTGATGCGCAGATGGAAAAAT
>CADCIQ010000012.1 GCA_902801425.1 uncultured Bacteroidales bacterium | reverse complement strand
GGAAACTACCTAACATATAACCATTAGATAAACAACACACAGGTACTTGTGGGTGATCTATAGCCATAATATAATATAATAATATATATTATTATATTATATTATGAAGTCAGGAAGGTGTGTGTGTGTCCCTGTTTTATCTAACAGTTAAATGTTAGGTAGGGGGATGTCTTAGTTAAGACAGAGTTTATGCAAAAAAATGCAGGCAGTTGTTTGGAGGTTTCAGGGAAATTGCGTACCTTTGCATCATGCAAAATGCTGCGTAATCACGTATTTCCACCAATCCGCATGCCTATGCTAACCGCTGCTCAAATAGCCAGGATACGCCAGAAGGAGGCGGCTACTCCCGATGCCCTGAAACGTAATCCGCTCTCAAACTATTTTGAGGGCTATTTCTTCGTGACGCTGAACACGAGGGGCGAGGCTCCGATTCTCAGTGAGGTAGTGGGCAAAGTTGGCGCACCCGAGGGAGAGCCCGACACGCCGCATTGCCGGTATCTGGAACTTGGGGAGAAGGTGAGGGAATGCTGGCTGCGCAATGAAGATATATACCCCGGCGTGGAGTGCATAGCCTGCGAGGTGATGCCCGAGCATTTCCACGGCCTGCTGAGGCTGAAGCCTGGCAACAAGCAGCACCTGGGGCGCATCATCAGCGGCTTCATGATAGGCTGTACCCACGCTTACTGGGACACGCTGGGCATAGACTGGCGCAGTATGAGCTATGTGAAAGGCGTTAGAACGCCAGAATGGAACGACCGCGACCATACGCGCTCCTATCGCGGCCCAGCCCTCTTTGTGCATGGCTACAACGACGTGGAGCCTGTCACTCCCGAGGAGGTGCAGATAAAGATAGACTATATCCACTCGCAAGCGGAGCGACGGCTGATAAAAGGCACCATGCACCGTTGCTTCTGCATAGAGCGCGGCAGTTCCCGAAACTGGACGGCTGACATAGCCCTACGTGCCATTGCCGCAGACCCGTTCTTTGCCCGACATCCCGACAAGCGCGAAGAGGCACAACGCAAAATCCTTGCTCGCCTTAACATCCAATCCGGCACCCACCTCCTATCACCCATACCACAGCTCGATTTCCTCGGCTCACGTGAGTGGATGGCAAGTCCCCGCAAACTGCCTCTGATATGCCACAGAGCCGACGCGCACCGCTTTGAGGAGCAGAAGGCGGCGGTGCTCCATGCCGCGCGTAGTGGCGCGATCATCGTCTCCGCCTTTATCTCGCCCAAGGAGAGGGAGATACGCAACCAGTTGATGCTTGAGTTCCTGCCGTTCATCGAGATAACGGACAACGGCTTTCCCGACCGCTACAAGCCCACGGGCAAGGCGTTCTATGCCTGTGCCGAGAACCGTTTGGTGCAGATCACCTGCTGGCGCTACGAGTACGCGCGCGAGACGGTCGTTAGCCGCGAGATGTGCCTCGTGATGAACGAGCTTGCCAGGGTGATAAGCAATCAGAAGGAAGACTGGTGGTGGCATTTGAGAAACAGACACGCATTTTTGATGATATGAAGGAGAAACATCAGGATATATACAATAGTAAGTAACTCACGTTAGTATATGTCCTATTTTTCATAGGGTAAAGATGGGGTATAGGAACCACCTTATGAAAACGCCTTACCTTTGCACTCGCAATCGGATGGAAAAATCTGGTTGCGGGTGCTTTTCGTTTATGGGCCCAGACGGAGCATTCTGCTAATTAATAATTTTTCGCTAAAGCTCAACAAGCTAAAGCAAGTTATAATGAATAATTAATAATTGATATGAAAACAATTAAGATTTTCAGACATGAGCAATTCGGTGAAATCCGAATTTGTCTGGCAGATGCCAAAGAGCTGTTTTGCCTTTCCGATGTATGCAAGGCATTGGCTATCGGTAATCCAAGTGATGTTAAAAGAAGACTATCTGGGAGGGGGGTCGATACTATCGAGACCCCTATCAAGAACCAATTCGGAACAGTGGTTGCCCAGAAGATGATCTACATTGATGAACCTAATCTCTATCGTTGCATCTTCCAGAGTCGCAAGGCTGAGGCGGAGCAGTTTCAGAACTGGGTGTTTGAGGAGGTACTTCCTTCCATCCGTCGCAATGGGGCGTATCTCACGGATGATGCTTTGGCTCGCTTTGCCGAGGATCCTGACTATGGAATCAAGTTGCTCAACACCTTGAAGCGTGAGCGCACCGAGCGATTGGCGCTGATGAAGGAGAACGTAACTCTCTCTCTGGAGAATGAGCGTATGAAGCCGCTGGCTGGATAGGCTAACGACCTACGACCCCACGACCCACCCCAACCCTCCCCAATGGGTAGTCCGATGTTGATAACATCGGAGTATGTGACAAGCTCCACCCCCCTCACCCCCTACAGGGGGGAATAGATACACTTACTCGCGTGAGGGGGAGTGGTGATGGGATAGGCTTGGGCGTGATTTGCGGAGCGCCGAAGGTGCGACACCTAACAGGGCAGTCCGATAGGGCTGTCAATGCGAATGGGTGTGAGGAATGGAGCGCTGTAAGTGCGACACCTGAAATCATAGACAAATACAATAGGTGTCGGTCCTTCAGACCTCAATATACTATAACAACCTATATAACAGCCCTTGCGGACTGCCCTTTTAGGTGACGGGCTTACAGCCCTCATACGCGCAATTGTAGATTGTAAATTGTAAATGGTAAATTGTAAATTGTAAATAATATTATGTTTGTATCAATTCATATCACGATCTGGAAGTGGGATTTCTATGTGAATCTCAGTTCGAAGGTTAACAGAGAATAATAACTGAACGCAGAGGCGCTAATTGCTAATTGCTTTCGCCATCTAAAAAAACAGGATAAAACCAATAAAAACATGTAAAAACAAATAAACAAAGATGTTTCTTTTGTTTTCTTTTGTTTTAATTGGTTTTTCTAAATGGCGAAAGCAATTTAGATGGGGAAGGGAGCGGGAAAATTTTCACCAAGATTTTCTTGAAAGATTCTCTCAAGATTTGGCTTTGTTCGCTAAGGCTCAACAAGCTAAAGCAAGTCGTCGAACTGATGTTATTGTTAACATGATTTTTACGCACACCCTATGTGTTACGATTTTGCTTTTTATGCTGCCAAGAATAATGAAATTGGAATATTTTTGAAAGTTTTGAAAGAAAAATGTAAGCAAAAGACGAAAAAATGTGCCAAAAAATTTGTTTTTTCAAAATAAATGTGTACTTTTGCAGCATGAAACAAAACATTCGTACATATTGGTGGTGGCGTAGCTCGAGATTTGAATAAAGTCGTGAGTTGCTAAGACCGTATATGTACTTGTCAAGTATAAAGAGATATTCTTAAGGGTCTGTCGCAAACGCGACAGGCCCTTTTTAATTGAACTGCGGCCTCTCCCCCCGCCCTCTCCCGTAGAGAGGGAGCCGGAGCGCGAAGGGGGGATGCTGAAAAAAATAGTAAATAGTAAAATAGTAAATAAATATATGGTAATGAAGGAAATTTTGGCGAGAGTGCTTGAGCATGAGCTGCTTTCGCGCGAGGAAATGAGACAGATTCTTCTGGCAATCACACGTCAGGAGATTAACGATGCACAGATCACGGCTCTGTTGGCTTGCTTGCAGATGCGTGGAATCTCGGTTGACGAGTTGCTCGGTTTCCGTGACGGAATACTTGAGACTGGCGTTCCTGCCCTTCTTGATGCCGACCGATATATTGACATTGTGGGTACTGGCGGTGATCAGAAGAATACGTTCAACATCTCAACCTGTGCCTGCTTCGTGGTGGCAGGTGCTGGATATAAGGTGGCAAAGCATGGTAACGTGGCAGCCACATCGGTTAGCGGTGCAAGTAATGTGATTGAGGGTCACGGTGTTAAGTTCACTAACGATATTGACCAGCTCAACCGCTCAATCAACGAGACAGGTATCGTTTATCTCCATGCACCATTGTTCGCTCGTGCTATGAAGTTCGTTGCCCCAATCCGTAAGGCTGTGGAGTTCCCTACGGTGTTCAATCTCCTTGGCCCTATCGTCAATCCGAGTCAGCCAAAGTGCCAGTTGCTCGGTGTGGCGAATCTTGACCAGATGCGTTTGTATAACAGCGTTTATCAGAAACTCGGTTCTGACTATGCCATAGAGAACTCAATCGACGGCTATGACGAGATTTCGCTGACAGGCAATTTCAAGGTGACAGCCAATAACTATGAGAGGATATTCTCGCCACACGATGTGAAGATGCCGCTTGTGAAGCCAGCTGAGATCTATGGTGGTTCGACGAAGGAAGAGGCGATGAGGATATTCGATTCTGTTCTTGAGAACACGGCAACGGAGTCGCAGAAGAATGTGGTTATCGTGAATGCCGCCTTTGCCATCCAGACGCTTGAGGCAGGTAAGATGCCGATAGAGGAGTGCATTGCCAAGGCAAGGGAGAGCATCGAGAGCGGTAAGGCATTGGCAACGCTGAAGAAGTTTGTGGAGGTGAATAAAGCCTAACCAAGCCTTCCCAAAGGGAAGGATGTTTTATAGTATTATTGTCAAAAGTAATAACAACAATCTGGAATTAGCCCCCTTGAGCAATCCGGCTCCCTCCCTACGGGGGAGGGCGGGGGGAGAGGCCGATGGACATTTTAGACGAGATAATCGCTAACAAGCGAATAGAGGTAGAGCAGTTCAAGAAGGAATTGCCGTTCCGTGACCTTGTGGCAAAGGTGGAGAAGGTGATGGATGAGGGCGCGGAAGTGCCTTCGATGCGTGGTGCGTTGATGGCATCGGATTCAGGCATCATCTCCGAGTTCAAGCGCAAGTCGCCTTCCAAGGGATGGATAAAGGAAGAGGGTAGGGCAGATGTCATTCCACTCTCATATCAGCAGAACGGGGCTTCGGCTTTGAGTATTCTTACTGATACGAAATACTTTGGCGGTTGTGATGATTTCATAAGGATAGCGCGCCAGTCGGGAGTTACTATACCTATTCTATATAAGAACTTCGTGATTGATGAGTATCAGCTGTGGCAGGCTCGCCTTTGCGGGGCATCAGCCGTGCTGCTCATTGCAGCCGACCTGAAGAAAGCGGAGTGCCGTGATCTGCTCGGCAAGGCGCACGACCTTCAGCTTGAGGTGCTGCTCGAGATGCATAGCGAGCCAGAGCTGGAGTATGTGGAACTGGGGTCTGATATGTGCGGAATAAACAACCGTAACCTCGGTACGTTCATCACAAAGGTGGAGAATTCCTTCCGCTTGGCAGAGCTTCTTCCTAAGGATGCGTGCAAGGTAAGCGAGAGCGGGATTTCCGAACCAAATACGGTTCGGGAGTTGCGTGAGGCAGGCTTCAGGGGCTTCCTCATAGGTGAGAACTTCATGAAGACGGAAGATCCGGGGAAGGCGTTGAGGGAGTTTATAAGGCTCAGCCTAACCAACCTCGGCCCCTCACCCGTCACTGCGTGACACCCTCTGACACATACTCGGAGATACTCAATCTCCGACTTCCCCTAGGGGCGAGGGAAAAGTTAGTATTTATTGATAAAAAATAACATTGCAAATACCCTCATAGCGAATAAAGGTAATATTTTCCTCGCCCCTTGGGGAGAGGATGCCCGTAGGGCAGGTGAGGGGCTGTGTATCTTTTTCTTTATGTTAGTAAAAGTTTGCGGAATGCGTGACCCTCAGAACATTGCGGAGGTGTCAAAGCTTGGAATAGATATGATGGGCTTCATCTTCTGGCCGAAGAGCCCGAGGTATGTGTCACAGATTTCATCGCGTGCAGGTATCATTCCTGACCGCGTGAATACGGAGATGCTTGATGGCAAGCAGTCGGATGTGAAATATGTGGGCGTGTTCGTAGATGATATGCCACAGAACATCGTGACGCGCGTGTATAACTTCAAGCTCGACTATGTGCAGCTACATGGTGATGAGTCGCCTGTTATGATTGATAACCTCAAGGCGACGCTCATTCCTGACATTGCGCCAGACGTCAAGATTATCAAGGCGCTGAGCATACGAGAGGCCGATGATGTGAAGCGATGGCGTGAGTACGAGGGACATGCTGATATGCTGCTTTTCGACACGAAATGCAAGTGCGTGGGAGGCAGCGGAGAGCAGTTCGACTGGTCGGTACTCGAGGGGTATGACGGTAATATTCCGTTCCTGCTCTCTGGAGGAATCGGACCAGATGACGTGGAGCGCGTAAAGGCTTTCAAGCATCCGATGTGCGTGGGCATAGACCTCAACTCGAAGTTTGAGATAGAGCCAGGACTGAAGGATGTGGAGAAGTTAAAAGCGTTCATCAGCCTAACCAAGCCTTCCCAAAGGGAAGGATGTTAGATAGTAAAAATAGTACATTGTACATTGTTAAATGGTAAATACAAGAGATGAATAAGATAAATCAATTATTTGCTTCGGCAAAAGACCGTAAGCTCCTTTCCCTCTATTTCTGTGCAGGATGCCCTACACTTGAGGGAACAGGGGATGTGATAAAGTCAATGGAGCGTCACGGCATAGATATGATAGAGGTGGGAATACCTTTCAGCGACCCTATGGCTGACGGTCCTGTTATTCAGGATGCTGCTACGAAGGCATTGCGCAACGGAATGTCGCTGCGTCTTCTCTTCTCACAGTTGAAGGCTGTCAAGGATGAGGTGAAGATTCCGCTCGTGCTCATGGGCTACTTGAACGTGGTGTTGCAGTATGGCATTGAGGAGTTCTGCAAGAGCTGCGTGGAGTGTGGCGTTAGCGGAGCTATCATTCCAGACCTTCCTTTCAAGGACTATATGGAGCAGGTGAAGCCAGTAGCAGACAAATATGATATCCGCATCATCATGCTCATCACTCCTGAGACATCAGAGGAGCGCATCCGCTTCATCGACGAGCATACCGACGGATTCGTGTATATGGTATCATCAGCAAGCACCACGGGTGCGCAGAAGTCGTTCGATGAGGCTAAGCAGGAGTATTTCCAGCGCATCAACGCCATGAACCTCCGCAACCCTCGCATGATAGGCTTCGGCATCAGCAACAAGCAGACGCTTGAATCGTCACAGGCAAATGCCGCTGGAGCAATCATCGGAAGTAAGTTCGTGCAGCTTCTTGAGCAGGCAAACGGCGATGCTGACAAGGCATTGGATGAGTTGTTTGAGGCACTAAGTAAATAGAAGAGGCCTCTCCCCCCGCCCTGGCACATACTCCGATGTTATCAACATCGGACTTCCCCCGTAGGGAGGGAGCCGGAGAGCCGACTTTGATTAGTAATGAGTAATAATTAAATAATTGAATTGCCTTTAGCCTTCCGGCTCCCTCCCTACGGGGGAGGGCGGGGGGAGAGGCCGAATTATTATGAGCAAATACACAGTAAACGATCTGGGATTCTACGGCAACTATGGTGGTGCCTATATCCCTGAGATATTATACAAGACGGTGGAGGACCTGAAGAATGCGTACCTCCCTATCATCGAGAGCGAGGAGTTCAAGAAGGAATATCATGCCCTTCTGCGTGACTATGTTGGTCGCCCTTCACCTCTCTACTTCGCAAAGCGCATGAGCGAGAAGTACGGATGTCAGCTCTATTTGAAGCGCGAGGATTTGAACCACACGGGAGCGCATAAGATAAACAATGCGCTCGGTCAGATTCTCGTGGCAAAGAAGATGGGCAAGACACGTATCATCGCAGAGACAGGCGCTGGACAGCATGGTGTGGCAACTGCTACTGCATGTGCCCTTATGGATATGCCTTGCACGGTTTATATGGGTGCTCTCGATGTGGAGCGACAGCATGTGAACGTGGAGCGTATGAAGATGCTCGGTGCTACCGTTGTGCCTGTTCAGAGCGGTAACAAGACCTTGAAGGACGGAACAAACGAGGCTATCCGCGACTGGTGCTGCCATCCTGCCGATACCTTCTATATCATCGGTTCAACCGTAGGTCCACACCCATATCCAGAGATGGTGGCAAAGCTCCAGAGCGTTATCTCTGAGGAGATAAAATGGCAGTTGGAGGAAAAGATAGGCCGCAACTATCCTGACTATCTCATGGCTTGCGTGGGAGGCGGTTCAAATGCTGCCGGCACTATCTACCACTATCTCGATGACGAGCGCGTGAAGATTATCCTTGGTGAGGCAGGTGGTCTCGGAGTAGATACCGACAAGACGGCTGCAAGTATGCAGGTGGGCACTATCGGAATTCTCCACGGTTCAAAGATTCGTCTTATGCAGACAGAGGACGGACAGATTATAGAGCCTTACTCAATCTCTGCCGGTCTTGACTATCCGGGCACAGGTCCTATGCATTGTAACCTCTATGAGACAGGTCGTGCTCAGGTTCTTCCTGCCAATGACGATGAGGCGCTTCGTGCTGCCTTCGAGCTTACCCGTATGGAGGGTATCATTCCTGCCCTTGAGTCAGCCCATGCCCTCGCCCTTCTTCCAAAGGTGGCAGGACAGTTCAAGAAGGACGATGTGGTTGTCCTCACCGTATCAGGTAGAGGAGACAAGGATCTGGATACGTATTTGAAAGCGAAGATATAACAAGCGGCCCCTCACCCGTCACTATGTGACACCCTCTCCCCAAGGGGCGAGGGGAAAGTTACAATAGAGCGTTTATGTGAGGAGCATGTGATTAGAAATACTAATATTCCCCTCGCCCCTTGGGGAGAGGATGCCCGTAGGGCAGGTGAGGGGCCAATCTTTTTTATTATGTACAAATACAAAACAGCTTCAAAGAAGATACTCGGCGATTTGAATACCCCGGTATCTGCATATATGAAAATTCGTGACGACTACCCAATGTCGGCTCTCATGGAGTGTTCTGACTATCACGGTGGCGAGAACTCACGTTCGTTCATCGGTGTTCATCCTATCGGTAGCGTCTCTATCGAGCATGGTATGGGCGTGTGTAAATATCCCGACGGCACACAGACACAGCACGAGATAACCAAGGAGTACGGCTCAGCCCAGCTCATCAACGAGTTCCTCTCTTCCTTCCAGGTGGAGGGCGAGAATAGCGAGAACTGCGGACTCTTCGGCTATACCTCTTTCAATGCCGTGCGCTATTTCGAGAATATCAACGTGAAGGATGAGACACAGCCTCAGAATGATGCCCCAGACCTTCTGTATATCCTCTATAAGGATGTGGTGGTGTTCGACCATTTCCGTAATGAGATGATCATTATTGAGCTGCTTAGCGAAGGTGAGCCAGACGATCTCGATGTTCTTGAGAAGGATATCAATAACCGTCAGATTCGTCCTTACGACTTCCACCCGGTAGGCGACTATACATCTACCCTTACCGATGAGGAGCATAAGGCAAATATCCGTCAGGGCATTAAGCATTGCCTTCGTGGTGATGTATTCCAGATTGTGCTCTCCCGCCGTTTCAAGCAGAAGTATGAGGGTGATGATTTCAAGCTCTATCGCGCTCTTCGCAGCATCAACCCTTCACCATATCTTTTCTATTTCGATTTCGGAGGCTTCCGCATCTTCGGTTCTTCACCAGAGACACATTGTCGCATAGAGAAGAAGGGCGATTCATATCATGCCTATATCGACCCTATTGCCGGCACAACAAAGCGTACAGGCAATACGGAGCAGGATCGTCAGAATGCGGAGTATCTGCGTACCGACCCTAAGGAGAATGCCGAGCACGTTATGCTTGTTGACCTTGCTCGCAACGACCTTTCACGCAACTGTCACGGTGTGAAGGTGGATTTCTACAAGGATATGCAGTTCTATTCTCACGTAATACATCTCGTAAGTCGTGTGAGTGGCACTCTCGACAAGAATGCCGACCCGATAAAGGCATTTATTGATACCTTCCCAGCAGGAACTCTCTCTGGTGCTCCAAAGGTTCGTGCCATGCAGATTATCTCAGAGCTTGAGCCTCACAATCGTGGTGCATACGGCGGTTGTATCGGTTTTATAGGCTTCGACCGCTCTCTTAATCAAGCTATTACCATCCGTACATTCGTTAGCCGTAACGGCGAACTCTGGTTCCAGGCAGGAGGCGGCATCGTGGCAAAGAGTGATGAGGAGTATGAGCTTCAGGAAGTGAACAATAAGCTTGGAGCTTTGCGTAAGGCTATAGTAATTGCTGAGAAACTATAAAAGGAGGCCTCTCCCCCCGCCCTCCCCCGTAGGGAGGGAGCCGGAGTGACCATGAGTGAATAAAAAAAGAAAATAATAGAATTGCCTTTAGCCTTCCGGCTCCCTCCCTACGGGGGAGGGCGGGGGGAGAGGCCGAATCTTTATTATGAAAATAGTAATCATAGACAACTACGACTCGTTTACCTACAACCTTGCCCATCTTATCAAGGAACTTGGGGCAGAGGTTGTCGTATATCGTAATGACCAGCCGGAAGTACAGGCGTTGATAGATAATGCCGACAACATAGAGTTTGACAAGATTGTGCTCTCTCCTGGTCCTGGCATACCATCAGAGGCAGGATTGCTTCTCGATGTAATCCGTACATTTGCCGGCAAGAAACCTATTCTTGGCGTATGCCTCGGCCATCAGGCAATAGCAGAGGTGTTTGGTGCAAAATTGATAAACCTTTCAGATGTGTTCCACGGTGTTGCAACGGTTGGCACACAGTTGGGTAATGACATCGTCTTCTCAGGTCTCCCTATGAGCATAGTGATGGGACGCTATCACTCATGGGTGGTAAGTCGCGATAACTTCCCTGAATGCCTTGAGATAACAGCTGAGAGCGAAGGCGGCCAGATTATGGCACTTCGTCATAAGGAATATGACATCCACGGCATACAATTTCATCCAGAGAGCGTACTAACTCCAGATGGAAGGAAGATGATAAACAACTGGCTGAACTGTAAGTAGAGCTTAATTGAAAACGGATAATTGTCGATAGTAATATAAAAAACGGATGTGTCTTGTTTGATCTGACGCATCCGTTTTCTTTTATCGATTAGCAGTTGATAATCTGGCCATCGTAGGCGAATTCGAAACCTTCTGGGAGTCGGCTGTTAGCAATGGCGTGAGTGCCGATGTCGTGGGTGAGGTGGATGAGATATGTTCTCTTTGCACCTATGCGGCGGCTTACGGCTATGGCATCATCTACAAGCTGATGGCTGTGGTGCGGTTTCTCAAAGCGGAGAGCATTAACAACGAGCGTATCAATATCGTGAAGATACTCATATTCCGAATCTTCTATGCTCTTCATGTCGGTTATGTAGGCGAGGCTTTGGGCTTTTTCTCTGAAAATAAACCCTAATATCGGCATCTTGCCATGCATCACCTGAATCGGGGTTATCTGGAGAGTGCCAGTTGCAAGGGGCACTGAAATAGTGCGTCCTACCTTGTTGATGACACCTGCGAGATTTGAGCCGCTTGGAGGGAAATGTGCCACTACCTCGTTGTCTCTTTTGACAATGAATGGCTTGTGAGGCACTATGGTGTGGAGGTTAAGGTGTGGCACACCTGGGTATAGGTTCTCCTTGAAACAATAGGGCATAGTCTGGTGCAGGGCTTTCACAACGTCGTCCTGACAATAAATATCCACATCGCCAAACAGGCAATAAGGGCGGAGATCATCAATTCCTGCCACATGATCGAAATGGATATGGCTGATTACTACGGCATCAATCTTGGTGAACGGGAATCGGGTAGTCTGCTGTCGGAAGTCTGGCCCGCAGTCAATAAGCACACGGATACCTCCGTCAGTCTCAAGAAAGGCAGACTGGCGCAATCGCTTGTCGCGTGGTTCTGTGCTACGGCATACCTCACATTGGCATCCTATTGCCGGCACGCCTATTGAGGTTCCTGTTCCGAGGAAAGTTAGTTTCATAGGTTTATTAATTTATTCTTTCACGAAGTGAATCTTCAGATTGCCTTGTATCCCATATATCAGCAAAATACAAAACATCTTCATAGATAAAGTATATCAATTTGATGTGCTTGTAAATTACTAATGATCTGTACTCTATGGAAAGGTTGTTGAGTAATGGTTCTGTTGAACCAAGCAAGGGATTGGCTTTAAGTAAATCCCTGTATTTCTTTAATGTGTTGATGGTTGTGGAAAGAATTTTGTGGGTATAGAATTTCTGACCACAAGACAACGTGTTATCCATTGCTTCATGGAAGGAAGGCGTGTATTCTATATTCATAGCCACTTATATTTAGCTTCCAATTTGTCGAATAGCTTGTCAATAGGTTCGCCTTTGCCTTCTTTTGCTTCATGGAATGATTTTTCAGCCCTTTGTCTAAGAGCTTCAGCAGAAATCTGTGGCATGTTTTCTTCTGCACCATCCTTTTCTTGTGAGATAATGGATGGTGAGTTTAGGAATAATATGATTAACTGGCGTTTTACGTCTGTTGGCAACTCTCCTAAATGATATTCGTTATACACTTTACGTGCTGCTTGTTCTGCTGTACTCATAACTGATGATATTTTTTGCAAATATAAAAATATTTGCTAAGAGTTCCAAATTTTTTCCTCTTTTTCTTGAAAAATAGAATAAAAAATGGAAAATGAAAAGTGAAAAATGAAAAATACGGGTTACAATGAATAGTTACTGATTATCGCGGTAAGCGAGAAAATGTAACTTGTATTTTTCATTTTTCACTTTTCATTTCTGAATTTATTTAGAACTCACTCGTAAAGTGGAACTTGATATTCTCGAAATCCTGCTGAGCCATTGAAAGCACGTAGCCAGAGTCGGCGAGGAAGACGTCACGACCATCCTTGTCCTTTGCCATATACTGATACTTACGCTTCTTGAATGCTTCAAGCTCCTGTGCATCGTCGCTCTCTATCCAGCAAGCCTTGTGGAGATGAACAGGCTCCCAACGACACTTGGCGTTATATTCGTTCTCCAGACGATACTGGATGACCTCAAACTGAAGCTGACCTACAGTTCCTACAATCTTACGGCCATTAAACTGGTTTACGAATAACTGAGCCACACCCTCGTTCATCAACTGCTCAAGTCCCTTCTGGAACTGCTTAGACTTCATAGGGTCATCGTTCTCAATATACTTGAAAAGCTCTGGGGAGAATGAAGGCAATCCGCGGAAATGAATCTTCTCACCTTCGGTAAGAGTATCGCCAATTTTGAAGATTCCATTGTCAGGAAGACCAACGATGTCGCCTGCCCAAGCCTCGTCGATGGTTGACTTACGCTGTGCCATAAACTGTGTAGGAGAAGAGAAACGCACGGTTTTGCCCATTCCTACATGGAGGTAAGGGGCATTTCTTACGAACTTGCCAGAGCAAACTTTACAGAAGGCGATACAAGAGCGGTGGTTAGGGTCGATGTTGGCTGTAATTTTGAAGATGAAACCAGTAAACTTCTCTTCATCAGGACTAACCATACGCTCCTCAGCCTTTGTTGGCTTTGGTGATGGAGCAATCTTTACGAAGCAGTCGAGAAGTTCCTGAACGCCGAAGTTGTTAAGCGCAGAACCGAAGAATACTGGCGCTACCTCTGCTGAGCGGTATGTCTCAACATCAAACTCTGGGTAAACGCCATCCACAAGTTCAAGATCCTCGCGGAGTTTGCTGGCGTCCTGTTCGCCGACAGTCTGGTCGAGTTCGTCAGAATTGATATCAACAGCCACCTTCTCTGTTACACGCTGCTTGTCAGGTGTGAAGAGGTTGAGCTGATTCTCGTAGATATTATAAACACCCTTGAACTTTGCGCCCTGATTGATAGGCCAAGAGAGAGGGCGAACCTTGATCTGAAGCTCTTCTTCAAGTTCGTCGAGAAGGTCGAAAGGATCACGGCCTTCACGGTCCATCTTATTGATGAAAATGATAACAGGAGTATTGCGCATACGGCAGACCTCCATGAGCTTACGTGTCTGTGCCTCCACACCCTTTGCGCCATCAACCACGATGATGGCAGAGTCAACGGCTGTGAGCGTGCGGTATGTATCTTCCGCGAAGTCCTGATGACCAGGGGTATCGAGAATATTCACCTTGTAGGGTAGGGCATCCTCTGTTCTTTCAGCCTCTGGGAGATAGTCAAACTCCATCACGGATGTTGATACGGAGATACCACGCTGCTTCTCAATATCCATCCAGTCACTGGTAGCGGTCTTACGAATCTTATTGTTCTTAACTGCTCCAGCCACCTGAATCTGTCCACCGAAAAGCAGGAATTTCTCGGTCAATGTAGTCTTACCCGCATCCGGGTGTGAGATAATCGCAAAGGTGCGTCTTCTTTCTATTTCTTTGTTCATAAAATGAGTCCTGCCCCTCACCTGCCCTTTGGGCATCCTCTCCCCAAGGGGCGAGGAGAAAGTTACATTTTTTCGCTGTGGGAGGGCGCGATAGGGATTTTATATTGTTCTTAACTTTTTTGTGATTAGAAATACTAACTTTTCCCTCGCCCCTTGGGGAGAGGGTGCCCGCAGGGCGGGTGAGGGGCTCTTAGTCCCAGAACTTCGGATCTTCCTTTTCCTTGAAGTAATAGTCGTTGAGCATACCGATGAAGGTGGTTATTTCCTTTACGGCATTTGCTGTGTTCTGGGTTATCTCCTTATTCTGCAAGCGAAGGAGCATAGTGCCATAGAGGGCGTTGAAGCAGGTCTCAATCTCTCCAGCAGCCTCACCGTTAGAGTTCTTCTGGCGAAGCTCAACGATGAAAGGAAGAACCTTGTAATACTCCGTGCTGTAGAATGGGAACTTCGGACTATCGAGCAACTGAGTGTGCAGTTCTGATAGTTGTTGCAGCACGAGCTTGTTAATCTGGATATGTCCTTTTTCTCGGCATCCTTCCTGATTTATCATGCGGATAAGGTTACCGTACCAGTCCACCATCTCCTCCTTCTGCTCGTGGGTACAGTCGAAGCGTGATATGTACTCCTTCTTTATTTGCTGGAGATTACATCCGTAAGCACGTATGATATCCTCTACCTGCCACATATATAGCAAGTATTCGGCAATATTTTCTTTTCTGAGTTTCTGGGCTATTAGCATTGTTGCTTAATAAAATGTATATAGATTGAATACCGTTCCAATGAACATTATAGCGGAGAGCACCATTACTATGCTACCTATCAGTCGGTTGATGTAGATAATGCTCTTATTGCTGAATTTCTCCCTTACCTTGTCAATCAGCCAAGTCAGGCCCCACCACCATAGCAAAGCACCTCCGAAGATGCTGGCATAGCCGAGTGACATCTCGAACGGATGGTCGGGCACGACGAATGCCGCCTGTGCATAGCAAGCCATGAAAAGGAAGATGATGAGCGGATTGGAAATGGTGACAATGAATGCCGTCAGTCCGTTGTGGAATAGTGTTCCTTTCTTTCCGCTGACATGGATATTCTTCATCGGATTGCTGCGGAAACAATAGAGTCCGAAGATGAATAGCATAATGCTGCCGAATATCTGCAGATAGAATTTATTCTGATGATCGGTGATGAGATCCATAACGAAACTCATGCCGAAACCCGTGAGCAAGGCATAAATTATATCGCTGATAGCAGCACCTACACCTGTCACGAAACCATATCTGCGTCCTTTGTTCAAGGTTCGCTGTACACAGAGCACGCCGACTGGTCCCATTGGGGCAGATACTACAACGCCGATGAATATGCCCTTCAGCAGCAGCTCAAGGATATTTATTTGGTCGAATGGGAAAGGCAATTTATCTTGAATTTATAATGTGAATGTTCACGCTTTAAAGTGTTTACACTTTTGCGATTCGGACTGCAAAATTACTAATTTTTCCCGAATTGCATACATTTCTTGTCAAAATAATGCCAAAAACTTTGTGGTATTCACGTTTTTTCTTAATTTTGTACGGAATTTTTAGTAAATAACTTGAAAAAATATGAACCAGACAAAACCATATACCATTGGCCTTGACCTTGGTGGAACTAACTCTGAATTTGGAATCGTTGATCATGAGGGTAACATTATAGCATCTTCTACAATGAAGACTGGCGGCTATGCTACCGCTGATGACTATGTGGATGCTGCCGTCAAGTGCCTTATGCCTATCATTGAGCAGGTTGGAGGTCTTGAGAAAATAGAATACATGGGTGCAGGCGCACCTAACGGCAACTACCTTAACGGTTGCATAGAGTTCGCTCCTAACCTTCCTTGGGCTCACGATTCAAAGGTGCCATTGGCAAAGATGTTCTCCGACCGCCTTGGTGGTCTGCCTGTTCACCTTACTAACGATGCCAATGCTGCTGCCCTTGGTGAAATGACCTACGGTGTGGCTCGTGGCATGAAGAATTTTATCGTTATCACTCTCGGTACTGGCGTTGGCTCTGGTATCGTCATAAATGGCGAAATGGTATATGGCTGTGATGGTATGGCTGGTGAACTTGGTCATTTCATCGTGCGCAGGGAGAATGGTCGTCAATGTGGTTGTGGTCGTAAGGGATGCCTTGAAACCTATTGTTCCGCAACGGGTGTGGCTCGTACCGCAATGGAAATAGTATCTTCTACCAATCGTCCTACGCTTCTTCGCGATATAGAACTTGACAAGATAACCTCACTTGATGTCAGTATAGCTGCAGGCAAGGGCGATGAGGTGGCAAAAGAGATATATGAGTTCACAGGCAAACTGCTTGGCGAGGCTTGTGCAGATTTCGCAACATTCTGTTCTCCAGAGGCCTTCATTTTCTTCGGAGGAATGACAAAGGCTGGTGATTTGCTTTTCGACCCTATCAAGAAAGCATACGAAGAGAATGTAATGCCTGTATTCAAAGGTAAGGCAAAGTTCCTTGTTTCTGGTCTCAATGGTGCAGGTGCAGCCGTCTTGGGCGCTGCTGCGGTGAAGTAATAGCCCCTCACCCGCCCTTTGGGCACCCTCTCCCAAAGGGGCGAGGGATAAAGTATGTATTTTTAGTCAAAGCCTCTCGCTCTATTTCTTTGGGTGGTAAAATGTAACTTTCCCCTCGCCCCTTGGGGAGAGGGTGTCATGTAGTGACGGGTGAGGGGCTATGGTTGGTCTTATGGATATATTAATCAATACTTTTGGCATTGATGCCAGATGCACAAGACTTCTTGAGTTCTCCTCAGTTGATGAACTCAGGAATCATTGGCAGGAAATAGCTGAGGCTCGCCGACAGGGCAAGCTCCTTATCATAGGCAGGGGAAGTAATCTCTTGCCAACAGGTGATTATGACGGTCTTGTAGTTCGCTCACGCATTATGGGACGTAACTGTATTGAGAATGATAGGGTAGTGATATGCTCTGGCGAAACCGTTGACGAAATCATAGCGTGGAGTATAGCGGAAGGTCTTTATGGTATGGAGAATCTGAGTCTTATACCGGGAGAGGTTGGTGCTTCTGCTGTTCAGAATATCGGAGCATACGGTGTTGAGGCTAAGGATCTCATCGTTAGTCTTCATGCTCTTGATATAGAAACAGGCGAGATAGTTGAGATAACCAATGAGCAATGTGAGTATGGTTATCGTCAGTCTCGTTTCAAAAAGGATTGGAAAAACCGTTTTGTCATTACTGATGTTACCTATCAATTAAGTACCACGTTTACTCCTCACCTTGACTATGGGAATATCCGTAAGGTGCTCGAAGAGAAGGGTGTATCATGTAATGTGGAGGAAGGACAGCTCTCTGCTCAACTCCTTCGTGATACTATCATTGATATTCGTAATGCCAAGCTTCCCGACTATGAGGTGGAAGGTAATGCCGGCTCTTTCTTCATGAATCCTATTGTTTCTAAGGAAAAGTTCGAAGAGCTCATAGCCAAATATCCAAACATGCCATATTATCCCATTACCACTCCGGCTCCCTCCCTCGGGAGGGCGGGGGAAGGGGCTGTCAAGCTCCCTGCTGGTTGGCTAATCGACCAATGCGGTTGGAAAGGAAAGACTCTCGGTCGTGCGGGTGTGCATGATAAGCAGGCTCTCGTACTTGTTAATAAAGGTGGAGCAACAGGCGAGGAAGTCGTTGCACTCTGTCATCAGGTGCAGAAAGATGTCCTCGACCGCTTTGGTGTGGAAATCCATCCAGAAGTAAACATCGTATAGAAAGCAAATTCCATTTTGGAAAGTAAATTTAGGAGTAAATTAAATCCAGTAAATTATTTGACGCACCTTTGGTGCTGAACTGACAATAATTACCAATCTTTTTCCATAAGAATTATTTTTATAATCAAGAATTAGAGAATTTGAGATCTTTGAATTAATGAGAAAAAGAGAAGTATTGCTACTTGCGTAGCATTAGGAATTGTCGTGATTGCCAAGAGCGTAAGCGACATTTCTCAAATTCTTATAAATTCAAAAATAAAAAATCTCTAATTCTCTAATTCTTGATAAAAATAAAAGATTGAAAAGATTGCGTAGATTGGTAATTATTGTCAGTTAAAGCAACTTGTTGCTAATTCATTGAACTGGCTTTAATTTACTGCCCATTTACTTTCTAAAACTCGTTCAAACTAACAAAATGTAACATTTTCTTACGATTTATTTGCTTGTTTAAAGAAAAATCATTACTTTTGCACCCGATTTTAAAATTTGGCGCATTTTAGCGCCTTTGCAAACTCTTCAGGGCAGGGTGAAATTCCCGATCGGCGGTAAAGTCCGCAAGCCACTTTCATGTACAATGTACCATTTACTATGTACTATTTTAGAGGCACGAACCGTTGCAATCACGGTACCGACAGTATAGTCTGGATGGAAGAAGACTGAGCATTTACCTGTACTATCAATGTACAGTTTATATTTTGTGTTCAGGAAACAAACATCTGTATAACTTCATGTTATGCAAGAAAGCCTTGAATTGTATGCCTAATTTATAATTCAGGTTATAAGGTGTTAAGGTTATGAGGTCAGCTTCGTTTATGAGCGTTTTCGACCTTAAAACCTAAGAACCTTAAAACCTGAGAGTAATAACAATTTAAAGCTTTCTTAAAAATGAAG
This sequence comes from uncultured Bacteroidales bacterium, assembly GCA_902801425.1. Lineage (GTDB taxonomy): Bacteria > Bacteroidota > Bacteroidia > Bacteroidales > Bacteroidaceae > Prevotella. Next base: position 22,582 of record CADCIQ010000012.1, on the reverse strand, counting down.
AAATCACTTTCAATTGTTGCTTTAGGTATCGCAATTCTACCAAGTCTCTCTTATGCCGACAAGGCGAATGAGACTGTGCGTACTATTAGCAACGCGTCAGAAACAGAGTCTAACCCTCTCGATCTTGTGGCAGACTCTGCCATCAACCTTCAGGAAGTCACCGTTAGTGCCCATTTCGTTAAGGCTAACGAGACTCCACTTAATCTCTCTACAATCACTCCTGCGGATATTCGTCTGCACCAAACGGCCCCTAACTATCTTGAAATGCTCCAGGGACTTCCAGGTGTATATGCAACCGCTTCTACTGGCTCCTATGGTGATGCTACGCTCAATATGCGTGGTTTCAAGCAGGATAACATCTCAATCCTCCTCAACGGTATTCCTATTCAGGGCTTGACATCTGGCTCTATGTACTGGAACAACTGGATGGGCTTGGCTGATGCCACCTATTCTGTTCAGATTCAGAAAGGTCTCGGCGCATCTATGCTTGCCGACTGTGCTATGGGCGGTATGGTGAATATCGTTACTCGTACTGCCTCTGAGCTTCCTGTTATTGATTTTGGAATGTCAACCACAGAATATGGCACTACGAAAGGCACTTTCGGCTATTCTTCTGGTATGCTGAAGAACGGTTGGACGGTTGACCTTAACCTTGCATATGTCAAGGGTGCGGGATATGTGGAGAAGACAGATATAGAGACATTCTCATATATGCTCTCTGTGTCTAAGATTCTCAATCCGTTCAACACCCTCATCTTCACGGCTCTCGGCTCTCCTGAGAAGCATGATCAGCGTAACACCGAACTGACTGCTGCTGAGGTGGATAAGTATGGCCGTGACTATTCAAAGAACTGGGGCTACTACAACGGAAAGCCTTACAGCATTGGCCACAATCATTACTTCAAGCCATACTTCACACTTCAGCATCTCATGGATGGTGAGCGATTCTCAATGAAGAACTCCCTCTATCTTGCCATTGCCGACGGTGGCGGTAGCAGCACATATAACAACTATAAGTCTGGCATTCCAGCCATCATCAATCATCAGACAAACGACGGACATATCGACTTTGACGCTATCGTAGCAGAGAATCAGGCTGACGGCGTATCAAAGAATGTAATGATCGACTATCTTTCAGGACATACTCAGTTTGGAGCGATTGCATCCGGTGACTATAAGATTACTGATTCGTGGAAAGCGAGCGCAGGACTTCAGTACCAGTATTTCGATACTTGGTCGAAGATGAGCATACTTGATATGCTTGGTGGTGATACATTCGTTGATCCTTCAACGGGTGCATCACTCTCGCTCGGCGATTATGTAGGTTCTCGCTATGGTCGTACCACTCATCACATCTCTGGCTATGTTCAGGGTTCTTATACCTCCGAAAAGATTAACGCTAACCTCGGTGTGTCTGTGTTCAATGGCAACTATCGCCGTCATAATGATGCCAATGGTCAGAAGTCGGATTGGGCTCATGGTATGGGTGCAAGTTTCAAGGGCGGTATCCTTTGGAAAGCCGACGAGCACAATGCCCTCTATCTCAATGCTGGCTACAACTCTCGTCTTCCTTACGCTGGTACTTACCTCGCTTCAAGCGATCTTAGCATCACCAAGGATATCACCAACGAGACTAACATCATGGCTGAAATGGGATGGCGCCCTACATGGAACGGCGGTGGTATGGAACTTTCTGGCTATATCGCTTCATGGCGTAACAAAACCCTTACCGTAAGTGCTGCTAAGCAGGCTAATGCAGCTGCTGAGAAGTATCAGATCAAGGGTCTTAACGCTCTCCATACGGGTATTGAGCTTAACGCTCATCAGCAGCTTACCCCTTGGCTCAAGGCAAGTGTCTATGCTATGACTGCTTCTTGGAAATGGAAGAATTCTGGTAGTGCCATCACATACGATACATATTCTGGCGAGACCCTCAAGGAAACCTCTATCTCTTGCGACGGACTTCACGTAGGCGATGCCCCACAGACTCAGTTGGGTGCACAACTCGATGCAAAGCTTCATGGCGGTTTCTATATCCACGCAGGATGGCAGTTCAATGCCCGTATGTATGCTGATTTCGAGCCTTCAAGCCGTACTCCTAACGACAAGGCTGACTCTTACGAATTCCCTTCATATCATCTTCTTGATGCCACTTTCGGCTGGGAAGGAGCAATTACCAAGGATGTCCGCATCAATCTCTTTGCAACAGGTCGCAACCTCCTCGACACAAAGTATATCGAGCGCGGTACGGATGGCAAGACTCACGACCTCGATTCATTCACAGGCTATTGGGGAGCAGCACGCACAATGAGCTTCGGTTTCCGTCTTAGTCTCTAAGTATTAATGCGATATTAAAGCGTTATTGGTGAATATTAATGTTTCCTCACGGAGTGAGACATATAATGCCCATTAATACCACATTAATATCGCATTAATTTCTTAATTTCTAATCAGCATCTTCCTCAGCATCAAACGAACAACCTTTTGAATCCAAGGTACCTGTGCCACCCCAAGGAATACTTTCTGGTATAAGTACATGCAACTTTAGGTCTTTAACTCGATAAGTTGGTTTGTAATACTTTTTTCTCATATTCTATAATTATTTAATGACTATTTTCTTTCCGTTCCTTATGTATATACCATGTGTCAAGGCATTTTCATTTACGACTCTACCATTCAAGTCGTGGACGATATTTGCTTCTTGTTTTTTCTGTGAAACACAAGAAATACCAGTTGTATTGTTTTCTTCAATATCACTATCTACTTCTATGGTAAAGGTCTTTGCTGCATGGGTGGTATTATACATGGGGCTACGAGCTTCAGCCTTGACATACCAACGGTATGGTTTTAAATTACTTACGCCATCGGTCATAATGATAGCGCCACCACCCATAGCGTAATATTCGTTTTCAAGCAAGACAGCGGCAGGAATGGTGCTGTAAGTACCTGTGAATGTATATTTAGCAATTGTCGTAGAGCAATCTATGCTATTATCTTCAGCAGGATAGAGAGTCACATCATTTATGGTGACCGTCTTCTTGCCTGTTATCTTTGCCTTGATAAGATAAGGAGTGTTTGGAATGAGGGAACCTTCCTCGATCTTTTCTATATCCATTATTGTCTTATCGATGATATTATCATTATTGGTGTCTATCTGACGAATACCATTGATATAAGCCACATCGAATTCATCCTTCCAATCGTCATAACCCATAGAAAATGGAATGTATAGAGATTGCCACTTGGTATTGTTGAAAGTACGAGTATAGAAGATTTTCTGATTATTCAACAGCGAACCATTTGTATAAGTTTCGCCATCAGTTAATATGGATGTATTATCTGGATTATTGATGTTGAACATATCGTGAACAGCAATGACTGCAGCTTTTTGACAGAGATAAGCATTCTCATCAGTCACAGATACAAATTCATCTGGATAAGTAGCTGAATTTCTTTGAGAGTCAGTTATACTTACGCGATAGGGATTCCCCATAATGGACACTCCATATCGAGGAGCGATAAGTGTTTCAAAGTATGCTGCGCACGCAACATATTGTCCTATGCCAGGAGCCAAGTGGAGTTTGTCATTGGAGAATCCATACTCCGTGGTATTTATTGAAGATTGACGAATGTTTTGTACTGCAGTTCCATAGGGTATGATAAAGTCAACGCCATAATCGATACAGAACTGATGATAAGAATCGGCTATGAGTTGATATAGGTTATTTGTATTGCTATTATAGTTATAGGCGGCATGCACCATATTTATACCTATTGCAGCTTGTGGTTGATATGTGCGGATTAGGTCTATTAGTTCGGGCAAATGACCGCCTGCATGATTTTGATTCCAGAACTCATATTTATGAGAATAATTACTAACCTGCTGAATGATAATAACATCCCACTTGCAATCGGTGAATACCTTTCTAATATTTGAACCATCGTTAGGAGTAGCAGAACTTGCTATTGGTAGCGTTATACCTCCAAGAATTTTGGATACATAATAGCCTTTTACATCATTGTCATTCCAACAATCAATAAAAGTAGAAAAAGAACCTCCTCCTCTATTGCATTTATATAGACACATATCACTTGTATTTATACCTGCTCTTTGCACCATATTAGACAAATACGCCGTGGAATTCTCTGTAAAAGAATTGCCTATATGAAGTACTTTAAGTGAATCTTTCTTCAGATTGACTTTTGGCAAGTTTTCCATATAATAAGTAGATTCATTCTGTGCTTTTATTGTAATTGCAAACACAAGACACACAAACATAATAACGATTTTGTATTTCATGATAGAAAATTTAAATAGGGCGTAGACTTCCGATGTCCTCGTCCCATTCCTAGGTTCCGCCAAGAACCGCTACACAGACAAGTATACGGCAAAGTCCACGTCCTAAACGGACATGGAACTTTTTGCTTACTCGTTCTCGTGTATTGAATTTGGCGGATTCAGGAATGGAGAACAAGAGCTAAAAGCTCAATGTTATATTTTATGTCGAGAGAATCGGTAGTTGCTCACCCAAGTTAATAAAATAATTGTTTAACTATCTTGCAGATACCAGTATCTAATACTAATTCCGCATAAGGGGAACGTTACCGCTCGTTTGTTTAATTACGATTTACTTTCTGTTTCTTGTTGTTAATGTTTACGTGGTTATACATGTGAATAATATCTGGTTGCAAAAGTAACCAAAATATCTGATTTCTCCAAATATTTGCATGAAAAATAGCAATATATATGATTGAATTTACAATTCAGAAAAAGAGTTTTGAAAAAACTCGTCACTCATCACCCGTAACGCTGTAAGTTGTTGTGACATTGAGGTTTGCAACGCCAATTCACCCTACACCACTCGTCACCAGATTCATCACCCAAATCCGTGTATCTTATTGATAATATGAATATTACATGCATATTTTACCCTCTCACCACTCGTCACCCATTTTTAGGGTGACGAGTGAATTGTCTTTGCAAGTGATTAAATATCAGGACGATATGCTAAGTGAGGGTGATGAGTGGGTGACGAGTGGATTAAAATGAATCACCCGCGTAATTCTCTGATGCACACATTATTACAGCGCTACGGGTGATGAGTTGCAGAGTTGTGTAAAAATTCTATTTTTTTTCTTTCTGTAAAGGTGAGCAATAAACGGTTCGTTATGCCCTCGTTCTTCCTTCGCTTCTGATTCGCTCTAAGTCCGTTGTAATACCGTTCCAAAGCCGTTGCAAGTCCGTTTCATAGAATAGGCGGGAAATGGGAGTTGCACCGAGTTTGGTAGGGATTTACATAGGACTTGCTTTGGAGTTGACTTTACGTTATTTTTATAGAATTATGTTAAAACTGATGTTTCTTCTATGCAGATTGCTAAAAAAGTTGTATCTTTGTCTGCGAAATCTATAAACTATATAGTTATGGCAACAACGACATCCATTCCAAAACAGTCACAGATGATTATCACATTGGAAGATAATGCATTGGTGGCAGACATAAAAAAGGCTTTGAAGATGATACGTGGCATAGCATCTGTACGTGTAGCCAATATTAGCGATGATAAAAGCATCACTCCTGCTATGCTTCGTTCTATTAACAAGGCTCGCAAGGAATATGAAAATGGTGAGACTATATCATGTAGTACACCAGAGGATATGCAGCGTTATTTTGATAGCCTATGACCTACAAGGTTGAATTTTCCAAGGAGGCAGACAAAACACTATGTAAGTGGAAAAAGTCAAATCCGAACCTCTTCAAGAAAGCTACAAAGATTTTGCTTGATATTATGCAACATCCTCGTACTGGTCTTGGGCATCCAGAGGCTTTGGTTGGTGGTAATGATGTGACTTATTCACGTCGTATCACAGCCGATGACCGTATTATATATGACATCTATGATGACCGTGTTACTGTACTGATAATCCAAGCCGAACAACACTATAATGACAAGTAACGGCCTTGTACTTGTTATGAATGAATAAATTGATTGTGTTTATTTTTATAATAAATTCAATCGGGATATAATATGTCAATTTATGAGAAAAACCATGAAAAATCGGCTGTAAATATAGGAATATCGTTGAAAAATATAGAAATAACGAATGTTTATTGTATTTTTTCTTGAAAATTGTTGTACGTACACAATTTTATTAGTAACTTTGCACACGGAAATATAAAGTGTGCACTATTTTTAGAGCATAATTACACTTCTTTCCATATAGTTACATTTAAAAGACTAATATATTTTATAAATTCAGATAACAAAAAATGTCTTACAATTTACTTAAAGGCAAGCGCGGAATCATCTTCGGCGCACTTAATGACCAGTCTATCGCTTGGAAGGTTGCTGAGCGTGCAGTAGAAGAAGGCGCACAGATCGTTCTCACTAATACTGCTGTTGCATGTCGTATGGGTACTATCGACGAACTCGCAAAGAAGACCAATGCAGTAATCATTCCTGCAGACGCTACAAGCGTTGAGGATCTTGAGAATCTCTTCGTGGAGGCTCAGAAGGCTCTCGGTGGAAAGATCGATTTCGTTCTTCACTCATGCGCTATGTCTATGAATATGCGAAAGAAACGCACATACGATGATCTTGACTATAGCTTCCTTGACAAGACTCTCGACATCTCTGCTATCTCTTTCCATAAGATGATTCAGGTTGCAAAGAAGCTTGACGCTATTGCAGAATACGGTTCCATCCTTGCTCTCACATACGTTGCTTCTCATCGCACATTCTTCGGTTATAATGATATGGCTGACGCTAAGGCTTTGCTTGAGTCTATTGCACGTTCTTTCGGTTATATCTATGGTCGTGAGAAGGGTGTTCGTGTAAATACAATCTCTCAGTCTCCTACCATGACGACTGCTGGTGGCGGTATCAAGGGCTTCGACGGTATGCTTGACTATGCTGACCGTATGTCTCCTCTTGGCAACGCAAGTGCTGATGAGTGTGCCGACTATTGTGTGGTTATGTTCTCTGACCTTACCCGCAAGGTTACTATGCAGACTCTCTTCCACGATGGTGGCTTCTCTAACATGGGTATGTCTCTCCGTGGTATGACTCAGTATAACAAGAGCTTCGTGCCTGAGAATACAGACGCAGAGACGGGGAAGATAATATACGGATAAAAGCCTAACCTGCGGCCCCTCACCCGTCACTACGTGACACCCTCTCCCCAAGGGGCGAGGGGGAAGTTACTACTTCTAATCAATGGGGGGGCGTTGATAAAAATATAAATGCCGCTTATGGTTCCTTAATGGATTTCCATAAGCGGCATTTGGGTTTATATCTTTTTAGCGATAAAAAGGTAACTTCTCCCTCGCCCTTAGGGGAGAGGGTGTCCGCAGGACGGGTGAGGGGCGATCGCCATACACTCCGTCTCTATCAGCCAGCCTGGGCGACAGACAGGAGCAAGGACGATGACGTAAGGCTTGTTAGGGAATCGCTCTGCGAACATCTTGCTAACGATACCATAGTCAGCTACATCACGGAGATAAACAGACATCTCGCTCACGTTATCCCAAGTACATTCAGCCTCGGCAAGAAGAACCTCGATATTCTCAAGCATACGCTCCGTCTGACGGACGATATCACCTACGTGAACAACCATACCCTTGTTGTCGATACTTGCCGTACCACTTATGAATACGTGCCTTCTGTCCTCATAGTCAACGTATGTGCCACGCTCGAAGCTAACACCATAGTCGCTTGTGCGGTTAAGGTGGGTTGGGGCATAGAGATACTTTATCTGCTCCTTGCTTATTCCGTCAACAGCATAGTTGTCGAGCTGCACAAGGACATTAGGATCAGCCTGACGACCACCTATACCAGTAGAGGCTATGAAATGAGTCTGGTTTGTCAAGCCTTGGTGGAAGAACACATGATTACGCGCACGAACCACACCACCATAGTTGAGATCCACGTTAGCCACGAAGAACCAAGTGCGGATGCAGTTCTTTTCGAGAGTACAACCTTCCTTTTCCAGTTGGGCGATATATTCTTCGAGAAGGTGATGAGTCTGGTACTCGCTACTTGCTGCCATGTTATAGGCGCTACCATTCCATAGGTGGCGGTATTTGCCTTGTATAACCTCATAGAGACCAGTTTCAGAAATGCGTGTCTCCACGCCGGTCATCATATATACCCAGATGGCAATCTTTGTGCCGTCGAGAGGTGGCTGTTCCACTACTGAAAGGGCGCACTCTTTATTTTCACGGGCATATACCATTTCAGCCTGATTGGCAGAATCGCTAAGATAGTATCGCTTGAATACAGCTACATATCCTTTGAGAAGATCCTCGCACAAAGAGGCATAAGCATCAAGAACGGCATCAAGTTGCTCCTTGTATGTCATCCCGATGTTATCCGCATGGATCATCGCATGAGCCTCGCGCACCTCAGAGCCATTGTCGAATACATATACCTCGGCATGCGCCTTATTTAGTTTTATTGTCTGTTGATTATATGACATTTTTTTGTTTTTATTGCATAAAAAGGCTAAAGTCTAAGGTCTAAAGTCTTTTGCCATTCGTCTTTTGCCTTTTGCCAAATTCTTTTGCAAAGTTACTGCATTTTGGTAAGAATACCAAAAAACAATGAAAAATTCTTCCTTCTTAAAAAGGAAAATACCTACTAATGATGATTAGTTGCCTGCATAGCTGTGTATGCCTCCTAATAAATAATTAACCCCGAAATAGGTCATCAGGATAGATAGGAATGCCATTATGAGATACCAATCCATCACCTTTGCTTTTTTCATAAAAGGCAACGATTCTGTATGGAATGGAATGCAATAGATTAACATTGATATCAAAGCCCATACTTCCTTAGGATCCCAGCTCCAGTATGTTCCCCACGACTGGTTTGCCCATATTGCTCCGAGGAAGATACCTATTGTAAGGAATATCTCCGCAGGATAGAGCATCAGTCGGTTTAGGGCGTCAAGTCGGGCATCTTTCTTCACAAGGTCAACGCCCGCTATTACCGCCATAAAGGCAAAGAGCGAGTATGAAATCATTATCAGGGATACGTGGGTGGTAAGCCAAGGCGAATGAAGGACTGGCATCAGGGAGGTTATCTGTGGCGACATTTCTGACAGATGAGCCACAAGTAATGTGAGACCCGCAATCATAAGTCCACCTATTGTCACGGTATTGCAGACGAAAGTCTGTTTCCTGAGCATCCATATTGCCAATAATGTCAGCAAAGAGGTGGATAGGGAGACAAATGCCATCGTCTCATAGCCGTTAGATAGTGGAATGTTGCCAGAGACATACCAACGGAGAAGGAATACGGCAAGTTGAAAGGCGGAGATAATAAATAAAATGAAAAATGAACAATGAAAAATGAAAGGGCTAAAGTCTTTTGTTTTTTGACTTTTGTCTTTTCGCTCTCCGGCTCCCTCTCTACGGGAGAGGGCGGGGGGAGAGGCCATTGCAATCACAATTATAAGGATGCCAGCCAGAATCATAAATGCACCAACAACTGTGAACGGCTGCTGATTATATAAAATCTCGGCAGAGATACGAGTCTCGCTTGGAGGATTATTGCCTTTGTAAGGCTCTATGAGCTTGCCTGTTACGGCAGCATTGACAAGGGAAATCTGTTCGTCAACATCATATATTGAGCGTACAAGTTTTTTGTCCTGCTCATCTTCGGCCTTGTTCATCTGCTCATTGAGTAGGATGTCGAGCTTGTATCTTCCGTCGCTCTCATAGAAGTCCTTGATGCGTGCAAGGTCGGTTTTGATGCCAAGTCTTTCCTTCAAAGCCTTGTTCTTTATCTTCAGAAGTGGCTTTTCGCTCCATTCCTCTGGAGCCATAGGCAAAGAAAGAAGAAGTTGTTCGGCAGAAAGTCCTTTGTATGATGTCTTGCCTGTGATTTTCAGACAGAAATCATGTGCCAGTGTGTTTAGCGGACATACCCTTCCGTTATATACTATCAGCTTTCTCTCTGCCCTTTCCGCATCTTCTTTGGCAACTACGGGAGTCTTGGCAAATCCTGATGCAGCCAATAAAATGAAAAATGAAAAATGGAAAATGAAAAATTTCTTTCCACTTATAGAGGGCTTTAAGGGCGTTAGCGGCTCCCTCTCTACGGGAGAGGGCGGGGGGAGAGGCCGTGTCAGGGTCTTATAAAGCTGCTTTATCCTTGGCGTCCTCAGAATCAGAAGCAGCACCGCACTAACAATCAGCAATCCATAGCCGATATATGTTATTCCCGTGCCGTATGGGTCATACGTTACCGTCAGTATGCTACCCCTCATGTCCTGGTCGAAGGATGTCTGATAGAAACGATAGCCTTCCACCACGGCAATATTATTCATGGAAACAGTTTCGTTAGTGCTACCTCCATCCGTGGAAAAAGTGAGATGAGAGGCATAATCGGAATGAGTTGTTGTTCCCTCGTAGTTCTTAATGTTGAAGTCATTAAGCTTTACGGAGAAGGGCAGGGTTGCGGTTCGCATATCGCCGTTGTTGCTTTGTTCAGTGTATAGCCTTGCTGTTTCGCCACAGCGAAGATGCAGATAGCCTTTCTTCGATGTGAGGTGAGTGGTTAGGGCTCCTGTAAGAATCACGACAAAAGAGATATGAAGCGTCAGTACCGTCAATGTCTTTTGCATTCCGCTGGTGACGATTCTTGCTATTGATGCAATGGCAAGGATGCTCCAGATGGCAGAAAACCACCATGTGGAGTATATCTTTGTGCTGACGAACGTAGTGCCGTGTATCTTTTCAACAATTGTTGCGATGGCCATAACTATGACCACCGCAGCAACTATCATAAATGGTAATATTCGTAATATTTTATTCTTTTGCGCCATTATCTATCCATGACTTGATGATATTCACGAAAGCACCGTAATCAGAGAAGAATCCTTTGTGGAAACCGCTATCGTCTGTGATTATCTTGTAGAGCATACTGTTCTCTGCATCTCCAGCCGTCACACGGTTCAGCGTTGCATCCTTGTTGCTTTTCACAGCCACGAGGTTCTTGTAGGCATTTTCGGCAGAGAGGTCAAGTCCTCGTGCCGCCTTTTCGCCGCTATGGCATCGTGAGCATGTGGTTGCCGTGCCTTGGAATATCGTATTGTTAATTGCAGAGAACATACTAACATTCTGCTTTCCGACATCAATCCTTATGGTATCATCAGCAGATACATTCTCTACATCATATCTATAAAACGTAGAAACACGCTTTCTTAGTGTGTTGGTAACGGCAATCTCTATTATTTTTGCACCTGAAGGCACATTACTAAGTGTAATTGCCGTCTCTTCACCATCTGTCTGAATGGTTTTCTGGATGCTTGAATATTCATCATCCTCGCAGAATGCCGCCACAACCACGTTATAGTTGTCTGCCCATTGATCCACACCATCGAACGTGCCTGTTATCTTCACGTTATATCCAGTCTGTTCGCTCTCATATACAGGATCCGTCACGAATCCGTCATCGCAAGAGGCAAGTAATAGAGTGGAAAGTGTAAAGACTAAAGTGTAATGTAATTTCATATTGTACATTGTAAATGGTAGATTGTACATTAGAAAGTGTATTGCAGCATTACTACCGCACTATGTTTTGCTACTCCGAGGTCATCGTTGTCTCTGTCGAGCTGAGTCTCGTGACCAGTTCTGCCGATATACTGATACATCGCAGATAGTTTTAGACCGCTATTCTTGATGAAATAGTTGCAACCTACAGCCGGCATATTCAGAACACCGTCCTTGCTACTGCCGTTTCTGTCCATGAAATCATAGCGAGCAGCCAACTGCCATTGTGGTGCTACGAAATATCCTGCCTGAACATACCCGCCTATGAAGTCGTATGTCTCATCAATTTTCTGACGCTTTGTGAATCCCACGTTCATCCAGTATGCCTCGCCAGAGAAATACCAGCGATTGTGAAGGTATGACACCTCGAAACCCATTCGGGTATCATTTGTACTCTCGCTTTCTGATTCCACATTCACGCTTCCAGAAAGAGCCACCTCAAGTTTGTTCTCGTTAAGCATCTTCGCATTTCCCTGTGTCCTTGGCATTGTGCCGAAAGGAGTCCATGCTATTCTTCCAGCATAAAGCAAAGAAGGGATGTGCCAATCGTCAGAGAATGTCTTTGTAGCAGAGTTTGAACCTGCGCCTGTGCCGTTGAACATACCCAGTTCATATCCCCATTGCTTGCTCATCTTGCCATGTATCATAACACCCATATCGAAGCCGGTGCCTATCTTCGGGCATACGGCATTCAAAGAGTATGGCATAATGGTAGTAGCTGTTAGAGATGTTGGAACGCATGGCATAAGGGTTTCGCCAAGAGTGGTTAGATATGCGCTTGAGAAGGGTGTCTTGAATTTACCCACTTTAACAGCAAAGCCGTCGCTTACCTTCACATCAAACCAAGCTTGTTGAAGTATGTTTGCTCCGGAAGCTGCTGCATTGATAGAAAGGTTATAGGTGATATTGCTGAAAGCCTTACCTGTGAAGCCCAGAACTGCGTATGGCATAGCAAAGCCTGAGTTTGCCACGTTATCCTGATTATACGCCTTGTCGAGACCTTCATCGTCATAGTAATGGAAATTGGCTGTTGACTGTATCATCAGATATGGCTTGAAAGAGAACTTGCCATCCTTGGATTCTATCTGGAACATCCTATCACTTCCTATAGTCACCACACCATTCTCTGCGTCATAGTTCTCCGAAGCCTGAGCCTCGCTTGTGCTGTTTATTTCATTCTCAACATTCTCGGCATTTACTGTAAATGTCATCATCGCTGCACATGCAGCAAGATATATTTTTTTCATAATGTTTTCTTCAAATAAATAGTAAATTGTAAATAGCTAAATAGTAAATGATTATAGGCTTTCAAGGAACTTTATCATCGCCTCCCTGTCTGCCTTGTCCATCTTCATGAACAGGTTTCGTGAAGCAAGACCTTCACCGCCATGCCAGAGGATTGCCTCCTTGAAGTTGCGGGCTCTTCCGTCATGCAGGAAGTATGTATGTCCGTTCACCTTCTTCTGCAATCCGATACCCCAGAGTGGGGTTGTACGCCATTCGTTTCCACGTGCGAGACCGCTTGTGTAGTTATCGTTCAAGCCTACGCCCATAATCTCTGAGCCCATATCATGTAGCAGATAGTCGGAATAAGGGTGTATCGTCTGACTGCCAAGCCAAGGCAACTCCGTACCACAGAGAAGCGTTGCGCCTCGTGGACGGGTATGGAGTGTTGTGACGTGACACAGATGACATTTTGCCTCGTAGAACATTTTCTCGCCTCGCTTTACTGCTTCTCGCTCGGTCATAGTAATCGTTGTGCCGTTTGAGCGTGTCAAGGTTACTTTCATAGTGTTGCTACCAAGTCTTCTTGCAGGAACGCCAAGGCTGTGCAGATAGAGATCTACATCTTCCATATCCTCTGCCGAAACATCGAGTTTGTCATAGGTGAGTCCCATCATCGAGCCTTCAACCATCTGATGCTGCCCCTCACATATCTCTTCTGGATAGCGTGAGTTCGTAGCACCCATGTCACTTGAGAAACCAAGTTCTACGGTGAGATCAAGGTGTTGTGCCTTGTTGCCTGATAGTCCGACACCCTTCACGCCTTTCTCTGTTATATAGTTGCATCTGCCCGAAATACCATACTCAGGATAGTTGCTTTGAGCTGCAAGGCGTTCTATCTCTGTGCGGTCGAGAGACATCATCTGTCCCATACCTACGTGTCGGAGTGGGATGCGCACGGTACAGAACAAATCCTCTGGATTTATCGTCACGGAGTCTTTTTTCACATCGTCCCACATCTTCTTATACCACTTCACAACCTTGAAGTTTGGATGCGCAAGCTCGTATTCTTCTCCATCGGGGAACGTACCTTTCTCATAGTTATAGCGAATCTCCACCTTACCCTCTGGTGTCACGCCATAGATAGTTTGGTCATGTAGCACACGACCGTAGTCCTGGAAGAACACGCCATTCTTTCTTGCAACGTATATCAGCATAGCCGACATACCATTAGTTCCAGAGCCATATACTGGCGTACCATCGGCATCTGTGCCTATCTGGTTCCATACGCCAGGATTCGTTCTACCCGCATTCATGTGGCATGAAGCGCAAGAATATCCGGCATATACAGGCCCATAGTTATCCGTTACGTTATCGTAAAGTCTGTTGCCATGCTGGAATCGGGTAGCATATTTTCCCGAAAGCCATTCGGCATCAATGTCGTATGCCTTTGACGAATCCCAGAAAATAGTAGAAGTACCTGCCGACAATCCCCATTTCGTCAGATCGTTGGCATGCACCTCAAGGAATTCATCCACGCCCTCCGTGTCCTCAGAACAAGACCACAGACAGAGCGGCATCAGCATTGCTATTGTATAGTTCAAAAATGTTTTCATATTTACATATATGACTATCCCTCGCCTCTCGCGAAGGATAGTCCTATTTTTCTTGTTTTTATGTATTTATTACCTTTTATTCTCCCTCCCTTTGGGAGGGATGAGGTAGGCTTTACTTTACAGTTCTTGCCTTACCATCCTTGAACAGGAGGTACTCAAGTGTGTGGAATCCGCGGAGTGACTGTGCAGCCTCGATAGCTTCGTTCTCCTCGTCATAGTCGCCAGTCCACTGGAATGAAGACCACTTCTGCTCCTTCATTACCTGTACGATACCATCCTGATCCAAAGGCCATGAGTCCATGTTAGGGTCAAGACCAAGCTCAGAAACTGGACCGAAGAGGAATGCCTCAGATGTCTCCCATGGCTGACGTGATGCAAGCCAAGCCTCACATGCAGCCTCGAATGTTGCATTTGAAGGATTCTTCTGCAATGCCTGAACAGCCTCAAGAAGAGCCTTGTTCTTTGCTGCAAGATCCTTGTATGTTGGAAGTGCAACATTGTCAACAAACTGATCTACGATAGCCTGACAATCTTTTTCAGAGAGGTTGTCTGCAACAAGACCGTTAAGTTCCTCAAGACTGCTTACAAGCTCTGCACAAGCGTCCATAGCTGCTGCAGCCTCGCTTGAACCGATGTTGTTACGGAATGGCTGTGGAATTGCGTCGATAGCTGACCAAGCCTTGCCTACATTGTTCCATACAAGCTGAGACGCATCCTTGAGTTTTGCATTTGATGCGCACTTTGATATTACTGAGTTATCTGCTGCCTTTTTGATGTCATACTTTGCTGGTGAACCAGTAATTGGCTGTCCGAGCAGAGAGTTTGCAATAGAGAGAATGTTGTTCTTGTAGTCATCACGAGAGTGCCATGAGTACCATGATTCTACGGCATAGAGCGCCTGAGTTTTCTTGTTTGATGTCCAGTAATCCACTGGCTCACCGATCTTTGCTGTACCAACCTCATTTGCAATGTCGATGCAACCTTCAATAATCTGCTGTACGCAAGCTACTGCTGATGAATAGCCTGAAGCTGCGTTATGAGCCTTGAAGTCCTTTGCGAAGCCGTTGTTCCACTCGTCATAGAGAGCCTGAGAGTCATCATTAAGGAGCTTTGCTACGTTCACGGCATAGTTACCCCATGCCGCAGCATTTTCTGAGTTATACTCAAGGTTCTCGGCATCAGCGTATGGATCTACCAACTCTGTACCACCCTTGTTGTTATCGTCGTCGTCATCACCACATGATGTAATACTAACTGTTGCAAGTGCTGCAACTGCAAAAATCGAAGCTTTGAAAATCTTGTTCATTGTTATTTATTTAATTATTAATTATTCATTATCAATTATCAATTGTCAATTTTAATTGACTCCCAGCCATCCTGTCCATGCAACTCCTATTGCGAACTCATTCTCAGAGTTGTACTTTCCACCGCCAATCTTACGATTGGTGTAATCTGCCTTTACAACGATGTTTGGTGTTGCCCGCCAGTTCGCGCCCATCACCCACATACTCGTTTTCAAACGCTCTTCGGCCGTATAATTGCCACTTACCTTCTCCTGTGGATTGTAGTATTCGTATCTAACAAAAGGAATAATGTCTGGGCAATTCTCACTCTGTGTAAGTCCTGCAATCTTCAATCCTACTTCACCGCCATAGCTAACGGCATTGTGTGCAACTGGTGTAAGGCGTGTGTAGCCTGATTTATTCGATAGCTTACCATTCTTTGCAGAAAGTACATGTGAGTTTGTCAAACTACCATAAAGCATGTTAGCCCTTGCCTCCACATATCTGTTCTTATACTGACCGTCAATATTATAAATACGAACAGGCATCTTACCAAGTCCGTCGTATGTCTGTGTCTTATCGGCATTGCCTCCCACGTTAGCGCAGTAGTATATGCTGCCTCCTATGCGAAGTCCTGGTACACCTTTATAATCCACGCGAAGTACATAGCCTGGGTTCGTGAAGTTATCCTGTTCAAACTTACCCTGCTTTGCGCCAAGTGCCCATGAATTACGGTCGAAACCATTTGCGTTGAGACCTGATACAATCTGAGCTTCGTAGTCAAATCTTCCGTAGCCCTTTCCTATCGTACCGAAAAATTCCAGACCAGTCTCATGCCATGTACAAGGGATAATAGAAGTCTCGCCCTCTGGGCGTACAGTACCAAAGAACTGATTAGGCTCATGATGTGAATTGGTAAGACCTACTGGCACTACCATGTGACCAACCCTTACATTGAATGCACGGTTAATAAGACGAGTGATGTGCAACTGCTCCAGAGCAACCTCACCACCTTTTTCTATCTCGGTCTCATACTCACCGTTCTCCGTATTCTCAAGTTCGTATGCAGTACCCACGCCACCAGCCTCAAACTCAACCTCCATACCGAGAATCCACTTAGAGTTGAATTTATAGTCACCTGCAATCGTGGCACGAGGAATGGCAATCGTACTACGGTTCTCTTTCACATTACCATCGGAATGACCAAAGAAACGATTAGATCCATAGTCTTTGAAAGCAGCCACGAGTTCACTATAGCCGCCTATTCTCCACTTTTCAAATGTATTATAAGGATACACATCCTGAACCGTCTCGTTATCCTTACTCTCCTGAGCATTTGCATTTGCAATGCAGCACATAGCTGCAATAGCTGCAATAATTCTTTTCATATATTATCTTTTTACCGCCTTTCCACCCCCTCCCTTGGGGAGGTCGGGGTAGGCTCATTTGCGAGTGCAAAATTACAACCTTTCCCTCATCCTTGCAATACTCAGAAATTATGCTTTTTTATTCATAAAATCACATCATCAATCCCCATAATTAGGTATTTGCTAATCATATTTAGGTATCTAAAATTGTTAAAAATGCAAAATCAACGGATTAATACCTACTTCTTATTATTGTGTATTTCTCAAAAAGTTGCTAATTTTGCACTCGGAAATCAGAGACGTGCGCCAGTCTTGAGGGCTGACACGCATTATTTCCTTCGTGCGAGGATGCTTTGCACGTTGCACTCGGAAATCAATTTTATAAATTGTACATTGTACATGGTAAATTGTACATGATCAGATGAAGAAGATGAAACTTTACGAACCAGAGGATCGCATGATATCCTTGATTCGAGACAACTACAGTGTGCTCCAGAGCCTCGGTGCATTCGGCATCAGTCTTGGCTTTGGCGACAAATCAGTTCGTGAGGTGTGTGAGATGCAGAATGTAGATACCTACACATTCCTCGCTGTGGTAAACCTTGCCCTCAACGGCTATCGCACTCCAGAAGATGAGGCGAAACTCTCCGTGCCTACATTGTTGAAATACCTGAAGGCATCTCATGAATACTATCTCGAATTTCAACTACCTTTCATCCGTTCCGCACTCGTGGCTGCGCTCGACGAGAACGACAATCTCGCCCGACTCATCCTGCGTCTGTACGATGACTATGCCAAGTCCATACACCAGCACATGAAGTACGAGGAAAAGGCTCTCTTCCCTTACGTTGAGGCTCTTCTTCGCGGAGAAACCATCGAAGGCTACAACACCGACACCTTCTCAAAGCATCATGGTGACACCTCAGAGAAACTAAAGGAGCTCAAGAACATCATAATCAAATACTTGCCGGGTAATACCCTACGCAACAACCAACTCACCGCATGCCTTTATAACATATACAATAATGAGGAATGGCTGCAACTCCATTCTCAGGTAGAAGAGGAAATCTTCGTACCAGCCATCAGGCATCTGGAGATGCAGACCAAGAGCGATGATGTTTCGATGAAAATTTCAAGAATGATAGGTCATAACCCCGATGCGTCTGAGGCTTTATCCGATAGGGAAAAGGACGTCATCGTGGCAATGGTTCAGGGTATGAGCAACAAGGAGATAGCCGATCACCTGTTCATCTCCATAAATACCGTCATCACCCATCGCCGCAACATAGCAAGGAAATTACAAATCCATTCACCTGCTGGTCTGACTATCTACGCTATCGTAAACAATCTCATTGATATTTCCAACGTAAGGCTTTAACCTTACGTGCTGAAGTAAATATGTGCAAAGGCGCCAAAGTACAAACTTAGAGAAAAATCTTTGTGCTTTAGCGTCTTTGCGTTTGAATCTGTCTGTTTTGTACCGAACGTGAGACCGTTTTATATCCTGTTTTTTTCGTTTTAAAAAGGGCGATTTTGCAATCTCGTCATTACAAATATCGTGAAAAATACTGGCTATCATAATATTTCTGTGCGAAAAAGTTGCAATTATGCCCAGAAATATATACCTTTGAGGCCGAAATTGCCACATCTTGAAAGGGTTGTGACGAGTGTGAAGAAACCCGCATTTATTTCAAAAACCAAAATCATCTAAACAATGAATTCCAAAAATCTTTTCTTCAAGTCCTACGATGCAGTACGTCTATCTCCGTTATTGCGTCTCTTCAGTCCGTTTTTAATTGCTCTCGTTGCATCCTTGCTCTCCGCTTCCTTGCTCACATCTTGCGAGAAAGCAACTCTGACAACAGATGATGGTGAAGGCATGGAGTCCGTGGAAACTGCCGAAGGCAAGGGTGAGTTGTATGTCACTTGTTCTTTCTCTCAGACACAGAGCGAGATAACACGTGCCTCTTCCGTTCCTTTGGCTGATTGCGCCCTCCGTGTGCAGTATGTCATTATGAATGGAGAAACGATAGTATATAACTCGGAGCAGATTAACGGTGGTGGAAATTCATTCGGCACTCTTTCCGTAAATCTTGATCCAGGTACGTATCGCCTGATGGTCTTTGCTCATAATGAGAAAAATGGAAATCCAATCTCTGTGGGTACTGATGGAAGCATACATGGCTATAATAATCGTGCAACTGATAGTTTCAGTTATAGCGATGAAGTGGTCATAACGAAGAATAAGCGTAAGGCTGTTAGTTGTAAGCTGACACGTTGTGTGGCTATGGTGAACTTTACATCTACGGACAAGATTCCATCTGAGGTTTCTAAGTTCAAACTCACCCTGACTGGTGTCAGTTCTAAATATGATCTGAGAAATCAAATTGGTGCTGATGCTACGACTTATGTCACATCAATGGCTGAACTGAATAGTGATAGGAGAACATCGGAAGGAATGATGGCTAACATACACAGTTATGTATTCCTTCCTGCCATGAATGCAACTATCAACGCGAAGTTTGATTTCTATAATAACTCTGATGAACTTGTGCTTACTCGCAATATTGAGGGCATACAGATGCGAATCAACGCTAAGACCTCAGTTACAGGCTCTTTCTTTCAGTCTGACGGTGTAGATGCCTCTATAACTGTGGATAGTGACTGGGGAGAACCTATTAACTTTGACGCTGATTCAGAGTGATGTTGTCAGAATGGCAACTTGCTGCTAATAAAGTCATTCGTCGAATTCACTTTATATTATAAAATATGCCGCTTATGGTTTCACAACGAATTCCATAAGCGGCATTTTGCATTCTTCCATTTGGAAAAGTTAGACTTAAAACTCAACCCCATATCCTATAGTGAGCATGATTGTGCGATTCTTTGAGGCGGTAAATGCTGAAGCATCTGTTAGACCGAGATTATATCGTAGGTCGAGATTGATGTTCTTGTATTCGTATGAGAGACCGAGTGGAATGGAAAGGTTGAAGTCTTTATCCATGATGTCATCAGCACTCAGTTTTATTTCCGGTTGAATGCCAAGCCTGAATGATATACCGTATTTTGTGGTAGCCACGGCACAAATAGGAATGATGAGGTTATTCTGATGAAATTTCACGGTTCCAACATCTCTTGCTGACTGTAGAAGGCACCACCGCTTAATGCAAGTATGTTATTAATTTGATACTGGAGTTCGGCACCTGCCACAAGACCAGTCTTGAATTTGCTCTTGTGTTCGATGTCTTCTTTCTCACCCATTTCATATAACTCAGAATTGCTCATTCTTGAGAAGTTCATGCCTATGCGTGGGTAGAGAGTGAAAGAACCGGGCTCTTTCTGTGCGAATGTCGCCATACTTACGATAGCGAGCATGATAGTGATGATTGTTTTCTTCATGTTAAATCTGAGTTTTTGTTCGGTTATTAAACGCTGTTTTTAAAAGATATTGTGTAGTATAAAGTTTATTTTCTGTGAAGTTAAAATATTGTGATTGCGATGCAATAAAAAAGAGAAATGTAGCGTTACCCCAAAACAAAAATATCTGGCATAGCCGAAACTCTTATGTTTCTCCATCATTACTCCATCAGTTCTCCATAGATACTCCATCGAAACTATGGAGTATCTATGGAGTATGTATGGAGTATCTTCGAAGGAAGAACAGACCTAAAGCATAGGGAAAATCCCCTTCGCTCAGCACTAAAGACAAAGTGCCTAAAGGTTGAGAGAAGGGGAGGTTAGAGGGAATGTAAATCCCACACCGCCAAGGAGTTCACAAGGTTGTGTAAGAAAATATACAGTTATTGAGGTAGAGCATCATTTTACAACTCAATATATTTATTTACGAGTGGTATCAATTTGTATGAGCCCTCTGCCATTCCTTGTATTCTTCTTTTGTACAAAGAAAAGCTTCCTTAAAATACATATTAGATATTTTACTTTTAATCAATGCATTTTTTATGTCTTCTGTAACAACAAAGAGACGAGTATTAGTAATACCAAAAAGAGATGTCGTTGTTTCTTTTCTGCAATCACTATAGAAATATGGTTCTTCATCAAATATTGCTTTGTCTTTGTTTAGAAAAGTATATTCTGCCATATTGTATATTACATAATACTGTTCTTCGATGCCTTCAATCTTGATTGGGTAGTATTTATCGCTCATATCAATAAATTGAGATAAAACATCTATGAATCTTTGAGAGAAAAAAAATTCTCCACTTTGAAAAAGCCGAATAAGGTCATATCCTTTTTTTCCTGCTGCAACCTTAAATGTTATACTCTCAGGGAGTTTCTTTTTTTGATAAGGTACTAAATATTCCCATAACAATTTATAGGAAGCGTTAGAAGAGATCTCAAATGCACTCCTTTTAAAGGCATTATACAAGTTGAAAACTGAAATCATTTTATATTTAAAGATTAAATTATAGTTGTTACATTTTGGGATAAGCAGACTTTCACTTATTATTGAATGCAAATATACATTTTTTCCTAAGAATAGAAAATCTTTTTGCAGAAATATTTTCAAAAAAAGTTAAAATACAGAATATAACATCACAAAGAACTTTGCATACATCAGAGATTTCCCAAGCAGTAAGTTTATCATTACTACCAACAGGGAAGTAATAACTTCCATCAGGTAATCTAGTATAATCTTTTTTTTCACGAAATCCAGAAGGTTGTTCATTGCCTGGACCAGGATGATTGTGAACTCGAATAAAAACGTCTGAAAAACTTAGTCCAGAGACATCAGGAGAGCCTACATCATTTGAAGACTGTTCTGTATTGAGTAGAAATCTGTCTCCATTTTTTGTGTTATACCCTGTAAGTTTCCATTCAACATTGGTGTTATTAGCGACAAAACTAAACAAGTTCGTCATCTCTTTTTGACTACTACTTATTGCATAATGTCCATTGTAGTCTTTTCTGTTAAATGCCAGTTGTGTGGTTATGCTTTTGTTTACAGTAATACTATTTTTCCCATTTTCGGAATATATACAATCATTCTTATCTTTTGTAATTCTCCAACGAGAAAGTTCACCATTCTGGTCAAGTCTGTAATCATCCTGACCATCAGGATCTATTCGCATTACAGGATTATTGTGACAATAGGCATAAGGACTAACATTATAGTACTTCTCACTTAGTGGATCAATCCTATCCCATCTGCCAAGTATTGGGTCACTCTGACGAGCACCATAGTCGTAGGTGTTCAAGCCATGCATATTGTCAAACTCCTTACCGTTGTACTTGTATGGCTGAACAGCTGCACCCTTAATTGCAGTTGCATCAGCGTATGGAGCACCGAATGGATAGTAGTTCGTAACCTGCTGCACGACCCCCTTTGCATCCACCACCTCACGGTTATTGCCAAGGTGGTCTTGGTTATAGAAGTTGAACGCAAACTTATCGGTTGTCTTTGTTGTTACAGAAGCCTGAGCATATCCACCATCAAACAGAACCTTGTCAATCTTGCCGTTCCTCATGACAAGTCTGCCACCGAGGAGGTAATCTACGGTTTCTGTACAATTAATTTC
>CADCIQ010000011.1 GCA_902801425.1 uncultured Bacteroidales bacterium | reverse complement strand
AGAGACAGCACATTTACCGTTTGGATAGCTATATGCAGCCTCGTCAACATAGTATCGTTTTCCTTCATGTGCCACCTTCTTGTAATAGAGAGGAGCAATATCACGAGAGCAATGTACGAGCAAGGTATCACGCATTCTGAAGAACTTATCCACCCTCGATGAAGTGGCAGTTGTCAGGCTGCACTTAAACGATGGTGTACCGTTGAATGTGCTATAAACCGTTGACATATTTGCCGTACCAGCCTTAACCCAGATGAACTTCCAGTTGAAGTAAAGGTTATAGTTTATCTTCTCGTTGCCTGTGAGGGCTGTGTTGCGGAAAGTGCATTGCGCATTTGCCTGAGAGCTAATGAGCATAGAGAAGAATATGAGTAGAGTTGTTAATTTCTTGTACATAGTCATTCTGTTTTTAAGTTTCTGAAGGCAAAGGTAATGTTTTTCCATAAACTCCCCTACTCCTTTTTCCCTATATCGCAGGGGATTTTCCCTATAATAAATGAAAAATGAAAAATACGGATTGCTAATATCTCGTTTAACTCGTATTTTTCATTTTCCATTTTAATATTTAATAGCTTTCTGGTGCCCTGATACCCTTTTCACGAGCACGCTCAGCATTACGTTGCTTGATAGTCTTTGCCTTATCAGCCTTCTGCTTGACGATCTCGCTTGGCTTCTGCTTGTCGAGAGGACGAGAAAGGAGATTCCAGTCGCGTGTGACATCCCACTTCTCGCGACAGGTAACCTTCTCATGATAATAATACACCTCTTCTGGTTGCAGGTCTTCGTCAAAATTACCTGTATCCCACTTGCCATTCTTGTTTTTGTCTATGAATGCACGAAGGTAATAATCACCTGGCTTTACATAGTAAAATTCTGCGGTTCCATCGACCGTAAGGGCTTGTTTCAACACCTTTTCGCTCTTGTCAAGCATCTGCACGACAATAGCAAGGGTGTCAGATCCAGGATAGTGAGGCTTAACGAAAAGTGAACTGAACTCATCTGTTCCCCTAACCTTGATACCAGTCTTGTAAGGGTGAGACTTCCTTCCATAAATATCCTCAAAGGCAAGGGTATCAACCTCGAAACTATACTCTGCCCCCTCACGCCATTCAGCTATTATCTCAAGATTGCGAGAGGTAGCGTTCTCCGACTGTCTTTGACGAAGCACGAAACGGTCATTATACCATTTATCGTCTTGCTTTATATAGAGATGAATAGCTGCTGTATCAATCCTTTGAATAGGAGTCGGCATATTGATATATATGCTCTGATCAGGTGCCATCTGCTGGCTGATCTCATACTTAGGTTCAAGAGGCTTTGCCGGGAAGATGGTATCTGTTACCTCCTCGCCACGCCTACGTTTCTTTGCCAGTTTCTTTTCCCATTCCTCTATATCCTTCTTCAACTGCTTCATACGCTTTTCGTATGGCTGCTTTGAGAGGATTTCAACAGCGGAGTCTGTCCGAACCACAAGATTACCGAGACTATCAGTAGCATCGTATGTCAGATCAATCCTAAGCGTATCATTATCAATAAGAGCAGAATCCTTTATCCAATAGGTAAGAGTGTCGAGTTTTGGAGTATGTTCCACTACAAAAGCATCGGTTTCATCGAAGTTTTGTCCCTTGATCTGAGGCATCAAAGTGCTTGGACCACTAAAGAAAATCTGGAACATATTAGCCTCTTTTCTCTCTACCTTCAGGAAAAAGCGATCAACCTGTTCCTTGACAAACTGACGGAGCACGATATTGTCTGGACGGAAGTGTGTGTAAGGCACTTGTCTGATGTCACGAATATGGATAGTATCTGCCCAGATAGTATCCTGTCGCAGATCAGGCGCACAACTTGGCACTATCAAGTCATAGTTATATGCAAAAGCCTCTGCCGCCTGTGAATACATGAAATTACCGTCCATATCAGTAAGAGCTACGACACGATATGAGCCTGGGGCAATACCACGGATAACGAACCTGCCTCGTGAGTCAGTTCTTGCCACACGTACAAATGGCTCTTTAACGAATATAGAATCAAAAGAATTGACAGGCATACCGATGGCAAAACCTTCCAACTGACTCTCTGTAAGGCGATAGAGACCAACGAGCGTTCCCTTGACAGGCTCAAGATTATCGGCTGTGAGTACCGTACCTGAAACCTCAAGCGTATCAATCTGATCACCTGTGGAGAAACTATAAGTGTAGTTGCCAAGAGGATTTCCCTCGTTGTTATCGGTAATAGCATCCGAGAAATCCACGGTATAGGTAGTGTTTTCCTTGAGTGAATCCTTTAGTTCAACGATGATTCTCTTTCCAGCCGCCTTTATCTCTGGCTGTTCATGCTGAGGAGGAGAGACAACAACCTTCTCACTCGCATTCTCAAGTTTGATATACTCATCAAAATTGATTATCACCTTGCTGCTCTTGCAGTTTGTGCCTTTATCAACAGGAGAGGCACTCACAACACGCGGAGGAGTCTCGTCAAACCAGCCGCCATCAGGATTGCCCATACGAGCACAGGAAGTGAAGAGAAGGAGAAAGGCAAGAAAAAAGAACAGCGGCCCCTCACCCGTCACTACGTGACACCCTCTCCCCTTAGGGCGAGGGAAAAGATAGTTTTTAACGCTATGTAGGAATCGATTATTCACAATTTTCTTTTTGTTGCTATCCTTTTGGATCAATACCAAATCAATGATTTTTATTATCAGAAATTACTAACTTCCCCCTCGCCCCTTGGGGAGAGGGTACCCGAAGGGCGGGTGAGGGGCTTTACCTATTCATCTCTATCAACGCCTCAACATAATCCCTTGAATTGGAGAGTCTTGGCACTTTATTCTGACCACCGAGCTTGCCTCTGCTCTTCATCCATTGCTCAAAGAGACCCGGGCGAGCCTTGACTATCTTCAGACAAACCATGTTGATGTCCTTATAACGCTTTGCCTCATAGTCAGAATTGAGTTCCTGAAGCTTAGAGTCAAGAGCATCAGCAAATTCATCCAGATCTTCTGGTTCTTTAGAGAACTCTATAACCCATTGATGATGAGGAACAACGCCCTCACTTCTAAAGACTGGAGCAGCAGTATATTCACGAACCTGAGCATTACATTTCTGACAGGCGAACTTCAAGCCTTTCTCCGCATTATCCACAATAAGTTCCTCACCAAAGGCATTAATGAAATGCTTTGTACGACCAGAGATATAGAACTTATAAGGATTCCTTGAGGTGAAGATAACGGTATCGCCTATCATATATCGCCAAAGACCACAACTCGTACTTATAAGCATAGCGTAGTTTTTGCCGGTTTCAACGCCCTCAAGCGGCACAATGTTCGGATTCTCCTTTCCAAACTCATCCATTGGCAAGAACTCGTAGAACACATCATAGTCGAGCATGAGGAGCATAGACTTATCGTTAGGATCATTCTGCAATCCGAAGAATCCCTCAGAGGCATTATAAGTCTCCATATAGTGCATCTTCGGAGAAGTGATAAGTTGCTCATACTGACTGCGATAAGGAGTAAAGGCTATACCTCCGTGGAAGAATACCTCAAGGTTTGGCCAAACCTCCTCAAGATGCTGTTTTCCTGATAGTTCCATTACTCGCATAAGGACAGACATCATCCATGAGGGAACACCTGAGATATTTGTTACATCCTTGTCAAGACAGAGATGGGCTATACGATCACGCTTAACCTCGAAATCAGAGATCAAGGCAGTCTTCTTGTCTGGCACTCGTACAAGATTCACGAGTGGGTTAATATTCTCGATAAGTATGGCACTAAGGTCGCCAACAAGTGAACCAGCCACGTTATAGTTTGGCGAATGAGAACCTCCAAGAATGAGAGAGCGTCCGTCAAACAAACGGCTCTTTGGATTATTCTGGAGATACATAGCCACAGCATCGTTACCTCCCTGATAATGAATATGTTTCAATCCATCGACACTAACAGGAATGAACTTTGACTTATCATTAGTAGTGCCTGAAGACTTGGCATACCACTTCACCGTTCCAGGCCATAGCACATCCTTATCACCATGACGCATACGGTCAATATCGCCTTTAAGTTCCTCATAGGTATTCACAGGCACATTATGGGCGAAATCCTCGTAAGATTTCGTCATGTTGAAGATGCTCAAGCTCTTTCTGTCTCTTTAGGAAGTATAGTCTTGCTATGGATGTTATGCTCATTTCTACCTTATTTGCTAATTAATCTTGCAAAATTACGAAATTACTCTCAGAAAACAAAATATCATAACATTTTTTGACATTACGTCCCACCCAACCATCATATCTAAGCACAAAAACAAACGCGAAAATGCTAAGACGCAGAGATGAATTTTGAACACGGAAATCACGAAACAAACGAAATTTATCTTTGTGATTTCCTCTCTCCCAATCCTCCCCTGTTCCTTTTCTCTTGCTCTTTTCTTCCTCTTCTTGTCCGAAGTTACTCCATCGCTACTCCATCGTTAGTCCATCGTTACTCCATCGAAACGATGGACAATCGATGGATTATCGATGGATTACTGATGGATTATCTTATGAAAAACTGCGGTATTTCAAGAGCAAGAAAAAATTCCTTGAAAAGCACGAATTTCATGATTTGCTTTTGCCTGATGAGTATTGGCAAATAACAATTTCTGTCAGTCGAAAACAGGTTGTTGACTTTTGCATAAAAACGGAAAATTCTTGCCCGAAAATAAAAAAAACATAAAAATCAAAAAAAAAGTGGAGAAAAGTGGTGTAAAGTGGGGGAAAATGTGTAATTTTGAACGCAAATTTCATATAAAATAAACGTGCGCGTTATTATATAGCTATAAATGAGATTCTTAGGCAACATAGAGGCAAAGGCAGACAGTAAGGGACGTGTGTTTCTTCCTGCTGGTTTCCGCAAGGTGCTCCAGGCATCAGGCGAAGACCAGATTGTCATGCGCAAGGATGTGTTCCAGGATTGTCTCGTGCTATACCCCGAAAGCGTATGGAATGAGCAGGTGGATATGCTTCGCTCAAAGCTCAATCGCTGGAACAAGCAGCACCAGCAGATTTATCGTCAGTTCGTGTCGGATGTTGAGTTGGTAAACCTTGACGCAAGCGGACGAATGCTGATCCCTAGACGATACCAGCAATTGGTGGGCATAACACAGGAGGTTCGCTTCCTCGGTGTAGGTGACACCATCGAGATCTGGGCTGGCGGTAAGGAAAGCAAGCCGTTCATGGATGCTGAGGACTTCGGAAAAGCGTTGGAGGAGTTGATGGAAGAACAACCCATTCCCACACAACCCCTTTCCCGTCCTTCGGACACCCTTTCCCCATAAAGGGGCAAGGGGATAGTAAAAACGCTTAAAAGGATTTGCAACTAAAAGTTTCACTTGCGACTAAAGTAACGTGGTAATTAGTAATTCGTAATTTGTAATTAGAACTTCGTGATTATGTATCATATACCAGTTTTGCTGAATGAGAGCATCGATGGTTTGGACATCCGTCCGGGTGGCATCTATGTGGATGTGACCTTTGGAGGAGGTGGACACAGCCGTGAGATACTTCGCAGACTGAATGGTACAGGACGGCTCTTCAGTTTCGACCAGGATGCTGACGCTGAGCAGAACATAGGGGAGGCTCCGGAGAATTTCACATTCGTGAGGAGTAACTTCAGATACCTCAACAACTGGATGAGATACTACGGTGTGGATCACATAGACGGTCTGTTGGCTGACCTCGGAGTATCTTCACACCACTTTGACGATGAGACACGCGGTTTCTCTTTCCGCTTTGACGCTCCTCTGGATATGAGGATGAACAAGCGTGCAGGAATGACAGCCGCAGATATTGTGAACACATACGAGGAAGAGCGACTGGCTGATATCTTCTATCTCTACGGAGAGATGAAGAACTCACGAAAGATTGCCTCTGCCTTGGTGAAGTATCGTCAGCAAGAAAAGATACAGACCACTCAGGATTTTCTGAAGGCGGTAGAGCCTTTCTTCAAGCGAGAACGCGAGAAGAAAGATATGGCTAAGCTCTTCCAGGCATTACGTATTGAGGTAAACCACGAGATGGATGCTCTGCGTGAAATGCTCTATGCCGCTACCGAGTGGCTTGGAGAGGATGGCAGGCTCTCTGTGATAACCTATCATAGTCTTGAGGACAGGATCGTGAAGAATATCATCAAGACAGGTAACGCAGAAGGCAAGCGAAACGAAGACTTCTACGGAAGAGTGGAAACTCCATATAAGGCGGTAAACAACAAGGTCATCGTGCCTAATGACGATGAACAGAAGGAGAACCCTCGTTCAAGAAGTGCCAAGTTGAGGATAGCCGTTAAGATAGCAAACGATAAGGATTAATAAAGATGCAAGACGATAAGGACACAAAACTTACTATTGATCCTACACCAGCAGAAGAAACTGTGGTGCAGGAAGAACTTGCGTCTGCCTCAGTAGAGGAGAATATCGACAAGGATCTTTCAGAGAATGTCGAGGAAGAAGCAGAGAGTAAAGACCCTACTGCCAAGACCCTTGAGGACATCATGGAAGAAGAGGCGCATGAGTCGGAGACACAGCCACCTTCAAGTTTCTCGCTTAGCAGAACACTTGGAGGTGCTATCCTTGCACATGTCATCCAGAGTCAGATAAAACTGGTTCTGCTCATAACCTTCTTCCTTATTATATATATAACGTGCCGTTATCAATGTCAGCAGAAGATGGTGGAGATAGACCGTATGGAGCAACAGCTTACGGCCATAAGATACAAGGCCACCGTGGTGACAAGCTTCCTGACGGAGAAGAGCCGAGAAAGTAACATTATGGATATGCTGGAACAGAAGGGCGACAGTACCTTGCAGATTCCAAAGGATCCTCCATATAAAATTAACGTACCTGAGTAAATGAAACAGCAGTTCGACAACAGCAAGTCCATGACGCGCTATTCCCTTATTGCAGTAGTGATGACCTTCATCGCCGTTGCAGTATTGGGTCGTGCATTCTATGTCATGACAGCCGAAAGATCATACTGGCTTGCTGTAGCCGCTCAGGTAAAGAGGGATAGTGTCATCATTGAGCCAACGAGAGGAAACATCCTTAGCGCTGGTGGTCAGCAGTTGGCATGTAACCTTCCAGAATATCGTATCTACATGGATTTCGAGGCTATACGAGAATCCAAGTGCGATACACTCTGGCATGATGCTCAGGGAAAACCTACCAAGGAGCTAAAGGCACTCTGCAACGGGCTTCACAAGATATTCCCTTCACGATCAGCAGCCGATTTCCTTCAGAATCTCGAAGACGGCTATGCGTGGAAATCAGCCGTAACAGGCAAGCATCACAGGGCATGGCCTGTATGGAAGCAACGTATTCCATATATAAAATATACAGAGGTGAAGAAACTGCCTATCTTCAAGCTTCGTCAGGGATTGAGCGGATTCTATGCCCAGAAGTTCATGGTGAGAAACCGCCCTTACGGTCCTATGGCTGCATCAATAGTTGGTTCTGCCTATAAGGAGACAGGTAAGGCATACGCAGGACTTGAGCTTGCCTACGACACAGTACTTGCCGGAACTCCGGGTATCAAGCACAGGCGTAAGGTGCTGAATAAGTTCATCAATATAAGTGATACGGCAGCCGTTGACGGCGAGGATATTGTAACGACGATTGATGTCAGCATCCAGGACCTTGCAGAGCGATCTTTGAAGAAAGAGCTTATCAAGGATAATGCCTATACAGGTGTGGCTATCGTTATGGAGGTGGCTACGGGCGATATTAAGGCTATGGTGAACCTTGACCGCGACTCTCTCGGCAACTATTACGAAGGTCGTAACCACGCTATTGCCGACTTGCTTGAGCCGGGTTCTGTGTTCAAGACAGCAAGCATCCTTACCGCCCTTGAGGATGGCTTTATCCCAGATACAGCCAACTGTAAGGTAGATACAGGCTATGGTATTCTGGAAATGCACGGAGCAAAGATGCGTGACCACAACTGGCATAATGGAGGTTATGGAATTATCAATGTATCGCGCATCCTTCAGGTGAGTTCAAACATAGGTGTCAGCGTTCTTATAGATAAGTTCTATGGTCAGAACCCAGAGAAATTCGTTGAAGGCATTCATCGTCTGGGACTCGCAACAGACTTAAAGCTGCCTTTCCCAGAATATAGTGCGCCACGAATCCGTTTCCCAAAGAAGGACAAGACTGGCAAATACTGGTCAAACTGGAGTAAGACGGCTCTTCCGTGGATGAGTATCGGCTACGAGACCCAGGTGCCTCCTATCTCTACCCTCACCTTCTATAATGCCATTGCCAATGGTGGTAAGATGGTAAGACCTCGCTTCGTCACCCGTGTGGAGAAAGACGGAGAGGTGGTAAGGGAATACCCAGTAGAGGTTATCAAGGAACATATATGCAGTAATGCAGCATTAGGCGTAATACAGGACATTCTGTTTAAGGTGGTACACGTAGGTCTGGGTAAGACCGCAGGTTCGAGGGCTTTCGATGTATCGGGTAAGACTGGTACTGCCCAGAAGGCACACAATGGTTCATACAAGAGCGGTACTGTGGATTACTTGCTTAGTTTCTGCGGATATTTCCCTTCAGAGAAGCCAAAGTACAGTTGTATAGTATGTATTCAGAAGTCTGGTTTGCCAGCATCTGGTGGTCTGATGAGCGGTCAGGTGTTCCACGATATTGCCGAGGGTATAATGGCAAAGAACATAAGATACCCAAGTAAGGCTGCAAAGGATGAGCTTTCACGCTTTGTTCCTGATGTTAAGAGAGGAAACATCCTTGCTGCTGATTATGTTCTCTCAAAGCTCGGCATGAAGACCAACGGCGGATGGAATGGCAGCTATGTAACAGGAAATCCGATCTGGGGCACAGCAAAGAGCGATGATAAGGAAGTTAAGCTTGAAAAAGTAGCGGCAACTCCTAAGAACCAGATGCCTGATGTAATTGGTATGGGTGCTCGTGATGCCGTGTATATACTTGAGAGTCGCGGAATGAAAGTGACTATCAGAGGCAGAGGCCGTGTGATGCAACAGAGTCTTGCTCATGGCAAGCCTTTCAAGCGAGGACAAAAGGTGGAATTGATATTGAATTAAAAGCCTAACCAAGCCTTCCCAAAGGGAAGGATGTTAGATAGTATTTCTCCTTATGGGAGCTGTGCATATTCATTGTACATACAACCCAAACAGGTAATTAGTAATTTATAATTCGTAATATATTATGAAACTGAGTGATTTGCTTAAGAATATAGTTACTATCAGCATTATAGGTGATGCTGAGTGTGACATCAAGGGAGTCAATATTGATTCCAGAAAAGTGGCTGACGGCCATCTCTTCATCGCTATGCGCGGAACTCAGGTGGATGGACATAAGTTCATTCCAAAGGCTGAGGAACTGGGTGCAGCCGCTATTCTCTGTGAACAGATTCCAGAGGAGAAGAAGGAAGGCGTGACATACGTTCAGGTGGCAAATACCGAGGATGTCGTTGGTCAGGTGGCTACTACTTTCTATGGCAATCCTACATCAAAACTGAAACTGGTTGGCGTGACCGGTACTAACGGTAAGACTACCATCGCCACATTATTATATAATATGTTCCGTAAGATGGGACATAAATGTGGTTTGCTCTCAACCGTCTGCAACTATGTGGAGGGTGAGGCATATCCAACAGACCACACTACTCCAGACCCTATCGAACTGAACGAGTTGCTTGGCAAGATGGTAGATGCAGGTTGTGAGTATGCGTTTATGGAATGCTCAAGTCATGCTATCGCCCAGAAGCGTATTGGTGGCCTGACCTTCGCTGGTGGTATCTTCACCAACCTCACACGCGATCACCTTGACTATCACAAGACCATTGAGAACTATCGTGATGCAAAGAAGAAGTTCTTCGACGATATGCCTAAGAATGCCTTCGCAATCACTAATGCCGATGACAAGAACGGTATGGTGATGGTTCAGAACACCAAGGCTACCGTTAAGACATACTCTATCCGCACTATGGCAGATTTCCATGCCAAGATTATAGAGTGCCATTTCGAAGGTATGTATCTTGAGGTGAACGGCAAGGAAGTAGGCGTGCAGTTTATCGGAAAGTTCAATGTCAGCAACCTCCTCGCTGTTTATGGTGCAGCCGTTATGCTCGGTAAGGATCCAGAGGATATTCTCGTTACACTCAGCACCTTGAAGAGCGTTGCAGGCAGACTTGAGCCAATTCGCTCAGCAGAAGGTGTTACCGCCCTTGTTGACTATGCCCATACTCCTGATGCCCTTGAGAATGTTCTCAACGCTATCCACGAGGTTATGGAAGGTAAGTCGGGTAAGATTATTACCGTATGTGGTGCAGGTGGAAACCGTGACAAGGGCAAGCGTCCACTTATGGCACAGGAAGCTGTAAAGCAGAGTGATCGTGTTATCATCACTTCAGACAACCCTCGCTTCGAAGAGCCACAGGATATCATCAACGATATGCTTGCAGGACTTAACGCACAGCAGATGAAAACAGTAGTCAGCATTGTGGATCGTCGCGAGGCTATCAAGACAGCCGTCATGATGGCAGAAAAGGGTGATGTTATCCTCATCGCAGGTAAGGGTCACGAGGACTATCAGGATGTCAAGGGTACAAAACACCACTTCGACGATAGGGAAGAAGTGAGAAAAGCCTTCGGAGCTTAGTATTTAGTAAATCGTAAATGGTAAATTGTACATTAAAAGATGTTATATTATTTCTTTCGCTTTCTTGAGAAGTGGGACATTCCAGGTTCTGGTATGTGGAGTTATATCTCCTTCCGTGCTTTGCTGGCATTGATACTCTCACTTATTATCTCCATCTGGTTTGGTGAGTATTTCATCAAATGGATGAAGCGTCACAATGCTACTGAGGCTCAGCGCGATAAGAGCATTGACCCATACGGAGTAGAGAAGAAGGGGGTGCCTACGATGGGTGGTGTCATCATTCTCATCGCAACTATCGTGCCTTGTCTTCTCTTTGGCAGACTTCGTAACATCTATATGATTTTGATGCTCGTCACTACCGTATGGCTTGGAGCTATCGGTTTTGCCGATGACTACATCAAGATGAAGATAACGAAAGACGGTCTTCGCCCTATCTACAAACTGTTAGGTCAGGCAGCTCTCGGTCTTATCGTCGGACTCACGCTTTGGGCAAGTCCTGATGCCGTAATCCGCGAGAACGTGTCACAGCAACGTCACGGAACAGAGAGCATAGTATATAAGAGTGAGCCTGTAAAGTCAACGGTAACGACTATTCCTTTCGTTAAGAACAACAACCTTGACTATTCAAGCATGTTCACTTGGCTGGGACGATACAAGAGCGCAGCTACATGGATTTTCTTCGTTCTTCTCACCACCTTCGTGGTAATGGCAGTAAGTAACGGAAGTAATCTCAATGATGGTATGGATGGCATGTGTGCCGGCAACTCAGCTGTGATATGCGTGGCATTAGGAATACTTGCATACGTGTCTTCGCACATTGGATATGCCTCATACTTCAACATAATGTACATACCAGAATCACAGGAACTTGTAATCTTCCTATGTGCATTTATGGGTGCTCTCATAGGTTTCCTCTGGTATAATGCCTACCCTGCTCAGGTGTTTATGGGCGATACTGGTTCATTGGCTATCGGTGGTATCATTGCTGTTACGGCTATCATCATCCACAAGGAGTTGCTAATCCCTATCCTCTGCTTCGTGTTCTTTATGGAGAGCATAAGCGTGATGACACAGGTGCAAGTTGCAAAATATGGCAACAAACGTAACAAGAAGCTTCGCCTTTTCAAACGTGCACCTATTCATGATGCCTTCCGTATCAAGCCAGGTCAGTTGGCTCCAGATGTAAAGGTGATGCTTAACTGGCCAAGAGGATGCTGGTTGGAGTCGAAGATTACGACTCGTTTCTGGATTATCACAATCCTGCTTGCAGCTTTGGCTATCATTACATTAAAGATAAGATAAAGTGACTTGAATGTTTAGAGTTTAGAGTAAAGCTTGATTAGACATATGAAATTAGTAATACTTGGAGCTGGAGAAAGTGGTGCAGGAACCGCAATTCTGGCACAGAAACAGGGATACGAGGTTTTCGTATCTGATATGGGACAGATAAAGGACAAGTACAAAAAGGTACTTGACGATCATAACATCCGCTGGGAAGAAGGTCAGCATACTGAGGCTGAGATTCTTTCTGCTACAGAGGTCGTTAAGAGTCCGGGTATTCCTGATACCGCTCCTATGGTTAAGAAACTCATAGAACAGAATACTCCTATCCTCAGCGAACTTGAGTTTGCAAAGCGTTATAGCAAGGGTAAGTGCATCTGCATCACAGGCAGTAATGGTAAGACTACCACTACCTCCCTCATATATTATATTATGCAGAAGGCGGGTAAGGATGTAGGTCTTGCAGGTAACATCGGACGTTCATTCGCCCTTCAGGTTGCACAGGAAGATCATGAGTGGTATGTTCTTGAGATTAGCTCATTCCAGCTTGACAATATGTTCGACTTCCGTGCAGATGTGAGTGTTCTGATGAACATTACTCCGGACCACCTCGATAGATATGAGTTTGAGATGCAGAACTACACAGACTCAAAGATGCGCATCATACAGAATCAGACAGCAAATGATGCTTTCGTTTACTGGAAGCAGGATGAGCATATCGAAGAGGAACTGGCAAAGCGCGAAAACGGCTATGCTCCAAAGCCAACACCTTCAAGTCAGGCTGTAAAGGCAGGTCACCCTACCCTATGCGGTTTCGTTGATACTGATTTCGAGAAATATGGTCTTGAGTTCTCTCAGATGGGTCAGCACAACAAGCGCAATGCCCTTGCAGCATATCTTGCAACCAAACAGGTAGGTGTTGACGAGAATATCATCCGCGAGTGTTTGAAGGACTTCCCTGGTGTGGAACATCGTCTGGAGCGTGTTGCAGAGAAGAATGGGGTTCTTTTCATCAACGACTCAAAGGCAACAAACGTAGATGCCTGCAATGTGGCTCTTGAAGCTATGGATCGCCCGACTATCCTCATCGTAGGAGGTAAGGATAAGGGTAATGATTATAGCACTATCCACGAACTCGTAGCTCGTAAGTGTGCTGGTATTGTTTATCTCGGTGCAGACAACAAGAAACTTCATGAGGCCTTTGACGACCTCAATATGCCAATCGCTGATACTCATAGTATGAAGGATTGCGTAGCAGCATGCGTGAAGATGGCAAAACCGGGTGATGCCGTACTACTGTCTCCTTGCTGTGCAAGCTTCGACCTCTTCAAGAATATGGAGGACAGAGGCGAGCAGTTCAGAGCATTAGTAAATGAAAAGTGAAAAATGAAAAATACAAGTTACGCTTTTCATAAGTAATCTGTATTTTATAATTTTTCATTGTTCATTTCTTAATTTAAAAATTAAAGTAAGTGGATTCACTAAAGCAAATAAACAACATCTTCAAAGGTGATAAGGTGATTTGGGTAGTTTTCTTCTTGCTCTGTATAGTGAGCGTTGTAGAAGTCTATTCTGCCTCATCAAGCTTGGGATATAAGTCTGGCAACTATTGGAAGGCTGCCACCTATCACTCGTTCCTTCTATTGATAGGAGTGGGTGTGATGGTGATGACACTTAACATCAAGTGTAAGTTCTTCAAACTTGCCACGCCTATTCTCGTACCTTTAGCCTTCGTGATGCTGATTCTTGTATTTGTTTGTGGAACGAAAGAGAACGATGCCGCCCGATGGCTGAAGATAGGATTTATCCCGATACAGCCGTCAGAGATTGCCAAAGGTGCTATGATTCTTGCCACGGCACAGATACTTAGTGCTATGCAAACAGCAGATGGCGCGGCTCCAAAGGCTATGAAGTATGTACTTATAACAGGCGCATTCCTGATACTTCCTATTGCTCCTGAGAACCTGTCAACAGCGGCTATGCTATCATTGGTGGTCTTCCTGATGATGATTATCGGACGAGTGCCTCTGAAACAGATAGGCTATCTCGTGACAATCTGCGTTCTGCTTGTCGGACTTGGAATAGGCTCTATCCTCGCCTTTGGTAAGGCACCAGACAACAGTCTTACTGATAAGGAGAAAATGCACCTTACAGAGGAGATAAAAGAGACTGAAGATGGTATTCCTGTTGCTATAAAAGCAAAGAACGAGAAGAAACCCGAACTTACAGGCATACAAAAAATAGGCCACCGTTTCGACACTTGGAAAGGTCGTATCATGGAGTTTACCAATAAAGAGGAGGTACCACCAGAGAAATATGACCTTGACAAGAACGGTCAGGTAGGCCACGCAAGAATTGCTATTGTCTCAAGTAACATAAAGGGATGTGGACCGGGTAATTCAGTAGAGCGTGATTTTCTCTCACAGGCATTCTCAGACTTCATCTATGCAATAGTCATTGAAGAATTAGGCATCGTAGGAGCCTTCTTCGTGGCATTCCTATATGTGGTATTGCTTTTCAGAACAGGCATCATAGCCAGAAGGTGCAAGAACCCATTCCCTGCATATCTCGCAATGGGACTGGCACTACTGATGGTAACACAGGCTTTGTTCAATATGATGGTAGCAGTAGGACTTGCTCCTGTCACCGGACAGCCTCTACCACTTATAAGTAAGGGTGGTACTTCAAGCATTATCAACTGCCTTTATATCGGCGTGATACTCAGTATCAGCAGAACAGCCGCAAGAAGAGAAGATGCAGTCTTAATAGATAATTAATTAATTGAAAATTGACAATTAAGAATGGATAAGGAACTTAGAGTAATAGTAAGCGGAGGTGGCACAGGTGGCCATATCTTCCCTGCTGTGTCTATAGCCAACGCAATCAAGGCCATGCGTCCTGATGCAAAAATCCTATTCGTCGGGGCTAACGGACGAATGGAGATGGAACGTGTTCCTGCTGCTGGTTACGAAATTAAGGGACTTCCTGTCCGCGGTCTTATCCGCCCTCTCTGGAGTCCTAAGAATATAAGTGTGATGCTCGACTTCATCAAGAGTCGCAGCATGGTGAAGAGTATCATTCGTGAATTCCGTCCACAGGTAGCTGTGGGAGTTGGTGGATATGCCTCTGCACCTACCCTTAATGCAGCATACGCAATGGGAATCCCTTGTCTGATACAGGAACAGAACTCCTATGCTGGAGTGACTAACAAGTCTCTCGCCAAAAAGGCTGAGAAGATATGCGTGGCATACGATGGTATGGAGCGTTTCTTCCCTGCTGACCGCATAATGAAGACAGGAAACCCTGTGCGTCAGGCTCTCCTTGACAATACAATGTCTAAGGAGGAAGCTTGCAAGGCTATGGGACTTGATCCCGAAAAGCCTATCATCCTCGTTATTGGCGGTTCTCTTGGTGCCCGTACCGTAAATGACTCTATCGCTGGTGGCATAGAGAGATTTGACAATGCTGGCATACAAGTTGTATGGCAGACTGGTAAGTACTATGCTAAGGAATGCGAGCGTAAGGCTGAAGGCTCTAAATTCGTCAAAGCTCAGGCATTCATCTCTGATATGGCAACTGCCTATCGTGCTGCTGATATCGTGATCAGTCGTGCAGGAGCTTCTTCTATAAGTGAGCTATGCCTCTTGGGCAAGGCTTCTATCCTTGTTCCTTCTCCTAATGTGGCAGAAGATCACCAGACAAAAAATGCACGTGCACTCTCCGACAAGAACGCTGCTATCTTCGTTGCCGACAAGGATGCAAGAGCGCAACTTGTTGACGAAGCTATCAAGCTCGTTAGCGATAAGGCACGTATTGCCTCTCTGGAAACAGAGGTCAAGAAACTCGCATATCACAATTCTGCTGAAGTTATCGCAAAAGAAGTGATAAAATTAGCGGAAAGATAAAAACAGTGGCCTCTCCCCCCGCCCTCCCCCGTAGGGAGGGAGCCGGAATGCCCAAAAGTAATAATAATGAATAATTAACAATATAACATGCCTATCGCGCTCCGGCTCCCTCCCTACGGGGGAGGGCGGGGGGAGAGGCCATATTTCTATGCAAGATATAAAAGCTGTATATTTCGTTGGTGCTGGTGGCATTGGAATGAGTGCTATCGCTCGCTATTTCATTAATCGTGGTCTTGTTGTTGCAGGCTATGACAAGACTCCATCTGCCCTCACTCTTCAGTTGGAAAAGGAAGGTATGCTCATTCACTATGAGGAGGATGTAGAGCAGATTCCTCTTGCTTGCCGTGACAAGGAGCATTGTCTTGTTATCTACACTCCTGCTATCCCAAATGAACACGCTGAGCTTCAGTACTTCCGCAATGGAGGCTTTGAAATTCAAAAACGTGCTCAGGTACTTGGAACACTTACCAAGTCGCTCAAGGGACTATGTTTTGCCGGAACACACGGCAAGACAACAACTTCAACAATGTGCGCTCATATCATGCACCAGAGTTCTATGGATTGTAATGCCTTCCTCGGCGGTATCTCCAAGAACTATGGTACGAACTATATTCTCTCTAACGAAAGTCCATACGTTGTGATTGAGGCTGATGAGTTCGACCGCTCATTCCATTGGCTCAGCCCTTGGATGTCTGTAATCACAGCGACCGACCCTGACCACCTCGACATCTACGGAACAAAGGAGGCTTATCTTGAGTCTTTCCGTCACTATACCACTCTCATTCAGCCAGGTGGTGCGCTCATCATCCATACTGGTCTTGAGGTTAAGCCTAATGTACAGGAGGGTGTAAAGGTTTATACCTACTCAAAGACTGAAGGTGATTTCCACGCAGAGAATATCCGCATAGAGAATGGTGAGATTTCCTTCGACCTCGTATCTCCTATCGAGAACGTGAAGGGTATTGAACTCGGTCAGCCTGTACCTATCAACATTGAGAACGGTATTGCAGCAATGGCAATGGCACAACTCAACGGTTGTACAGCTGAAGAACTGCGTTATGGTATGAAGACCTATCGTGGTGTGGATCGTCGTTTCGACTTCCGCATTCGTAATGACAAGCACGTTCTGCTCTCTGACTATGCTCACCATCCAAAGGAGATTTTCGAGAGTGCACGCTCAATGCGTGAGGTGTATAAGAACCGCCACATCACCGCTATCTTCCAACCTCATCTCTACACTCGCACACGCGATTTCTACAAGGACTTTGCAGATGCGCTGTCACAGCTTGACGAGGTGATACTCTGTGATATCTACCCTGCCCGCGAACTTCCTATCGAAGGCGTGACGTCAAAGCTCATCTATGACAACCTGCGTCCTGGCATTGAGAAGAGCATGGTTCACAAGGAGGATGTCCCTGAACTCGTTAAGAATCGCGATTTCGATGTCCTCATCATCCTTGGTGCAGGCGACTTGGACAACTATATGGCTGAACTCGCAGAAATTATTAAGAATAAAGAGTAAAAGCCCCTCACCCGCCCTATGGGCACCCTCTCCCCAAGGGGCGAGGGATATATTAGTAAAGAACCCTCTAAAGAAAGTTCCAATAGCAATAAATGTAACTTTTTCCTCGCCCCTTGGGGAGAGGATGCCCGAAGGGCAAGTGAGGGGCTGCTGGGCTGGCTTATTTTATGAAACTCAGAATAAACTGGAAATATTGTGCTCTGATAGTCTTTGACTTGGTGATTGCCGTTTACCTCGTCTTCGCTATGACCTCGTGGAATAAACCCGACGAGACACCCCGCCTATGCAATAAGGTGGAGATAAATATCGAGGATGAGAATGAGAACGGCTTCCTCAAGACAGCGGAGGTAAAGACGCTTCTTGAGAAGAAATCGCTATACCCTCTCAACAAGAGGATTGACGAGATAAACACCCGAGAAATAGAGAACATACTCCTAAAGACTGCCTTTGTAAACACAGCCCAGTGCTATGTGACAACTGAGGGACACGTTAAGCTAAGCCTTACCCAGCGCACTCCTATCGTCAGAGTGAAAGCTGAGAATGGCGAGGACTACTATCTTGATGACAACGGAGGTGTGATGCCTAACTCACAATACACCTCTGACATGATCATCGTTACAGGCCTGCTAAACAAGCAATATGCCTGTAAATACATCAGCATACTCGCATCTACAATAATGGACGACGACTTATGGCGCAACCAGATTGAGCAGATCAACGTGCTCAAGGATAGGACAATAGAAATTGTACCTCGCGTGGGTGATCATGTCATCAACATAGGCATGCTGCCAAACAGCCGATATCCGGAAAAAAGAAAGAAAATAGTAACAGAGTTCGTACAGAAACAGCTTCACCGTATAGAACTATTCTATAAATATGGTCTCTCTGAGGCTGGCTGGAATAAGTATTCATACATTTCTGTTGAATTTGCCAATCAGGTAATCTGTACTAACCGCGACGGACAGAAGCATCAGATAGTAAAGCCTATCGCCGTTGCACCACCAACTCCTCAACCTGAAAACGCTACTGCCACAGAAGCTACTCCTGAAGAAAAGAGTAAAGCGGAAAGCGGAAAGAATAAAGTGGAGGAACAACCTAAGAAGCAGGAAACTGCCAAGAAGGAAGAAAAGAAGGACAGCCAGCCTAAGAAGGAGGACAAAGCCAAAACAAAGGAAACTCCCAAAAAGGATACTGCTCCTAAGAAAGATAACACTCCGAAGAAGGATAGCACTCCGAAGAAGGACAATACTCCAAAGAAGGAGAATTCCTCTAAAAAAGAGAGCACACCTAAAAAGGACAATTCCCCCAAGAAGGATAGTAAGCCAAAAGCAACAGACAAGACTTCAAAAGGGAAAAAGCAATAAAGTAGTAAAAACAATAAATAATCAGCATATATGCCATCAAAGAATTTCATCGTAGCCATTGAACTTGGCTCAACAAAAATTACTGGTGTTGCCGGTCAGAAGAATCATGACGGCAGTTTCACTGTCAATGCTGTGGTTAGGGAAGACTCCACTGCCTGCATCCGCAAGGGTGTGGTCTATAACGCAGACAAGACCGTGCAGTGTATAACCAATATCATCAACCGCCTGAAGGCAAGCATGAAGACAGAGATTGCTCAAGTCTATGTTGGCGTGGGCGGTCAGTCCATTCACTCTGTGCGTAACGTACTGGTGAAGGATCTTGCCGACTCTCAGCAGGTTACTCAGGATTTGGTTAATGCACTCATGGATACTAACCGTGCCATGGACTATAAGGACTTTGAGATTCTTGATGTCGTAACCCAAGAATATAAGGTGGATAACCAGTTCCAGCTTGAACCTGCCGGCATTGAGTGTAACCATCTAGAAGGTAACTTCCTCAACATCCTTCAGCGCAAGAGATACTATCATAACCTCAACAACTGCTTCGACCGTGCAGGAGTGGCTATTGCAGAAATGTATCTTGCACCAATCGCACTTGCTGATGCGGTTCTTACTGACTCTGAGAAGCGAAGTGGCTGTATGCTGGTTGACTTCGGTTCTGAAACAACAACTATCCAGGTATTCCACAAGAACATTCTCCGTCATCTTGCCGTAATACCACTGGGTAGCAACAATATCACAAAGGATATTGTCTCTCTCCAGATGGAGGAGGCTGATGCTGAGAAGATGAAGCTTCGTTATGCTTCTGCATATACAGACCCTAACGAGATTGATGGCACTTTATCTTACAACATTGACAGTGAGCGCATTATTGAAAGCCGAAAGTTCATTGAACTTATTGAGGCTCGTGTACAGGAGATTGTACAGAATGCGTGGTATCAGGTTCCTGTTGAACTTACAGACAAGCTCGTTGGAGGTATCATCATAACTGGTGGTGGTAGCAACCTGAAGAATATAGATGTAGCATTCAAGAACCACACACATGTGTCTAAGGTTCGTATTGCCAAGTTTGTGAACTACAATATTCATTCTTCTAACAATGATATCATGGCTCACAATGGCATGATGAACACTATCCTCGGCTTGCTTGCCAAGGGCGAGATTAACTGCGCTGGCGAGAATATCGTTGAACAGCAGGATATCTTCGCACCAAAAGCTCCGGAGAAAGAGTCTGAGGCCGAGCCAAAACCACGCACAGTAGAGCCTACTACTGGCTCTGGTAAGGTCAAGACTGCCGAAGAG
Organism: uncultured Bacteroidales bacterium; assembly: GCA_902801425.1. Taxonomy (GTDB): domain Bacteria; phylum Bacteroidota; class Bacteroidia; order Bacteroidales; family Bacteroidaceae; genus Prevotella. The sequence continues at coordinate 23,719 of CADCIQ010000011.1, read as the reverse complement.
AAGGCTCGCGAGGCTGAGGAGGAACGTAAGAAGGCTGAAGAAGAGGAACGCAAGCGCAAGGAAGAAGAGGAAGAAGAGCGTAAGCGTAAGGAACAGGAAAAGCCTAAGGGACCATCCCTCACCTCTCGTCTTATGAAGTGGCTCGGCACATTCACAGAGCCTGATGAGTAATATTAAAATAAAAAATAAAAAGGAAAAAGTATGATTAGTACTGACGCTAATACGCAGCACATCAAATGTAATCACACTTTTTACTTTATACTTTTCACTTTTTACTTTAAGTTCTTATGGAAGATTTCAACAACAACATACTCGACTTCGGTGAAGTTGGCAAAGAGAATAGCATCATCAAGGTCATCGGTGTAGGTGGTGGCGGTGGCAATGCCGTTAATCACATGTATCGTGAGGGTATCCACGATGTTACCTTCGTACTCTGTAACACAGATAATCAGGCACTCAACGATTCTCCTGTGCCTATCCACCTCCAGTTGGGTAAGGAAGGTCTCGGTGCAGGAAACCGCCCTGCAAAGGCTCGTGAGGCTGCGGAAGAGAGCATCGAGGATGTTCGCCGTATGCTCAACGACGGTACTCGCATGGCATTTATCACCGCAGGTATGGGTGGTGGTACAGGTACTGGTGCTGCTCCTATCATCGCGCGTGAGTCTAAAAACATGGGTATCCTTACCGTGGGTATCGTCACTATCCCATTCCGCTTTGAGGGTCGCAAGAAGATTGATCAGGCTCTTGACGGCGTAGAGGAGATGGCAAAGAACGTGGATGCACTTCTTGTTATCAACAATGAGCGTCTGCGTCAGATTTACGGTGAACTCCCTGTACTCAAGGCTTTCGGCAAGGCAGATGACACTCTCAGCGTAGCTGCTAAGAGCATTGCCGAGATTATCACCGTACACGGACTCATCAACCTTGACTTCAATGATGTTAAGACAGTTCTCAAGGATGGTGGTGTAGCTATCATGAGTACTGGCTATGGCGAAGGTGAAGGTCGTGTGAAGCACGCTATTGAGGATGCCCTCAATTCACCTCTGCTCAACGATAATGACGTGTTCAATGCCCAGCGCATCCTCCTCTCTATCTCATTCCACAGCAAGGATAAAGATTGCTCTGGTCTGATGATGGACGAGATGAATGATGTCAATGACTTCATGGATAAGTTCGGCAGCGACTTCGAAATCAAGTGGGGACTTGCCCTTGACCCTACCCTCGGCGATAAGGTGAAGGTTACTATCCTCGCAACAGGTTTCGGCATTGATGATGTTGACGGAATGGCTAAACACCGCCGTGCTCACCAAACTCAGGAGGAGATTGCAAAGCAGGCAGCAGAGGAAGAGCGCCGTGCCGTGCGCCGTGAGCGTATGGAACACTACTATGGCCAGACTGGCAACAATGCCCAGTACAAGAACCGTCCACAGATCTATCTCTTCAATAGTGAGGATCTCGACAACGAAGACATCATCATGCAAGTAGAGAACACTCCTACATGCAAGCGCACTCGTCAGCAGCTTGAGGAACTCCGCCGCCTCTCTCACGGCACTCAGAATACACCAGAGGAGCAGGAAACCCCTGCCGATACATCTGCAGCTCCTGGGGTGATTAGGTTTGAGTAAAGAAGACCCACCCCCTTACCCCTCCCATAAAGGGAGGGGAGTAGATAGTACTTCTATCTAAAAAGGTAGGTCTGAAATATAAACTGAAAATAATCCGTAAAAATGCGTACCCCCCGCTAACAAATAGTAGTAACTACTCCCCTCCCCTTATGGGAGGGGTAAGGGGGTGGGTCTTCTATGAACTGGCAACAACTCATCTCAACCAAGCGTTTCGGACAGGAGAATCGCCATATTGAGCGACATGATGCACGCTCAGAGTTCAAGCGCGACTATGATCGTCTGATATTCTCTGCACCCTTCCGTCGCATGCAGAACAAGACACAGGTGTTCCCTCTTCCAGGAAGCGTCTTCGTGCACAACCGCCTCACGCACTCCCTTGAGGTGGCAAGCGTAGGTATGTCACTTGGTAATGATGTTGCCAAGGATATCATCCGACGCAATCCTGAACTTGCAGGAACTCTCATTGAGGAACTCGGCACTATCGTCTCTACCGCCTGTCTCGCACACGACATGGGCAACCCTCCTTTTGGACACTCTGGCGAAAAGGCTCTCCAGACCTTCTTTACTGAAGGCAAGGGAAAAGAGCTAAAGCCGTTGCTCAACCGCGATTTCTGGGACGACATCACGCATTTTGAAGGTAATGCCAACGCCTTCCGACTCCTCACACATCGCTTCTGCGGTCGTCGCAAGGGTGGTTTCGTGATGACCTACACCATGCTTGCCTCTATCGTCAAGTATCCATTCTCTTCATCATGCGCTGGCAATCACGGCAAGTTCGGATTCTTCAACTCTGAGGCTGGCTATTTCCGTCGTGTGGCTGAGGAACTTGGCATGAAACGACTCAGCGATGAGGGAGAACCCCTCAAATACGCACGCCATCCGCTCGTATATCTCGTAGAGGCTGCCGATGATATCTGCTATGAGATAATGGACATTGAGGACGCTCACAAGCTGAAAATCCTCACTTTTGAGGAGACAAAGCAACTGCTCCTCGGCTTCTTCGAGGAAGAAATTCAGAAAAGTATCATAAAACGCATCACAGACGAGGAACTCACAGACGAAAATGAACAGGTGGTATATATGCGTGCCTGTGCCATTGGCAAGCTGGAAAACGTATGCGCAGAGGCTTTCCTAAAGCATGAACAGGAAATTCTTGACGGTACTTTCCAAGGCGAGCTCATCGACTATGTAACGGATCGTGAACGCGAGGCTTACAAGCGTTGCACCGAGACTGCCTATAAGAAGATATACCACAGCAAGCCTGTTATCGACATTGAGCTTGCAGGTTATCGCATCATCAACACCCTTATGGAGCAGATGACCGAGGCAGCCGTTCACCCAGAGCGTTTCTACTCCAAGCAGCTCCTCTGTCGTGTCAGCAGCCAGTACGACATCCACTCCGACAATCTCGAAACTCGCCTCATGGCTGTCATTGATTTCGTCAGCGGCATGACCGATGTCTTTGCCCTCGATTTCTATCAGAAGATTAACGGCACGAGTTTGCCGATAGTATAAAGCGGCCTCTCCCCCCGCCCTCCCCCGTAGGGAGGGAGCCGGAATGCCCAAAGCCAATTCATAAAAACTAATTAGTAACCAATAGTATGCCTGTCGCGCTCCGGCTCCCTCCCTACGGGGGAGGGCGGGGGGAGAGGCCGATTCCCATTATGCTAACAGTCAAAGTCATCAACAAAGGCTCTCAGCCTCTTCCACAATATGCCACACCACAGAGTGCAGGCATGGATCTCCGTGCAAACATCGAAGAACCAATAACCCTTCATCCGCTTGAACGCAAGCTTATCCCAACAGGCCTCTATATCGCCCTTCCTGTAGGCTACGAGGCACAGATACGCCCTCGAAGCGGTATTGCGCTCAAGCACGGAATCACCGTACTCAATACTCCTGGCACCGTGGATGCAGACTATCGTGGTGAGGTTATGGTATTGCTCATTAATCTCTCACAGGAGGATTTTATAATAAACGCAGGAGAACGCATCGCCCAAATGGTCGTTGCACGTCATGAGCAAGTAGATTTCCAAATAGTAGAGGAACTCGACGAGACAGAGCGTGGTGCAGGTGGCTATGGACATACAGGCACAAAGTAAAGATTATTAATGATACTAAATACATACGCAAAAATGCAAAACGCAAAGGTACAAGACAAAGCTCTGTATCTTTGCGTTTAATTTTTATCCCTTAATCTCCCATGAGGGGTGTCCGTAAAAATGTTTGACTATTCACATCCTTACCCATGAACCAAGGCTCACCTTTATCACCATTGTCTTCACTTCTCCGAAAATCTCATCACTATCATGAGGCTTATATCTCCGATTATTGCTGTCCGGTAATTTTTTTGACTATAAGTAAATATACAGAATTATTTTACGTGAGTTCGACGACTTGCTTTAGCTTGTTGAGCTTTGCGAAAAATTCAAGACAACGAGGGCTTAACGTCGAAGGCAAGAACCTGCAACCTCAAAACATTCGTTGTAGCTCCTTTCTTCGTCTCATATAAATACCATTAAATTTCAATAATAACACCATTAAGATACCATTAAATTACCATAGTTTATGGTATTATTATGGTATTATAATGGTAATATAATGGTATTATAATGGTATTATGAATGGAGGAAAACTAGAGGAGCATAGGTGGAAGAACAGACCTAAAGCATAGAGAAATCCCCTTCTCCCAGCACTAAAGGCAAAGTGTCTAAAGGCAGAGGCAAGCCAAGAACCAAGCACTTTCTACTTTGCAAATCCTATCCAAGTCCCATGAAAGCCCCCTTCTGTTTCACGACTGAAAACAGAGGGAGAACTTCACCAAGGAAAAGCCCTTTTTTTCTTGCCTTTAGCAAGGTAACTCGTTTTTTCTGAGTTTTTTTTGTCTTTTTGAGGCATTTTCTTGGCATTTCCGCTTTTTTTTCTTATTTTTGCACTTTAATAAATGAAAAGACTACTCTTAATATCACTCATAATTTGTACTCTTCTTCCTACCAACGGAAAGAAGAAAGAGAAGAAGTCTCAGGCGACCACTCCTAAACAGGAACAGCGTCTGAGTGATAATGATATGCGCAGATACCAGTATTTCTATCTGGAGGCTATCAGACAGGAGGGACTGGGCAACTATCCGGAAGCCTTTGACCTGTATCGCCATTGCCTTGAGATTGACTCGCTGGCATCAGAGACGCACTATGCCATTTCTGGCTTCTATTCATCTATCAACAAGGACTCACTCGCGTTGTGGCATCTGAAGAGAGCCAACAGCCTTGATCCTGAGAACGATGAGTTCGCAGAGCGTCTGGGACAGTACTATCTCTCGCAGAACATGATCAACGAGGGAACTGCCGTGTATGAGCGTCTGGCGGATATGTGCCATGACCGCTCTGACTTCCTCGACATCCTCATACGCATCTATCAATACAAGAAGGACTATCCAAAGATGCTTGAAACGCTAAACCGCCTTGAGGTGGCTGAGGGACAGAGCGAGAACCTCACGCTGAGCAAGATGCAGGTGTATTCAAGCATGGGCGACGAGAAGGGTGCTTACGGAGAGCTGTCACGACTGGTGAAGAGCCACCCTAACGACCTCAACTACAAAGTGATGATGGGCAACTGGCTTCTTGCCAACGGCAAGAAGGAGGAGGCTCTGAAAGCGTATAAGGCGGTGCTGAAGGATGAGCCTGACAACGCGCAGGCGCAGATGTCGCTCATGGATTTCTATCGCACCATAGGCAACACATCAGAGGCAGACACGCTGCTGTATCAGATTCTGGAGAACCCAAACACGGAGGCGCAGACTCGCGTGACGCTGATGCGTCAGGTAGTAGCAGACAATGAGCAGAGCGGCGGTGACTCTACACGCATCCTCAACATCTTCTCACGCATACTGTCTCTTCCTCAGAACACAAGCGAGATGGCAGAGATGCAGGTGGCATACATGAACTTCAAGCACATGCCGCAGGACTCAATCCTGTCTGGTCTGAACAAGGTGCTTGCCATCAACCCAGAGAACATCGGGGCACGCTTGCAGAGACTCGATATTATGTGGCGTGACACTATTGACGAGAATGTAATAGCCGAATGTGAGAAGGCTATCGACTATACCCCGGAGGAAACAGCACTCTATTACTACCTCGGTCTTGCGAAGTATCTGAACAAGGACGATGCAGGTGCGCTGAAGGCTTTGCGCAAGGGTGCTACCACGATAAAGGATGATACTCCTATTGAGATTTCGTCAAGGATATACATGATTTCGGGCGACATTCTCCACTCAATGAACAAGGCAGAGGAGGCATACGCCGCATACGACAGTTGTCTGAACATTAACCCTAACGAGATTTCGTGTCTGAATAACTATGCGTACTATCTCTCTGAGGAGAACCGCGACCTGAAACGCGCGGAGCAGATGAGTTATAAGACAATCAAGGCTGAGCCTGAGAACACTACGTATCTTGACACCTACGCATGGATTCTGTATATGCAGAAGCGTTATGAGGAGGCTCGTATCTATATTGATCAGGCTCTGAAGAATGACTCAACGCAGACTTCCAGCGTTATCTGGGAGCACGCGGGTGATATCTACATACGTCTCGGCCTAAAGTCGGATGCCAGCAACTACTGGCAGAAGGCGATTGATTCAGGAGCGGATAACGCAACGGAGATAAGGAAAAAGATTGAAAAGACAAGGAAATAGAAAAAAATGAAGATAGCAAGATACATCGCACTACTTGCCGTAGCCATGATTATGGTTGCCTGCGGATCGAAGAAGAACCTTGACGCGTCAGGCTCTGCGACTAAAAGCGTGGATACATCAACACTAAAGAAACTGGACTATGTGCGCAAGGTGTATAGCAACGCCACAGACTCCAAGAACCTCGTATCTAAGATTGACTTCACCATCGATGGAATGGGCAAAAACATATCCGTTGACGGAAAGCTCTACATGCGTAAGGATGAGGTGATTCGCATTGTGCTCGCACCTTTCGGCATTATGGAGGTAGGACGACTGGAGTTTACGCCTGACTATGTGCTCGTGATTGACCGTATGCACAAGCAGTATGTGAAGGCTACATATAACGACCTCTCTTTCCTGAAGAACAACGGACTAAACTTCTACTCTCTCCAGGCTCTTTTCTGGAATGAGCTTTTCCTTCCAGGTACAGACAAGCTGACGGACAAGCAACTGGATAATTTTGATGCGGAAATATCATCAGGTGCGAAACGTAAGGTGACGGTGAAATCGGGCGGTCTCAATTTTGAATGGGACACCACATCTGCCACAGGCCGCATAGACGCTGCTAACGTGACCTACGGCATAGGAACTGCCAACGCCTCAAATGCCTCCTGGAAGTATGACACCTTCTCTACCTTAGGCTCAAAGATATTCCCTGCCAACCAGACTATCTCTTTTGCGAGCAAGGCTGTTAAGTCTAACTCTACGATGAAGGTGAACGTCAGGATGAAGAAACTCACCACCGACTCTAAGTGGGAAGCTCACTCTACCGTGTCTGACAAATATACAAAGGTGAGCGCGGAAGAGGCACTAAAGAAGATAATGCAGTTCTGACCCACCCTACGGTGGCCTCTCCCCCCGCCCTCCCCCGTAGGGAGGAAGCCGGAGCGCGAAAGGCTAATCATAATTAAGTAACTAATATAATAACACAAGAATAATTGCTTCGCCTTTTATCTTCTAACAAGGAAAAGGCTTTTATTGTAATAATGAATAAAACATTCAATATTCTCTCATGGGCATTCCGGCTCCCTCCCTACGGGGGAGGGCGGGGGGAGAGGCCGCTGTTGATGGTCATTCTCCTATTCTTTGCCCTCCTCCTCTTCACCCCTTCGGTTTACTCTCAGTCTAAGCAGAAGAAATCAGCGCAGAAGACAGCGGTGACTACCAAAAAGAAATCATCGGGAAAGGCAAATACAGGTAAGGTTACAACTGGCAAGAAGGCATCCTCAAAGAAGAATAGCGAGAGCAATAGCATCAATAGCCTGAAGAAACAGCGTGATGAGATCAAGAAGAACATCGCAAAGCAGGAGAAGGCTCTGCGTGCTAACAAGGCGCAGGTAGAGAAGAAGCTCAAAGACCTTATGGTGATCAATGGAGAGATGGATCGCCGTCGCCATAGCATTGACTCAATCAATCACGACATACATCTGCTTGACGGTGACATCGGCATACTCAACTCACAGCTCAACACGCTCAATGCACAGCTGGAGGCTCGTAAGGCGCAGTATGTCAAGTCAATGCGCTATATGGCAAAGCGTCGCAGCATACAGAGTCAGATGATGTTCGTGTTCTCAGGCAACGACTTTAGCCAGATATACCGCCGTATGCGCTTCATGCGTGAGTATGCTGCATATCAGCGTACTCAGGGTAAGGCTGTTCAGGAACAGCAACAACGTGTGAATGAGAAGAATGAGCAGTTGAAGGCTGCACGTGGCGTGAAGTCTAACCTTCTTTGGAAGGGTAAGAAAGAACATGCTGCACTTGAAGGTCAGAAGGAAGAACAACAGAAGGTTGTTACCTCACTTCAGAAACAGCAGAAGACCATACAGAACATTATTGACGAGCAGAAAAAGAAAGACGCTGCCCTCAACGCTAAGATTGACCAGTTGGTTGCAGAGGAAGTGGAGCGTGCTCGTCAGCGTGCCATTGCCGAGGCTAAGAAGAAAGCGGAGGAGGAAGAGGCAGCCAAGCGTAAGGCGGAGGCTCTTGCTCGTAAGAAGGCAGAGGCAGAGGCTGCGGAACGTGAAAACCAACGTAGGATTGAAGAGGCAAAGGCTGCTGAACAAAAGGCAAAGGCTGATGCCGTGGCAGCTCGCAATGCAAGGGCAAGGGAAGTGGCTGAGCAACGTGCTCGCGAGGCAGAGGCTGCACGTATTGCCGCAGAACGTAAGGCTGTTGTAGATAAGGAACGTGCCAACATGGAGGTTGCAAAGGCTAAGAAAGAGTCAGAAGAGGCTGTACGCCTGAGTAGTGCTGACCGACTTGTAAGCGGTGGCTTTGAGGCAAACAAGGGTCGTCTGCCTTCACCAGTTGCAGGTGGTAGGATTGTAAGTCATTTCGGACAACACGGCGTAGAGGGACTTCCTGGCGTAGTACTTGACAATAAGGGTATCAACATACTCGGCTCACAGGGTTGTGCCGCACGTGCAATCTATGACGGTGAGGTTTCAGCAGTATTTGATGCAGGAGGCACCATGGGCGTACTTGTGCGCCACGGTGCATATATTTCTGTTTATTGTAATCTGAAGAGTGTAAGCGTATCAAAGGGACAGAAGGTATCAACCCGCCAGACACTTGGCACGGTTGGACGAGATAATATTCTTCAGTTCCAGTTACGTAGGGAGCGTGACAAACTTAACCCCGAAGTATGGCTTTCAAGATAAGACCTACCAAGCAGCCTAAAAGTACTCCCATGGAGTTGCATACAAAATCAAAGAAGTCACCAGAGCGGCAGGTAGTGAGATAAGCCTGTGCAAGCTCGATGAGACCGCCCATAATGATAGGACAGAGGACACCGCCGAGAAGTAAGTGGCCCCTCACCTGCCCTTTGGGCATCCTCTCCCCAAGGGGCGAGGAAGAAGTTACCATTTCTTGCTCATTGTTTTTCGTTAAAGGTCCATTACATACTTCCCCCCTCGCCCCTTGGGGAGAGGGTGTCACGCAGTGACGGGTGAGGGGCCTCTTCTTCCACAAGTACTCAAACCAAATTACCGTTGTAAGCGACCCATACATAACGAAATGCGTCCACTTATCAATAAAACATACATCGTTGAGCGGAGTCTCAGGAACAGGAATCAAACACACCACCCAGATAGCCACCACCAATAGTGATGACAATGGATAATTCTTTATTTTTTTTGCTATGAACATAATCTTTTACCGAAATTCGGTACAAAATTAAGAAAAAATACTTACTTTTGCAAACAAATCGTTAATTTAACAAACAAAGGATCGAAGAAAAGCGCCTGACGGTGCTGATATTTTTTTAGAAAGTAAATTATAAATAAATTAAATCAGTAAATTAAAATTTCCTGCGACGAATGTCGCTTATAATTTACTGGTTATAATTTACTGACAATTTACTTTCCTAAAAGATATTTCCTGCGTAAGCAGGTCTTTCCTATAACACCTTTCAGCTTATGCAAAACAGAGTCAGCTTCGGTAGTAAGATAGGAATTATCCTCGCAACAGCGGGATCTGCCGTGGGATTGGGTAATATATGGCGATTCCCCACTATGGCGGGACAGGATGGTGGTTCTGCCTTCATAATCCTGTATCTCGTATGCACCCTGATGCTCGGCATACCGGGCATGATAGCAGAGTTCATCGTTGGTCGTCATGGCGCTTCTAATGCCCTTCGTGCCTACTCGCACATCACAGGAAAGAAGTGGTGGGGTTTTGTAGGGGCAATGGGCGTATTGTGCTCCTCTATGATTCTCGGCTTCTATTCAGTAGTGGCAGGCTGGTGCGTGTATTACCTCTTTGCAAGCATAGCAGGACAAGTGCTTGGCGATGCGCAGTATGTCAGCGAGTTCTTTACAAACCTATGCTCAGACCCGATAAAACCGGCAATTATGTCGGTTGTGTTCATAGTACTCACGCATCTTGTGGTGGTACGCGGAGTGAAGGGAGGAATAGAGAAAGCTGCAAATATACTCATGCCTTTGCTCTTCATCCTACTTATCATTCTCGTTATTGCAAGCTGTACGCTACCAGGAGCAATGAAGGGCGTAGAGTTCCTTCTGAAGCCTGATTTCTCGAAGGTGACAAGCAGGGTGGTACTTGATGCTATGGGACAGGCATTCTTCTCCCTTAGTCTCGGAACTGCTTGTCTCTGCACATACGCAAGCTATTTCACACGTCAGACAAATCTTGTAACCTCTGCTGCACAGATAGCGTTTATTGATATATTCATAGCAGTACTTTCTGGCTTGATGATATTCCCTGCTGCATTCTCAGTAGGTGTCAATCCTGATAGTGGCCCTTCGCTCATTTTCATCACCTTGCCAAACGTGTTCCAACAGGCATTCGGAAGTATGCCGATAGTGGGTTACATCATCGGAATACTCTTCTATGCACTCCTTGCCCTTGCAGCCCTCACTTCTACTATATCCATGCACGAGATAGGCACGGCATTTCTTTCAGAAGAGGTGCACATTACACGTAAGAAAAGTTCAATAGCAATCACCGTCTTATGCAGCATCTTCGGTGTTCTCTGCTCATGGTCACTCGGTGCTATGCCAGAGATAGCCGTAGCAGGAAAGAGTCTCTTTGACTGCTTTGACTTCCTCACGGGTCAGATCATGCTACCAATCGGCGGTTTCCTCACAGCTATGATTGTAGGTTGGGTAGTTCCAGTGAATGTTATCCGCGATGAATTCACGAATTATGGCACCGTCTGCACTAATCTCTTCAGCCTGTTCATCTGGACAATACGAATTATCTGCCCTGTAGGAATCGTGATTATTTTCCTGAATCAGTTTGGAGTGATATAACTCAAGTTTCGAATTACGAATGACTAATTACGAATTACCAAGTTACCATAATTCGCTAATAGGAAATTCGTGATTGCTTATAGTAACCAGCTAATTCGTAATTTGTAATTAGTAATTATAAGATGAAACCTCTCCATAAATCCGACAAAGACGCAATCATCATATTGCTTATCGTTATCATCATTGGCTTGGTGGTATTTCCTCTGGTGAAATGTTCAGAGGAAGATAGGAATGTGCCAAACAAGACGGAATATGCAGAGAAGCAAAACAAGAACTCACGAAAGAAACCTCAATACTATAAAGTTCCGGAAAAAGAATACGAACTATTCTACTTTGACCCTAACACAGCCGACAGTACACAACTGTTGCGCCTCGGCTTGCAGCCGTGGCAGGTGCGCAACATATACAAATATCGTGCAGCAGGTGGCAGATACCGCAAGCCTACTGACCTCGCTCGCCTGTATGGTCTCACTCTCAAGCAATACAAGCGTTTAGAGCCTTATATCAAGATTGAGAAGGAGGTTATGGCGGCTGATGTGTATAAGAAATCAGACGATGAAAAGCCGATAAAGAAAGATTCTGCGCTTATCGCCTACCCTGTCAAGATAAAGGAAGGAGAGCACATTGACATTAACTTGGCAGATACAAGCGAACTAAAGCGAATACCTGGCATAGGCTCATACTATGCCAAGCGCATAGTATCTTTCAGACAGCGTTTAGGTGGCATTGCCAACGTGCATCAGCTATTGGAGATACAGGGCTTCCCAGAGTCTTCTCTAAAGTATATGAGCGTAGGGGAATCCACCAACACGCAACACCTACCACCCATCACCAAGATTAGAATCAATCATCTTGACCTCAACGCTCTCTCTCGCCACCCTTATATCAGATATGTTCAGGCAAAAGAGATTATGAACTTCCGCCGATTACGTGGCCCAATAAAAAAAGCAGACGACCTTCGCCGCCTGCCTTCTTTTACTGATGAAGAGATTGAAAGGCTGAAGCCTTATATTAGTTTTGAGTAAACAACCCCTTAAACCCAGCAGCCCCTCACCAGTAGCCCCTCACCTGCCCTACGGGCAGGTGAGGGGCTGTTTGTTGGTTTAGGCTTATATCTCCTTAAACACCTCCTCTATCATCACGAGCATACCATTGATATGCTGTAGAAGTGCGTTGCTTGTCTTAGGAGTGATGATTGTAGGCTCTTCCACATAGTTGTTCTTGAGGTTTGCGTAAGCCTCCTCAAAGTTAGCAAATGGCACAACGCCGTCAGGATTAGAGTGGATGAGCTTCAAACGATATTTAGGCATCCAGCCCTTGCAGAGATTCTGACGATCCATAACCATAAGCAGACGGTCAAGATGCTCTGGATGAGCGTTGAGATAGTCGAAGTTAAGAATCTTGTTGAGAGGAGCACCGTTCCACTTGATAATCATATCTGCGATATTCTCCTTATTCTGACGGATAGCCTGTGGCACACCAGTCTTCAAAGCCCATGCTGTGAAGTAATCCTCATAATTGATACCTGCCATCTCTGCAGGATAGCTGTTGAACATACTGTTGATAACAGTAGGAATAACAGTTCCGAGAGCCATGTCCTTACCGTTCTCAAGATCCTGAAGATATGTCTCAAAAGTAAGACGGAGGTCATAAGGACCATCACCGCAATATACCTTCTGCAAGTGCAAGCGGCTCTGGGTATAGGCATCCAACTGCTGAACTCTTCTCAGAGAAGCGAGAGAAACAGCACCACCCTGTGAATAGCCAAGGATATATGTCTTGTAATTGCTGTCAAGAGAGAGTTTCTTCTGCTGAGCATAGTCAAGAAGAGTGAGAAGAGCATCCACACTTGTACGACCGTGTACCTCTGAATTGAGATAGAGGTCAGGATGAGAAGAAGAAGAGCCAAGTCCGATATAGTCAGGAAGGATACAGAGAGAGCCTGTAGCCGCCATAACAGCCTCAACAGAGGTATAGTTTGAAGGTATCATCATTGCACCAATCTGAGTGCCGTGGTTGATAAGCATCACATTCTTGATCTTCTTGAAAAGAGGATAGACGATGAGCGCAGAAGCAGTAACAGGCTTGTTAGCCTCATCGAGAGTCTGATAGGTCACATGAACTGTCTTGTAGATTGCAGGCACAAGACCACGGGTAGTACTCTCGTCTTCAAGCTTAGAGAATGACTCCTTGAAAGAAGCGTTGAGTTCTGAAAGCTGAGAAGCATCAGCCTTACCAGTGATACCCATTACGGCATCATTGAAGAACTGTTCTTCAGAAACCTCATTCTCATCAACAACCGTGAAACACTTTGCTGCAACAACCTCCTGATTGTTAGCAACACTCTGCTCCTGTACATCCTCATTTGAACATGAAGAGAACATACCAGCCAAAAAAGCGCATACAATTAATGCATTTTTCTTCATAAATAGTTTTTTTTAGTTATAATATGATGTATGTTATTTGTTTAGTGATTAATGATTAGCGATTAATGTAGAGCATAAAACGCTAAACTCTTTATCTTTCGGGTGACAACGTGCGAAGCATCCTCGCACACGAAAGATAGTGGACGTCGGCCATAAGCCGGTGCGCGTTTCAATCTTTCGGGTGCAAAATTAGTGTATTTCTCACACATTTATATGTATTTTTCCATCAAATTTATGTAATTTTTCGTCAAAACAGAAAAGATTACAGGAAAAAGAGGTAAAAACTATAATCTATGAGCAATAAAATAACAATAGTTCGATGAAAATTAAAAACGCTTGCACTTTGCTTTGAAAGGTTTAGCTCTCGCAGCCTTTAATTTGTCGAATCCACGTAATATTGCTTTTGATTGGGAATTTTTATGGCTTAAATAATTGTATATGTCATGATAAAAGTGTTGTTTTGAAGAAAAAACATGTTATTTTAGAGAAAACATAGCAAAAAAGCAATAAATTAATTTTATTTTTGTATTTTTGTGGCATAATTATAAAAAATATCGTTATGGCATGGTTTAACCTTTTTAAATCTAGAGATTTAAAGCATAAAGCTTTCACACTACAGCAACAACTTATTTCTTTGGAGGAAGAAGTGGCCTCTGAAGAAAAGAAGAAAGAAGATCTTCAATCTCAAGTTCAAATTTTGAATAATCAAATCTGCGAAAGAGAAAAAGAAATCAAAGATTTAGATATTCAAAAAGAGAGAATCAAGAAGGATATTGATGACAAGCAAATTGCATATGATAATCTCTTGTCTTTATTGCAGGCTTCTACAACGAAAATAAGAAGTCTGCACTCTACGTCAGATGGTATGTTGATAAATTTTAATTATAAATATTTAGTTGCTCTTGATGAAAATGATTTCAATGAGTTATCCTCTTTTTATGAATTAAAGAGAGAAAACGAATCTTTAAGTGAGCAAAAGAAAGTATATGAAAAAGAATTGCATAAAATAGAAAATTCTATAAAGGTTCAAGACGAAATGAATGCGACATTACAACAGAAAGTTGATATGTTGCAGCAGCAGGTGTCTACTGAAGAATCACGGAAAAATGAACTAACGAATCAAATTGATAAGTTGGAAAAGCGTGTGACAACTCATAAGGACGAACTATATAATTTGAAACGAGACAAAGAAAAGGAGAAAAAGGAACTAAAAAAACTTGAAGATGCATATGAAAAACTTACTGATAAATTAAATATTTCAACGCATAAAGTAAGAGGTGTTCCTTCATCTATACTTTGTACATTGGCAAATTTGCATAAGTTTCAGTTATCTGATAAATATTTGATTTCTATTGACGATGAGGATTTTCAAGAGTTGTCCAAATATTATAGTCTCAAAAAAGGAAATTCTTTGAAAGAGAAGGAATTACAAGCAATAGATGAAAAAATTAAAGAAGCAAAAAATGAGTTGATTCTTCTACATGAAGAATCAGTTAAGAATAGAGATTTATCCTATACTAATGAAATGAAAGTAATTAAAGAAGAGATTTCTATCTATACTAATGAGCTCAATGAAATAAAAAGAGATATTGATGACTATTTAAAAAGTCATAAGGATAAGATGCGCTTTGAAATGATGCATGAGATTTACCAAAGATTTACTTCATGTGAGGATAGTAAGTTAAAAGAAATGAGAGAAAATATAGATGAAATTAGTTTAACAACATTACATGATATCACAAGGAATGATAAGGCAATTGTTATGAATGGATGTATTACCCAAGGAGGATGGATATTATGGAGTTTGAAGTCGTTCTGTAACGAGTTTATTCAGCTTAATAAGGATAAGATAACTAAGGATATGAAATCTTCTGACTGGGAATCTGTGAAATTAAACATTGGTTCTATGATTAAGGTTGTAGAATCTTTGTTACGAGATCATGGGTATTCTATAAGTAAGTATTATTTTCAGTCTTTATATAATGTTATGGAAGCTAAATATATTTCTATACAGAAACAAGAGATTGAAAGAGAGAAAGCGAGAGAAGAACGTGAAGCTCAGCGTGAATACGAACAAGCTATCAAAAAAGCCTTAAAAGACGAAGAAAAAGCCCAAGAAGCTCTTGAAAGGAAAAAGAGAGAAATGGCAGAAACACAGACTCAGGAAAAGATTCTAAAATTACAAGAGCAGATACAAGGTTTGGAGAAGGCACTTGTCGAAGCACAGGAAATGAGGGAAAGGGCTATGAGTATGGCACAGCAAACAAAAATTGGCTATGTCTATGTTATTTCTAACATAGGTTCTTTTGGAAAGGATGTTTATAAGATAGGCATGACACGAAGGCTTGATCCTATGGAGCGAGTTTTCGAGTTAAGCAATGCCAGTGTTCCTTTCCCGTTTGATGTTCATACATTCATATATAGCGAAGATGCTCCAGCCTTAGAAGCTGAGTTACATAGGATTTTTGATAATAAAAAAGTGAACTTTATCAACAATCGCAAAGAATATTTCCATGTAACATTGGATGAAATAAAAAAGGCTTTAGCTGAGCGAGGTGTTGATGCAAAATTTGTAGATGAACCCGATGCATTCCAATATAGAGAATGTATGTTTAGGCATAATCATCAGGATATGCTGTATCAATAAAAGTTTATGAAAGGCGATCATATTACACCGTGGCGTGAGCATGGTCGTACAATAGAAGAAAATTGTCAAATGCTTTGTAGAGAATGTAATCGTCGGAAGGGAGCAAGGTAATTTATTCTTTTGTGCCCAGCAGAATAGATTAGTCCGTGTTTCACGGACTAATCCACACAACTATAAAAAAGGGGTCAAAATGGTCATTTTCATTTTCGGATTGTGTCATTTACTCACTATATATAAATATTTAATATTTATATATAGTGGAGGATATCGACAACTCAAAATCATTTTGACCAAAATGACCATGACCAAAATGACCGCAGGTTGGGTGCTTTATACAAGTCCCAAGCAACTCCTATGCAAGTCCCTTGTAAGTCCCATTTTTCGCCTATTCTTAGGAACGGACTTAAAACGGACTTATAACGGAGGTATAACGGACTTAGAGCGAAGGCAGGGATGCTTGTAGGGCAAAACTATCAGAAAATGCTTTGGTGTAACGGTCGAGATAAAAAATAAAAAGTTTTTGCGAAGGGGGTTACACCAAAGGCAAAAAATCGGGCTTTATATATTGATTATCAGTATTTTATAATGGGTGTAACCCCCTATAAAATGGGTGACACCTTTTTCGAGGGGGTTACACCACTTATTACTCGCTGATTGTCAGAGCGTTAAGCCCCAAAATCGGGTATGGGTGTAACCCCCTCTCAAAAAACTTTTGAAAAAAATTATGTTAATGTCGTGAGTAAACGTAAATTCGATGAAATAAAGTGGGTCTGCGACAAATCTCGATGAATTATTTGTCGGTACGGCGGGCTTAACGTCGAAGAGGTCGGCGGCCGAAGGGAAAGCCAAAGCCCAACAAACAATTCATCGAACTCACGTTAAAATTCTATCGTTTCAGCTCCTGCTGTATGTCAGCCTCTATGTCGCAAACCTTATCCCTCGGCTCATAACGACGCAACACCTTACCGTCACGCGAAACAAGGAACTTGGTAAAGTTCCACTTTATGTCCTCTCCGTTCTTCAGCCAAGCATAGAGCGGATGAGTGCCCTCTCCATTCACCTCAATCTTATCAAACTGAGGAAACTGAATGTTGAAGTTGGCTGTGCAGAACTGATGTATCTCCTCAATAGAACCGGGAGCCTGTTGTCCGAACTGGTTACAAGGGAAATCGAGAATTTCCAGGCCCTCAACGCAAAACTTCTCATACATAGCCTCAAGCTCCTTATACTGTGGCGTGAAACCACATCGGGTAGCCGTGTTCACTATCAGTAACAGCTTTCCCTTATAGTCAGCAAGCGACACATCATTACCCTCGTCATTCTTTACCTTGAAATCATACACACTCTGTGCTGATGCCGTAAGAAGACAAACGACTAATAAGAAACAGGAAATAATAATCTTTTTCATAGTTGCATTAGGTTTTAATTTATTCAAAAACGAAGAGTGAAAAGTGAAGAGTGAAGAATTTGGATTACCTTTTATTGCGAAAAGGTGATTACCGATTATGATATGCAATACAAACTTAAATTCTTCACTATTCACTCTTAACTCTTCACTTAATTAATCTATACTTTCAGCTATGCTTTCAAGTACGTAGTCGAGAATCTCGGGGGTATGTGTCTCTGAAATGAAGTTACCCTCGAACTGCGAAGGACTTACATAGATGCCACGGCTAAGCATATTACGGAAATAACGTGCAAAGCGTTCCTGATCGCTACGCTTAGTGTCTTGGAAATTGCGTACAGGCTTATCGTTGAAGAACATAGTGAACATTGAGCCGCACCGGTTTAGCTGTATTCCCTTGCCTTCAATTATCTTCTCTAACTTTGCAATGAATGCATCGCTCTTTGCCTCAAGTTCCTCGTAGAATCCAGGACGGGATAGCTGGGTAAGTGTCTCTATACCTGCTGCCATAGCCACAGGGTTTCCGCTGAGAGTACCAGCCTGATATACAGGACCTTCCGGAGCAAGAACCTTCATAATATCCGCACGACCTCCGAATGCAGCGGCTGGGAAACCACCACCTACAATCTTGCCCACGGTGGTCATATCTGGAGTAATGCCGAAACGCTGCTGAGCACCACCACGAGACAAGCGGAAGCCTGTTATTACCTCGTCAAAGATAAGTATTGCACCACATTTCTCCGTAACCTCACGGGCAGTTTTCAAGAACTCCTCAGTAGGCACAACAACACCCATATTGCAAGCAACAGGCTCAAGGATAAGAGCTGCCACCTTGTCGCCATTCTCTGCAAAGTAACTGCGCAGAGCCTCTACATCGTTATAAGGTAATACGGCGGTATGCTTAACGAAATCCCTTGGCACACCTGCTGATGAGGCATTGGATATATTTGCAACACCAGAACCTGCAGATACAAGGAGGTGATCAGCATGTCCGTGATAGTTGCCCTCAAACTTAACAAGAATATCACGACCTGTATAGCCACGAGCCACACGGATAGCCGACATAGTAGCCTCCGTACCACTATTAACAAAGCGCAGCCGCTCCATTGACGGAATTGCCTCACGCACTTTTTCTGCCAAAGTTGTCTCGGCAAGGGTAGGAATGCCGTAGCTACTGCCACGATTCACAGCGTCAACGGCAGCTTGACTAACCTTTGCGTTGTTATGACCAAGAATAAACACGCCCCACGACATACAGAAGTCAATGATGCGGTTATCATCAATATCCGTAAAGTATGCACCCTTTGCCTCGCGCACAAAGAGAGGTGTTGTGCCTACGCTCTTCAAAGCCCTTACAGGACTGTTCACTCCTCCAGGAATGACCTTCTGTGCCTGCTCGAAAGCAGCAGCAGACTTGATACGTTCATTTATGCCCATTTCTGCATGTATTCCTTAGCGTAATATGAAATAATATACTGAGCGCCAGCACGCTTTATAGCGATAAGGCTCTCGAACACCACACGCTGCTCATCCAGATAGCCGAGCTTTGCAGCAGCCTTCAGCATAGAGTATTCACCACTTACCTGATATGCCACCATAGGCACCTGTGGGAATCGCTCAACGCCACGCGCTATCATATCGAGATATGGCATAGCAGGCTTTACCATTGTCCAGTCTGCTCCCTCTTCAATATCAGCAGCAATCTCTTCAAGTCCCTGATCGTGTGTGCGATAGTCCATCTGGTATGTCTTACGATCACCGAATGAAGGGGCAGAATCAGCAGCATCACGGAAAGGTCCATAGAAAGCAGAAGCATACTTGGCAGAATATGCCAGAATCTTACACTTGTCGCGCAAGCCTGCCTCTACCAAGCGATTATGCAGAGCCTCAATCTGACCGTCCATCATTGCAGAAGGTGCCACGAAATCAGCACCTGCCTTTGCATGAACGTATGCCATTTCTGCAAGCAGAGGCAATGTTGAGTCGTTCTCTACATCGTGGTTGTGGAGAAGTCCGCAATGACCGTGACTTGTATATTCGCAAAGGCAAACGTCTGTTATTACGCATACCTCTGGCTGAGCAGCCTTGATAGCCTTTACAGCACGACATACAAGTGCATCCTCTGCGTATGCAAGTGAACCGCGCTCGTCTTTCAGATTATCGTCGATAACACCGAAAAGCAGCACCTTGTCTATACCAAGGGCATAAATCTCTTTTACATCTTCTACCAGTGTGTCGATAGAGAAACGGTAGATGCCTGGCATTGTGCTTATCTCATCACGAACGCCCTTGCCTTCTACAACAAAGTAAGGGTATATAAAATCTTTTACATCAACTGATACGTCAGCATACTTATCGCGTACTTCCTGCGATGTACGGTATGTTCTGAATCTTTTCATAATTATCTTTGTTTTAATATTGTTTGTAAATATTGTTCGGTAATAGGACCTCGCGTAACCAGTTCCTTCTTTTCTGGTAATGCTCCATAAAGACGGATGAAATTGTCTATGGTTGAAGGTGAGGTGAACACTATACGGTCTATTTCATCCAGATTCACCTTCTTTGGATGCTCTGGCATACGGTTATTGTATGCCGTGATGCAATCAACCTCAAAGCCCAGTTGCCTGAGTCCTTCGGGAATTATTGGCAATGCAAGGTTGGAGCGTGGTATGAGTACACGTCCATGAGGCTGGCTACTGAACCATGAGACGACACCATACGAGTTGTCTTCTTCCACTTCATAAACCTCCTCAACACCTATCTGATGCAAAGCTTTAGTTGTGGTGCGCCCTATGGAAACTATCCGCGTATGCCTTACTGACAATGCCCCTACATATTTCGCAGCATATCGCGAAGTAAACAGCACATAGTCATAGCTGTCAATATCGGCAATGGCACGGCGAAGTTGCGTGTCATCATCCACAGGCACAATTTCAATCAACGGTGTGTGGATGTAGTTGGCATCAGGCGAAGTCAAGCCCGTGTAGAGTGTTGGCATAGTTTAAATGAAAAATGAAAAGTGAAAAATCTGGTTTAAGTAAAAATTAGAAATTAAAAAATAAAAAGTATGATTAGTATTGTCGCTTATAACTCTTCACTGCACATGGTAATCATACTTTTTAATTTATACTTTTTACTTTTTATTTTTACTTCTATAATTTTTTCATTTAAATAATGCTTCCTTCTGCGAAAACGGCTTTTAGGTCATTGCGCCCCTTTAGTGCGGTTATCGCCAGTCGCCCTTGCATTGGGTGTGTTTCGAAGTTGAGAACTTCGGTTATCTCATCTTCCATACCCAGACGCTTCAGAGCGCACGTAGCAACAATCACGGCATCTATCTTGCCGTCACGAACCTGTTCAACGCGCTCTTCTATGCAGCCGCGTATGCCCACTACCTTTAAGTCAGGTCGAATGCTCTCCAGTTCCTTCTTGCGTAGTGGTGAACTGGTGCCTATGGTGCTGCCTTCTGGAAGGTCTGCAAGGGATATATGGTCACGGCTAACCAAAGAATCGGTCTTGTCGAAGGCTTCGTAGAGTGCTATTACCTCCAAGTCAGGATGCAGTTTCTCCGGTAAATCCTTAGCCGAGTGTATGGCTATGTCGGCCTTGCCAGAAAGTAAAGCCATGTCAAGTTCGCGAGTGAACATATCGTCAGGTGCCTCGCCATTCAATAGAGAGATTTTCATGTGTTTATCTCCATACGAGCGGCGTGTAACCAACTGATATGAAAGGTCAGGGAAACGCTTTAGAACCTCGTTTACCTGAATCTGCGACAATCGACTGCTACGAGCCGTTATGCGGATAGCTTTCTTGTATTGCTTGCGACGCTCCAGAGTCTCGTGCAGTTCCGTTATAGCCTCTTCAATCATCTGCTCAGCCTTTTTCACCTCATCCTCACGAACAGATATATTAGCCTTCACCTTCTGCTCTACATCATGCAGATTATATAGCGTCACGCCCTGCATATTTGCCACTTCCGGGTCAATGTCGCGTGGGAAGGCAAGGTCAATGGCAAGAAGTGGACGTCCAGGAGTCAGGTCGGATGGATGTATTATGGCATCAGGAGCAGATGTAGCACTAATAAGGATGTCAATGTCCTTCAGGAACTTCTGCTTATCCTTCAGTCGGAAGATGTCAATGCCGTAAGGCTCAGCCATACGTCTTGCCTTTTCCTCTGTGCGGTTGGCGAGAAATACGAGTTCCGCTTTCTTGTTGAGCAGGAACTTGATAATCTCCTCTGTCAACTTGTTCACGCCAATGATGGTAATACGGGCATTGCGAAGGTCTATCTTTTCCTGTTCAATTATTTCGATGGCTGCAAGCGAGTGGCTCACCGCTCCATGACTTATCTGTGTCTCGCTACGCACGCGCTTGCCAATCTGTAATGCACTCTCAAACAGCTTGTGCATACCAGCCGACAACTTCTTGGTGCGCTTTGCTGTCATATAAGCCTCCTTAATCTGTCCTTGCACAGCCTGCTCGCCTATTATAGCAGACTCCAGACCGCAAGCCACTCTGAACAGATGTCGTGCCACCTCGTCGGGAACATCACCGTTGCCATAGTATAGTTCTACGCGGTTGCACGTTTGCAAGAGTACAGCTGAATCGTCTTCCTTATGCTCTAAATGCTTAAAGTATTCCTCACGTTCAGCCAGCGATGTATCCTGATGATTTATTGATTTATATTGTATCATTTCCATTTTGTGTTTTTAATCCAATCGATTAAGAACTGCACATTCTCCAAAGGGCTATCGGCAAGCACGCCATGTCCTAAATTCACTATCCAGCGAGGATTCTTTCTGAAGAATTGTTTGTAGGCTTCCAGAATGCGAGCTATCTCTTTCTGAGGAGCAAATAGCAGATGTGGGTCTATGTTGCCTTGTAGTCCTACCTCTGGATGCACCATTTCCCGTGCCTCCGTGAGTGACGTCTGCCAGTCAATGCTAACAAAGTCACAGACATCAGGAGTGATGTGTCTCAGACCACTACCCAGTCCCTTTGGGAAGAAAATCAGAGGAATGCCTTTTGAGCGCACAGCCTCCGTTATGCGACATACGGCTGGCAAGAACATTTCTACATACATTTCCGTAGGCAACAATCCTGCGTGACTCTCGAATAACTGAAACGCATCTATACCGTGTTCTATCTGCTTTGCGGCATAGTCGATAGACAGGTCTGTGACTTCATCTATCAGATGCTTTGCCTCATCTCTACGCTCAAAGAAGAATTTCTTTGCCTCCGGGAATGCCAATTTCGTACTTATGCCCTGAAGCATATAACAAAGCGTAGTGAGAGGTGCACCACAGAAACCTATGAGCGGAACCTCACTCTGCTTCACTACCTCATCAATGGCTTTATAAACAAAATCAAGTTTTTCAGGCTGCACATTCAGATGCTTCAACGGGTGCTTATATGAGGTAAGCGGATGTGGAAACCGAGGCCCACGCTCAGTCCATTCCATCTCCATACCCATTGCCATCGGTATAGTGAGAATGTCGCTGAACAGGATTGCGGCATCCACGCCTAAGTCCCTCACAGGCAGAAGAGTCACCTTTGCTGCCAGTTCAGGCGTTGACATAAGTTCCGAGAAAGAATACTTCTCTCTCAGTCGCTGGTAGCTTGGTAATATTCGCCCTGCCTGACGCATTAGCCATATAGGTGGACGCTGGCACTCCTTGCCGAGTAATGTATTCAGAAATATACTATCCATAATGCTTACTTATAAAGTAAAAGTATAATTATTCGCAAGTTCATCAGCTTCACAATTCCACTTTATACGAATCATCGTAATTTGCCGCTTTTCACTTTTACTTTTCAATTTTCGTGTGCAAAGTTACATCTTTTTCCTCAACCTCACAATCCTCATTTATATGGATTTTAAGCCTTTGCGTACACAAAAACATCTATTCTATCATATTATATCATATAATATATCTTTTTCGTTTATTGGATATATAGAAATCCATAGTGGAAGGATAGTAGAATTTAGAAATAAGTATATTTTAACGTCAGTTCGACGAATTCAAGACTGCGAGGGCTGAAAGCCCGACACCTAATAGGGCAGTCCGTAAGGGCTGTTATTCTATAGATGCGTGATTAAAGGAGCGCT
>CADCIQ010000010.1 GCA_902801425.1 uncultured Bacteroidales bacterium | reverse complement strand
TACGTCAACGATGAGGATGTTTATAATGAGGTGCGTGAATATGTCTCCCTCATAGCTCCCGACAAGGTTGGTATTGTAAAGCAATATACTGGTAAGGTGCCAATCTTCGATAATTTTAATGTCACTCGTCAGTTGAAGTCAGGCTTTGGCAAGACCGTAAACTATGCTCATGGTGCTTATCTCATCATCGAGCATACAGAGGCTATGCACGTTGTCGATGTCAATAGCGGTAATCGTGCTCGTGGCGTTAATGGACAGGAAGCAAATGCCCTTGACGTGAATCTTGGTGCTGCCGATGAACTTGCCCGTCAGCTTCGTCTGCGTGATATGGGCGGTATCATTATCGTTGACTTCATTGATATGAATCTTGCTGAGGATCGCCAGTTGCTCTATGAGCGAATGTGCAAGAATATGCAGAAGGACAGGGCTCGTCATAACATCCTGCCTCTGTCTAAGTTCGGTCTCATGCAGATTACCCGTCAGCGTGTTCGTCCGGCTATGGATGTGACTGTTGAGGAAGTGTGCCCTACTTGTCAGGGAACAGGAACTATCAAGTCAAGTATGCTCTTTACCGAGGTACTTGAGAATAAGATTGCAACTCTCGTCAACAAAGTGGGAATCAATAAGTTCACTCTCTATGTTCATCCATACGTTGAGGCATATATCACCAAGGGACTTATCTCCATCAAGCGTAAATGGCAGATGAAATACGGTCTTGGCGTTAGCGTTATTCCATCTCAGAAACTCGCTATGCTTCAGTACGAGTTCTACGATAGCGAAGGACAGTTTATAGATATGAAGGACGAGACCGACTCAAATATCTAAAGCAGATTATGCTTTTCAAAAACAAGAGAGGATGATGTAGCGAAATGCTACGTCATCCTCTTTTGACGTTATATTGTAAAGTTCTTATTTTAAGGAAGCCAATTAAATTCTTTTGCTTTGTCCAAATAAATCATGTAATCTTCATACATTGTAAATAGAGGACAATAATTGTATGCTAATATAACTATATTATCAAACCCTATGTCAAAAATCTTGCCATGTGAAAATAGAGACGTGTATTTAATGCCATCGCGTTTTGTGTTCATGTATTCATATTTAGAAGGAAAAATTTGCATTCCGTCCCAAGGGGTGTCGTAAGCATCACGATATATACATGCATTTTTCGTTTCGTCTTTTAATATATAGGCGTAGGTATAGATTCCTTCATGAATGTCATCTAGAATCGTTACATCTTTGTTTAGGGGATTCCATATTTCGTTTTCATGACCGTTGTAAAATGGAATATAATGATAAGCAAATACATCTGTTGAGTAGCGATCTAGTATATTTTCTCCACTTTTTTTGTATTGTATCACTTCATAATCAATCTGCATATCACCTCTACAGGCAATAAGGTATAATCCTTCTTGGGGAATACATGAATTTTGTGGGAAGATATTTATCCACTTAATATCTGCATGAAGAATTTTATCTATTCTAAATGTTAGAGCTATTGTATATGTATTATCATTATTGATATCTGATGTTTTGATATCTGCTGTAATGCATTTTCCTCCATATGAGTATTTGACAGATCTCAAGTAAAAGATTTTCTGTTCATTTCCATCTTTAGAATATACAATTTCTAAAGGACATTGATAAGTAACAGCTGTGTCTATGTTTTTTTTGATAATATTTTCCATATTATTTGTTTGAAATAGAAATATATCGGTATTTTACCGAGGGTTACGTTTTGTGTGCAAAAATAAACAAAAAAATCAACATCGCCAAAGGAATAGAGAAGAATATGTTTTTTTCTGTTATAACTCCTTCTCCATTCTAAAGCAGGTAAATGTTTCTCCAATAATCTTTTGGGAATAGTCTGCCACATATCCCATAGTCTCGTAAAAATGAACTTTGTTATCTCGACTTTCAACTATGGCGGTGTGATAGCCAAGTTCCTTAGCCCATTTCTCGGCTTCCTTTACAACGAGAGTGCCAAGTCCTTGAAGACGATATTCTGGGAGAACGACAATACGCCCAAGCATAACTTGTTCGTAGTTTATGGCATACAAACGGCAAGTGGCTATTGGTAAGTAGTTGTCAATCACTACGATGTACTTTGTTTCGGGTGTGTCATGCTCGTCAAATTCCACGTTTAGAGGAATCTGATGTTTACGTGCCATAGCCTGAATGCGAACATAATAAGCTCCTGCTTGTTCTGCCGTCTTTGTTGCTCTTATTATCTCCATGAATGAGTTTCTAAAATTTGAGCACAAAAGTAAACAAAAATTCCAATACGACCAAAGAAATCACTAAAAAAGTATGAGAATCAAATGTGGTCAAAGTGGTCAAGGTCAAAATGGTCATTTTCATTTTCGGATTGTGTCATTTACTCACTATATATAAATATAGAATATTTATATATAGTGGGAGATATTGACAACTCAAAATCATTTTGACCAAATGACCAAAATGACCAAAATGACCGCAGGATGGGTATTTCTCCAATTCCCATGTGATTCCCTTGCAAATCCCTACCAAATCCCATTTTTCTCCCATTCTTAGGAACGGATTTACAACGGTTTCACAACGGAGGCATAACGGACTTACGACGAAGGCTGAACGAAGGATGTAATAGGGTGTTTGGGGATTGGTGTAATACCCTTGAAAGTATTACACCCTGTATTAGATCATGTTATTTAGCACTTTGGTTGTTGCGTGTTTGGATTTGTTCCTTTTGGGGAGGCTCTACTTGGTTTTCAATGAAATCCCCCGTTATGTCTCTGCATTTTGGAGTTCACATGTCAATACTGTGTTTTTTGAGGAATTATTTGATATTTTTTCGTGAAAATTTGCAAAATAAAAATATATTTACTACTTTTGCAAACGATTGTTGATTATAACCTTTCGTCCGTTTACAGGAAGAGGTGACAACATCAAGACTAAGAAAACTCGCTGCTATCCTTGACAAAGAAAACTGGCGATTAAGGGAAGTCTATTTACAAACTCTTTTAAATAAACATTTCAGATAATGAAAAAGACACTTGGCGTATTATCGTTCATGCTTTGTGCAACTCCTATGATTTATGCACAGGCAGATGGAATTGCTGCACACGAATCATCAGATGTTGAGATGAGATCGAATGGTGCAGTAAGGGGAAGAGTCTTGTATTCCGGCTCTTGTGGAAAGAATGTTAATTACGAATTGTATGATGACTATACCCTCCGTATTTTCGGAAAGGGAGCAATGTACAATTATAATTATATCTATACTCCCAATAGAATGTATTCCGATACACCATGGTCATCATGGGATTCGAAAATAAAATCAGTGGTTATTGAGGATGGTGTCACTCGAATCGGTGCTGATTCCTTCTTTGCTTTTACTTCACTTACTGAAGTAAACATATCCAATACAGTCACGAGTATTGGTCGTGAAGCCTTTAGTCATTGTACGGCACTAAAAAAGATAAACATTCCTAACAGCGTGACTAGCATAGGGGCTTGTGCTTTTTCGCATTGTAGTTCACTTGCTGAAGTAAATATCCCGGATGGTCTAGAAACTATAGATAAAGATGTTTTCTGTGAATGTAGTTCACTTGCACATATAGACATTCCTAATAGTGTTACAAGCATTGGAGAATTTGCATTCTCAGGATGTTCACTTACAGAGGTAATCATTCCGGATGGTGTTACATCAATAGGCGAGTGGGCATTCGGTTCGTGTGACAATTTGGAATACGTAAAGATAGGTAAGGGTGTTACTGTTATTGATGATGGAGCCTTCTTTAATGACTACACAAATAGAAAAATTGAAATAGAGATTGCTGCCGAAACGCATATAACGCTCCTTGATGGAAGGGTTTACTATTATGACCATTATGAACCTTCTACCAGCGATGCTTTTGGCTTTAGCAATAAAGATCCTAAAAACATCATTATTCGTGTACCAGAAACAATGCTTGATGATTATCGCAATTCGGAAGATTGGTCATGTTATAAGGATCAACTTTACGGGTATAGCTCTACTACAGGCATCAGGTCTGTAGGCGATGGACAGTCTGCGATGAAAGCTGATGCTGTTTATGACCTGCAAGGACATAGGGTGACAGAGATGCTGCCTGATAGAATTTATATCGTAAATGGAAAGAAGGTAGTGAATAAGTGATAAAAAAAAATAACACAGCAATGAAAAGATTATTGGGAATAATATCAGTATTGGTTTGTGCAACTCCTATGATATATGCACAGGTAGGTGGAATTGCTACACTTCAGTCATCAGATGTAGATGTTCCATTGAATGGTGCAGCAAAGGGGAAAGTTATCGCTTCTGGGTCTTGCGGAAAGAATGTCAATTACGAATTGTATGATGATTATACTCTCCGTATCTATGGAAACGGCGCGATGGACGATTATGCACTCCAACCTGTTCATTCACCGTGGGGTGTTGAGCTATATAAAAAAATAAAAGCAGTAGTAATAGAGAATGGTGTCACCCATATTGGTGGAGATTCCTTCTATGAATGTACTCCACTTACTAAGGTGACAATACCAAATAGTGTTAAAAGTATTGGACATCGTGCCTTCTATAATTGTACGGCACTTACAAATATAACCATTCCAAACAGCGTGACAAGTATTGGTTCTTTTGCTTTCGATGGATGTACTGGCTTTACAAGCATTACAATCCCTAACAGCGTGACAAGCATTGGAGAAATGGCTTTCAATGGATGCACGGGACTTACAAGTATTACAATCCCTAACAGTGTGACAAGCATTGGAGAATATGCTTTCGGTGACTGCTCTGGACTTACAGACATCACTATTCCAAACAGCGTGACAAGCATTGTATCTGGTGCATTCTGGCGTTGCTCTGGCCTTACAAGCATTACAATCCCTAACAGCGTGACAAGCATTGGGGAAAATGCATTCTATGAATGCTCTGGACTTACAAGCATTACAATCCCTAATAGCGTGACAAGTATTGGAGAAGCTGCTTTCGAGGGGTGTACAAAATTGAAATATGTAAAAATCCCTAAAAATGTAACGGAAATAGGCTATCAGGCGTTTCCTCAAACAGGTGACAAAGATTTAGTAATAGAATTTACATCAGAAACTCCTCCAACTCTTTATGATGTAGAATCATTTGGTTTTCTCTGCACTATCTATGTGTCGGAAAACGCGCTTGAAACTTATCGCAATGCGAAATATTGGAAAGATCATGCAGATCAGATTTTGCCAAAGGAACAAGCTACTGGTATAAGTTCTGTCGGTTCAGAACAATCTGAAAAGAAAACTGCCATTTACGATCTGCAAGGACGTAAGGTTACAGAGGTGCAGCCCAACGGCATGTATATAGTTAATGGTAAGAAGATAGTAATGAAATAATGGATAAGTGATGATGAAAATGCTTCTTTTCATCATCGCTTATTCTCGTTTTGAGGACCTTTTCCTGCGATTTTCAATGCTGGTATCATGTTTAGTGCGACGATTGTTATTCCTATAACGATATGCCATACATTTATTTCAATCAAACTATAGCTGTGGTATAGTATAAATATGCTGATGGGCAGACATGTAATGCTTGTGATTAATGCTGGAATGTATCTGCGGATTACTAATGCCTGCCCTATGTGCATTACATAATGGGCGGTAAGTCCAAGGAAACCGCCAAACCAGATGTTCCAGAATAGGGAATTGTCGAAGTATATGGCGAGGAGGGATATGGCTGTGAACACGATGAATTCTTCCATTACTGCAAGGGCGAATCCTTCGGTGGTGAAGTTGCTGAACCTTTTGTAAAGAAATGGAAAGCGAGCTTGCAGCATATCAGCGTTACGGTTTACAAAACGCTTCATGCCGATGATTTCTTCCAGGTCGTGGAAGATGAATAATAGCGGAAAGGTAAGGGCAAGGGAATACATTATCTTGTAGTGAGATGGAAACAACCTTGTTTCTTTTCGTATTTTATATAGCAACGACCTTGCTGACGCATATCCCTAAGTACCTCACAGAGAATCCATTTCAAGGTGTCGTTCGTCACCTCGCGACGCTTTGGACCCTTTGGATCCTGAACGGTCTTGTATCTGTTGTAGCAAATATCAACGGTAGTGCCATAGAGGTGGCATGAATTTTCGGTAGCGTTGCCGTTGTGGGTGCGAAGTTTCTGCACGTTAGCCTTGGTGCGCAAAACGCTGGTAGTGATAATCTTATGCAAAGGCACACCCTTGGCGTCAAGAGAATCATAGAAGGCGCGTCCGATGTCTTGGAGCAATACAGCTGCACGAGGTACGAGATAAGGGCTGCTTGAGCTGAGCCTATCCACATGATACCAAGGTGAAGAGCCGATATACACCAGTTCATCCTTGCGGTTCTCAGCATCCTTGTCGTCCTTTACTGGCTTCACACCATATTTCTGGGCAGCTACAATCTGAACGCTCTGAGAATCAGGGAAAGCCTTGTCGTAATCAGGCACGCTGAAAATCTTGTGATGCTTTCTCGTGTCGGGGGGGAGAGAGGTGAGGGAAGATGCCGGATTATCTGGATTAGACGGATTGTCCGGGGATTCCGGAATGACCGGAGATTCAGCTTCTTCCGAGGCTTCGGCCTCTTCATTTACCACGGCTAACGAATCAGCCATTGCAATCTCTTCTGGAGATTTAGGCTCGTCGATGTCTGTGGTCAGACGGAGCAGCCCGAGAGCCAGAACTATGATGGTAAAAACGTGTAAATATGCTTTTTTAGAGACTTTCATACGATTTTTTTTAGTTTTGTGGCACAAAGATACGAAAAAAATGATGAAATATGAAAACCTTTTTGTAATTTTGCAGAAAAATTTTATAGTATTAAAGAAAATTGATAGAAAAGCATTTAATAATTGAGGATATCGACCCCGTTGAACTGTATGGTGTTGGCAACTGTCACCTGCAAATTATCAAGTCGCTCTATCCTAAGTTGAGAATCGTTGCACGCGACAATGTGATCCGTGTTCTCGGTGACGAGGAGGAAATGTGTCGCTTTGAGGAGAACATAGAGAAGATACGTCGTCATCTGCTGAAATACAACACAATCAGCGATGAGGATATTCTTGACATTATAAAGGGCAACCCAATGAAGGGTGACGGAAGTGATGACGCTTTGCTATATAATATCTCTGGTCGTCCTATCCGTTCACGCTCTGCCAATCAGCAACAGATTGTAGATGCTTTCAATGAGAATGACATGGTGTTTGCCGTGGGACCTGCGGGAACTGGTAAGACATACCTCGGTATTGCGCTTGCCGTGAAGGCTCTCAAGGAGAAGACGGCGAAGAGAATAATTCTTTCGCGTCCTGCCGTGGAGGCTGGTGAAAAGCTCGGTTTCCTTCCTGGCGACATGAAAGAGAAGATAGATCCATATCTCCAGCCTCTGTATGATGCCCTTGAGGATATGATTCCTGCGGTGAAGCTTCAGGACATGATGGAGAAGAAAATCATTCAGATAGCTCCGCTTGCCTTTATGCGAGGAAGAACCCTGAGTGATGCCGTGGTGATACTCGATGAGGCTCAGAACACTACATCGGCACAGATCAAGATGTTCCTCACCCGTATGGGCTGGAACACGAAGATGATTATCACGGGCGATATGACACAGGTGGATTTACCGCATTCTGTAAAGAGTGGTCTTGCCGTTGCTATGGATGTGCTGAAGAATACTGAGGGCATTTCCATTGTGCAGTTGGGTGATAAGGATATTGTCCGCCATAAGCTTGTAACGAGAATTGTAAACGCATTTGATAAATATAACAATGAACGCATTAACAAAGACTGAGTTTAACTTTAAGGGTCAGACCGCCGTATATCACGGTAAGGTTCGTGACGTGTACACAATCAATGATGATTTGATGGTAATGGTTGCAACAGACCGTATCTCTGCATTCGATGTAATTCTGCCAAAGGGTATTCCTTTCAAGGGACAGGTTCTGAATCAGATTGCGGCTAAGTTCCTTGATGCAACTGCTGACATCTGCCCTAACTGGAAGTTGGCTACTCCTGATCCACAGGTTACTGTAGGTCTGAAGTGCGAGGGATTCCGTGTTGAGATGATTATCCGTGGTATCCTTACAGGTTCTGCATGGCGCGACTACAAGAACGGCTGCCGTGAGATCTGTGGCGTTAAGCTCCCAGAGGGAATGAAGGAGAACCAGCGTTTCCCAGAGCCAATCATCACTCCTACTACAAAGGCAGACGAAGGTCACGACCTTAACATCTCAAAGGAGGAAATCATAGCTCAGGGTATCGTTTCCGCTGAGGACTATGCCGTAATGGAGGACTACACTCGTAAGCTCTTCGCTCGTGGTCAGGAAATAGCTGCAAAGCAGGGGCTTATCCTCGTTGATACAAAGTATGAGTTCGGCAAGCGCGACGGTAAGGTTTACCTCATCGACGAGATTCACACACCAGATTCTTCACGCTATTTCTATGCAGACGGCTATGAGGAGAAGTTTGCAAAGGGTGAGCCTCAGAAGCAACTCTCAAAGGAGTTCGTTCGCCAGTGGCTTATCGAGCACAACTTCATGAATGAGCCTGGTCAGGTAATGCCAGAGATTACTGACGAGTATGCAGAGAGCGTATCAGATCGTTATATCGAGCTTTACGAGCATATCGTAGGCGAGAAGTTCGATCGTGCAAAGGAGACAGGCGACATCGCTGCTCGTATTGAGAAGAATGTTTCGGAATACCTTGCTAATGTAAAATAGGGTTTAGAGGTTTTCAGGTTTTGAGGTCGGAATGTTTTTGAAAAGTATAAAGTAAAAAGGAAAAATTAAAAAGTATGATTACCTTGTATAGCGAAAGGTAGTCGAGAAAATACAAACCATACTTTTTACTTCTTAATTTTTACTTTTTAATTTCTAAGCGATACTGACCTTCTAACCTTATAACCATTCAACCTTATAACCTACTTATAAAAAGGTGTACGAACAAGAAACTATAAAACCCTACGACGGTGAGGGTGAAAAAGGTAAGTTGGTAGAGACTATGTTTGATAACATAGCCCCTACCTACGATACTTTAAACCACCGCCTTTCGTGGGACATTGATAAATACTGGCGCAAGAAGGCCGTCAAGGCTCTTGTGCCATATAGTCCGAAGAAGATACTCGACATAGCCACAGGCACAGGCGACTTCGCCATCCTTCAGGCGCAGATGCTTCATCCTGAGACTCTCATAGGTGCGGACATTTCCGAGGGAATGATGCAGGTGGGCAGAGAGAAAGTGGCTCGTCTCGGACTTTCAGATGTTATCTCCTTCGCAAAGGAGGATTGTCTGAATCTGTCATTCGACAATAATTCCTTTGATGCAGTTACGGCTGCTTTTGGAATACGAAATTTTCAGGATCTTGAGTGCGGACTTCGAGAGATGTACCGTGTGCTTCGAGAGGGTGGAGTATTGAGCATTATCGAGCTTACCACTCCCGTTAGGTTCCCAATGAAGCAGCTCTTCGCCATTTATAGCGGTACGGTATTGCCACTCTACGGCAGACTCATTTCGCACGACTCAAATGCCTACTCCTATCTCAACAAAACTATTGCGGCATTCCCACAGGGAGAGACGATGGTGGAGATTCTGAGAAGGGTAGGATTTGCAGAGGCATCGTTCACGCGCCTCACATTCGGCATCTGCACAATGTATTTTGCAAGAAAATAAAAATCAATGAAGAAATACGGACTTATAGGCTATCCACTTGGCCATTCCTTCTCAATGGGCTATTTCAATGAGAAGTTTACAAACGAGGGCGTAAATGCCACGTATGAGAACTTTGAGATACCTCTTATCACCAATCTCCCAGAGGTGATACAGGCTAATCCTGAGCTTTCTGGTTTCAACGTCACCATTCCTTACAAGGAACAGGTGATGAGCTACCTCGACACGGTTTCTCCAGAGGCTACGGAGATTGGTGCTGTGAACGTGGTAAAGGTGGAGCGTGGATCTGGCAAGGTGCTTCTCCACGGCTATAACTCCGATGTGGTTGGTTTCGTGAACAGCATACAACCACTTCTTCGTCCTGAGCATAAGAAAGCGCTCATTCTTGGAACAGGAGGCGCATCAAAGGCTGTGGAGTACGGTCTTCGTAAGCTCGGACTTGAGACATTAAAGGTAAGTCGTCGTATGGTAGATGATACCATACGGTATGATCAGATTACCCCGGAACTGCTGAAGGAATACAATGTAATCGTAAATTGTACTCCTTGTGGCATGTCTCCACATTTTGACGAGTTCCCACCATTGCCTTACGAGGCTATGGATAAGTCGTTCCTCCTCTATGACCTTATATATAATCCTGAGGAAACGCTCTTCTTGCGCAAGGGTAGGGAACAAGGCGCAGTAACAAAGAATGGACTTGAGATGCTCCTGCTTCAGGCTGAGGCTGGATGGAGTATTTGGAATGGGTAGTGGCCCCTCACCCGTCACCAAGTGACACCCTCTCCCCAAGGGGCGAGGGAAATGTTAGTAACAATCCCTTATAAGCGATAAAAGGTAACATCCCCCTCGCCCCTTGGGGAGAGGATGCCCGCAGGGCAGGTGAGGGGCTGGATTTTTTGAATTATGAACAACAGATATATGATGCGAGGCGTTAGTGCAGCCAAGGAGGATGTGCACAACGCTATCAAGAACATTGACAAAGGTGTTTTCCCACAGGCATTCTGCAAGATTATCCCTGATATTCTTGGCGGTGATCCTGAGTATTGTAACATTATGCACGCTGATGGTGCTGGTACAAAGTCTTCATTGGCTTATATGTACTGGAAGGAGACTGGCGACCTCTCCGTTTGGAAGGGAATCGCGCAGGATGCCATCGTGATGAATACCGACGACCTGCTCTGTGTGGGTGCTGTGGATAACATCCTCGTTTCATCTACCATCGGACGCAATAAGATGCTTGTGCCTGGTGAGGTTATCTCTGCTATCATCAACGGTACAGACGAACTTCTTGCCGAGATGCGTGAGATGGGTATCGGTATCTATCCAACTGGTGGTGAGACTGCTGATGTGGGCGACCTCACACGTACTATCATCGTTGACTCTACCGTTACCTGCCGTATGAAGCGTTCTGATGTGATCGACAATGCTAACATTCGTCCGGGTGATGTCATCGTAGGTCTCTCTTCTACAGGTCAGGCTACATACGAGAAGAAGTATAACGGTGGTATGGGTTCTAACGGACTCACTTCTGCACGTCACGATGTCTTCTCTAAGTATCTTGCTGAGAAATATCCAGAGAGCTATGACAAGGCTGTTCCTGATGAACTCGTATATAGCGGTACAAAGAAACTCACAGATCCAACTGAGGTTGAGGGCGTTAATGCTGGTCAGATGGTTCTCTCTCCAACACGTACCTATGCTCCTGTAATCAAGCGCCTGCTCGATGAACTCCGTCCTGAGATTCATGGTATGGTACATTGTACTGGTGGTGCTCAGACAAAGGTTCTTCATTTTGTAAACGACAACTGCAAGGTAGTCAAGGACAATA
This sequence comes from uncultured Bacteroidales bacterium, assembly GCA_902801425.1. GTDB lineage: Bacteria > Bacteroidota > Bacteroidia > Bacteroidales > Bacteroidaceae > Prevotella. The sequence goes on along the minus strand of CADCIQ010000010.1, from coordinate 30,848 downwards.
TGTTCCCTGTTCCACCACTCTTCAAGATGATTCACGAAGAGAGCGGTACCGATTGGAAGGAGATGTATCAGGTGTTCAACATGGGACATCGTATGGAGATCTATGTTCGTCCAGAGGTTGCAGAGAAGGTTATCGCTATCTCTAAGAGCTTCAATATCGATGCACAGGTTGTTGGCCATATCGAGGAAGGAAAGAAATCATTAACAATCAAATCCGAATTCGGAGAGTTTAATTATTAATGGATAATAACAACATTCTACAGAAACTTGACGGTCTTGAGAGCCGCTATGAGGAGGTGAGTACGCTCATCACCGACCCTAACGTAATTAGCGACCAGCAGAGGTTCGTCAAACTTACAAAAGAATATAAGGATCTTGAGGATATCATGAAGATCCGTCGTCGCTATATTGATTGTCTTGAGGCAATCGCAGAGGCGAAGGATATCCTCGTAAACGAGTCTGATCCAGATATGAAGGAGATGGCTCGTGAACAGCTTGCAGAGAATGAGGCTCTCCAGCCATCTCTTGAGGAAGAGGTAAAGATTGCCCTTATTCCTAAGGATCCAGAGGATGCCAAGAACGTGCAGATGGAAATCCGTGCAGGAACAGGTGGTGATGAGGCTTGTCTCTTCGCTGGTGACTTGTTCCAGATGTACAAGCGCTTCTGCGAGACTAAGGGCTGGCAGCTCAGCGTTACTGATGTATCAGAAGGTGCTGTGGGTGGATTCAAGGAAATAGACTTTGCCGTTAGTGGTGATGATGTATATGGTGTGTTGAAGTATGAGTCTGGTGTGCATCGTGTTCAGCGTGTGCCTGTTACGGAGTCAAACGGTCGTATGCAGACATCAGCTGCTACTGTTGCTGTGCTCCCAGAGGCAGACCCATTCGAGGTTTCTATCAACGAGGGTGAAATCAAGTGGGATACATTCCGTTCATCTGGTGCAGGTGGTCAGAATGTGAACAAGGTGGAGTCTGGTGTCCGTGCCCGCTATATGTGGAAGAACCCTAATACAGGCGAGACAGAGGAAATCCTCATCGAGTGTACCGAGACTCGTGACCAGCCAAAGAACAAGGAGCGTGCCCTTGCGCGTCTGCGTACATATATATATGATCGTGAGCATCAGAAGTATGTTGACGATATTGCAAACCGCCGTAAGTCGCTTGTCTCTACTGGTGACCGCTCTGCAAAGATCCGTACATACAACTTCCCACAGGGACGTGTTACCGATCATCGTATTGGCTATACCACTCATGATCTCAGCGGTTTCCTCGGAGGTGACATCCAGCCAATGATTGATGCCCTTACCGTAGCGGAGAATGCAGAGCGCATGAAGGAAGCGGAATTGTAAATTATTAAATGAAAAGTGAAAAATGGAAAAATACAGATTACACTTTTCACTTAATGGCCATATTCTAAAATGTATTTTATGATTTTTCATTATTCATTTTTCATTTAAAAGCATGGGACAATTCACGACTATAACAAAGAAGAAGGAAGAGGATGACGGAAAGACCGTCAGCGCTACTGAGTTCATCAATCGTATGGTGAGTAGCCAACGTGTTCCTGACCAGAATATAGAACTTCCGAAGACAGAAATGCCGAAATAGCTAATTTGTAATTCGTAATTCGTAATTTTTTTTACAATGAATAGAAAAGAACTTTTCGAACAGATAAAGAAAAAGCAGAGTTTTCTCTGCGTAGGCCTTGATGTGGATTTGAAGAAAGTGCCAGAGCACCTTCTCAAGGAAGAAGATCCAATCTTCGCATTCAACAAGGCTATTATTGATGCAACAGCACCTTATTGTGTGGCATACAAGCCAAACCTTGCATTCTATGAGGCATTTGGTGTAAAGGGACTCATGGCATTTGAGAAGACCGTGAAGTATCTCAAGGAGAACTATCCTGAGCAGTTCATCATAGCTGATGCAAAGCGTGGTGATATCGGCAATACTTCAAAGATGTACGCACGCACATTCTTTGGTGAGTATGATGTTGATGCCCTGACAGTTGCACCTTATATGGGTGAGGACTCCGTAACTCCTTTCCTTGACGGATATGATAACAAATGGGTTATCCTTCTTGCCCTCACAAGCAACAAGGGTTCATTTGACTTCCAGCTCACAGAGGACAAGGATGGTGAGCGCCTCTTTGAGAAGGTTATCCGCAAGTCACAGGAGTGGGGTAATGATGAAAACATGATGTATGTTGTAGGTGCTACACGTGGTGAGATGTTCACCGACATCCGTAAGGCTGCTCCAAATGCTTTCCTACTTGTACCGGGCGTAGGCGCACAGGGCGGTAGTCTTCAGGATGTGTGCAAATACGGTATCATCAAGGATTGTGGACTCCTCGTCAACTCTTCACGTGGTATCATTTATGCCGACAATACTGAGAATTTTGCAAAGGTTGCAGGACAGAAAGCAAAGGAACTTCAGGCAGAAATGGCTCTGGAACTTGCAAAAATCTAAGCAAATTTTTCCCATGAAATAAAGAAATTAATGCGGTTTTAATGTGTTTTTTATGTAAAATTACATTTTTTTAACTTTGTAAATCTACATTAATTATCACGAATTACACATTAAATTCGCATTAATTTTCGTGCATTTTTCACCTATTTCCCCAAAAAAACTCACAAAAAACGAGCATTTCCGTGTACCTCGGATTTATCAGAAAAACCAAAAATACTTAATTTATAAACACAAAAAAAGTAATACTTATGAAAAAGTTTCTATTAATGGGCTTAACAGCCATGATGACTTGTTTCCTTGTTTTAACCACTTTCAGCTCATGTGGCAGTAATGATGATGACGAAATACCAGAAAATTATTTCATCAAGGCTTCTGTATGCGACAAAGGTACGTTGCCTGATGCTATCTATAAGGAAGTACAGAACGCATTATCGAAGAGAATAAGCAGCTTTTCTGACCTTAAAATGGCGACATCTCAGTTGGGTATGTCAAGTGGCTATACCGAGAGTCAAGGTGCCGTCTATCTGGGTGGAGGAGATGATTACCAACTCCCAAGAGAATATGCCTACAAACTGGAGTTCCAGCTTTACGACAAGAGCGGTAAGACGCTGGATTCTCGCAAGATAGAGATGAAGCCTGTGACCCCAGAAGAGCCTGATTTGCATCTGCATAAGCATGTGCGTATCTATGACAAAGGAACTCTGTCTGATTTACAGGTAGAAATGTTGAATTTGACTTTCGATGGGTTCGAGGAACTCAACAAAATTAGCTATATGGCAGTCAAGACAACCGATGAGGCAAAGCAGCAACTTCGTGAATCGCTTGACACTCTGAAACAGACACTTCCGAAAGATTCGGACTACACCTTGGAGTTCTATATAACCAATGAGAATGAGGAAGTTATATATCGTTTGTATTTCATTCTGAAGAATGGCGAAGCCTCTGTTTCTGAGACTATCTAACAAACCATAACTTAGCATTTCACTTTTCATAGACTTTACCTCTTTACTCTTTACTTTTTTACTACCCCTTACTCGAAAAAAGGTAAAAGGTAAAGAGGTAAACTCGATGAAATTGAATTTGTCAATAGAGAAAAATATCTATATTCTAAGTTCTATTTTATTAATTATATTATATATAATTAATAAAATAGATTATATAAGATTAATAATTTAACCCTAATGACTACACACTTGTATTTTCACTTTCTAAGGACTTTACCACTTTACCTTTTACCTTTTTACCTTTTCTGGCTGGGAAAGGTAAAGAGGTAAAGAGTAAACTCGATGCGATTGGCAAATTACATTCAACACTTTCTTTTAGGGACAAATCACGAGTCGTGGGAAATGATGTTACGAGTCGTGGGAAAACTATTGCAGGGAATAAATTTTCTTTGTACCTTTGCACTCAGAATCGATGAAGGGCGTGCTGGGTGTTAGGTGTTGGGTGTTGGGTGTTAAATGTTGGGTGTTGGATGTTGGGATGATGTATGATAAACCTCCGTTCTGCTTTCGCTATGCCTCCGCTGTGGCTCTGCTATTTGAGCAGAGGGTAAGCAGACAAAAAGCAGAGGGTGAATGGGAGCAAAGAGAAACATGAACGGCCGTATGTGACTCTGAAACCCGGTTTCAATTGTACTATTTTATCTTATAATTATCCAAAAAAACTTTGAAAACGCAAAAAGTTATATAAAGTTTTCGTGTTCTCGATTATTTTTAGTACATTTGCAGCGAATTTGGTTTTATCCGACCGTTTTACGCTATGACGGAATTCCCTGAAAGGGAGAATGGCTAAAGGAAATAGTTGGATTTCATTTCGTTAATATGGATTTTTCAGCAAAGCAAATAGCAGAACTCATACAAGGTCGCGTGGAAGGTGATGAGAATACCACCATCAACGACTTTGCCAAGATAGAGGAAGGGCGTCCTGGATGCATTTCCTTCCTTTCCAACCATAAATACACCCACTACATCTACGATACCAAGTCGAGTATTGTGCTTGTGGATGAGAGTCTGAAACTGGAACGCCCGGTATCTGCAACGCTCATCCGCGTGAAGAGTGCTTACGAGGCTGTGGCTAAGTTGCTCCAACTCTACGCTTCTATGAAGCCAAAGAAGAAGGGAATCGACTCTCTTGCATTCATTGACCCAACTGCAACTATCGGTAAGGATTGCTACATCGGTCCTTTCGTGGCAATAGGTCCTGGTGTGGTTGTTGGTGACGGTTGTGTTCTGCATCCTCACGTTACTATCGGCGAGAAGGCAAGCGTTGGCAACAATACCGAGATTTACAGTAATGCCGTGGTTTATCACCATTGTAAGGTTGGTAATAATTGCATCCTTCACGCAGGTTGTGTCATAGGTGCTGATGGCTTTGGCTTTGCTCCTTCTGCAAACGGCTATGACAAGATTCCTCAGATTGGTATCGTGACGATTGAGGATGATGTGGAGATTGGTGCAAACACTTGCGTTGACCGCTCAACAATGGGTAGCACATTCGTGCGCAAGGGCGTTAAGCTCGATAACCTCGTTCAGATTGCCCACAATACTGACATAGGTGCAAATACCGTGATGTCTGCTCAGGTAGGTGTTGCAGGAAGTACAAAAGTTGGGGAGTGGTGTATGTTCGGTGGTCAGGTAGGTCTTGCAGGACATATCCAGATCGGTAACAAGGTGATGCTCGGAGCGCAGAGTGGTGTTCCGGGAAGCATAAAGGATGGAGAGCAGCTTATAGGTACTCCTCCAATGCCTATGAAGCAGTATTTTCGCTCACAGGCAGTATTCCGCCGTCTTCCTGACATGTATCGTCAGATGGATGCCATGCAGAAGAAGATAGAGGAACTTGAAGCAAAATTAAATGGTGCTGGTTGAAAGGTGTCATCAGCTATCACCTATTTATAGTATATAATACAAATACAGAATAATCGTGTTAAAGCAAACAACCCTAAAAGGCAGTTTTTCACTATGTGGTAAGGGACTTCACACAGGTCTCAGTCTTACCGTTACATTCAATCCTGCCCCAGAGAATACAGGTTATAAGATTCAGCGTATAGATGTTGATGGTATGCCTATCATAGATGCTATCGCTGAGAATGTGGTTGATACTCAACGTGGTACTGTGCTTGCAAAGGGCGATGTCCGCGTTTCTACCGTAGAACATGGTCTTGCTGCTCTTTATGCGCTCGGTATAGATAACTGTCTTATTCAGGTAAACGGTCCTGAGTTCCCAATTCTTGACGGTTCTGCTGTGATGTATGTTGATAAGATCAAGGAAATTGGTACCGTTGAGCAGAATGCACCAAAGGACTATTACATTATCCGTAATAAGATTGAGGTGAAGGACGAGAAAACGGGTTCTTGCATCACGATTCTTCCAGATGAGCAGTTCTCAATTACTGCTATGTGCTCTTTTGAGTCAAAGTTCATCAATTCTCAGTTTGCTACAATCGATAACATTGGTGACTTTGCTACAGAGATTGCTCCTGCACGTACTTTCGTGTTTGTGCGTGACATCATGCAGTTGCTTCAGGCTAACCTTATCAAGGGTGGCGATATGGACAATGCCATCATTATCTATGAGGTGGAGCAGCCACAGGACAAGCTCGATGCTCTTGCAGACCTTCTCGGAGTTCCACGCCTTGACGCAAGTAAGCTCGGATATATCCAGCACAAGCCTATCGTATGGGAGAATGAGTGTACACGTCACAAGTTGCTTGATGTGATTGGTGATATGGCACTTATCGGAAAGCCAATCAAGGGACGCATCATCGCTACACGCCCAGGACACACCATTAATAATAAGTTCGCGCGTCAGATGCGTAGGGTTATCCGCAAGCATGAGATTCAGGCACCTATTTATGATCCAAATGCAGCACCTGTAATTGATAACAGGCGCATTCGCGATCTTCTTCCACACCGTTATCCATTCCAGTTGGTTGATAAGGTGGTATCTATTGGTGCTACTACAATCGTAGGAATCAAGAATGTGACGAGTAATGAGCCTTTCTTCCAAGGGCATTTCCCTACTGAGCCTGTTATGCCGGGTGTGCTTATGGTAGAGGCTATGGCGCAATGTGGTGGTCTCATAGTGCTCAACACTATGGAAGAGCCTGAGAAATATACAGCATACTTCATCAAGATTGACGGAGTGAAGTTCCGCAAGAAAGTGGTGCCGGGTGATACCCTCGTGTTCAAGGTAAACCTCCTTGGTCCTGTGCGTCATGGTATTTCTTCACTCCACGGCTATGCCTTTGTAGGTGATGATGTGGTATGTGAGGCAACATACGCTTGTCAGATTATAAAGAATAGAGATTAATAATTAACATGTTGACAATTAACAATTAACATAGGCTGGCGCAGAATTGCGGTTTCTTTACGCTCTCCGTTTGAAACGAAAGGCATGTTGATTGTTAATTATTAATTGTTAATTGTTTTTAAAAGAATATAGATATGAATGAGATAAGTCCTTTAGCATTTGTCCATCCTGACGCTAAGTTGGGCGAAAATAATAAAATCGGGCCATTCTGCTACATAGACGCTGATGTTGTTATTGGTGACAACAACGTGCTTATGAACAGCGTGACCCTTCATCAAGGATTGCGCATGGGATCAAATAATGAGGTGTTCCCAGGTGCAAGTCTCTCTACTAAGCCTCAGGATCTTAAGTTCCATGGCGAAATCACGACATGCGAGATTGGTGACAATAACTCTATCCGTGAGAACGTGACTATTTCACGCGGTACTTTCTCAAAGGGAACTACTAAGGTTGGTAATAATAACCTCCTTATGGAGAGTATGCACATAGCACATGATTGTGTTGTAGGTAATAACTGCATCATCGGCAATTCTACGAAGTTTGCAGGTGAGGTGATTATTGATGATTGTGCAATCATATCTGGTAGTGTGCTTGTTCATCAGTTTACACGTATCGGAGGCTTTGTGATGGTTCAGGGAGGTTCACGCACTTCAAGGGACATTCCTCCATATTGTATTGCAGGAAAAGAACCAATCCGTTATTGCGGACTTAATCTCGTAGGTCTTCGTCGTCGTGGTTTTAGTAATGAGATCATCGACAATATCGGACAGGCATATCGTATCATTTACTCTCATGGACTCGTAAAGGAGGGTATAGAGGAAGTTAAGGCTAATGTTCCTATGTCTAAGGAGATAGAGTATGTCATTAAGTTCTTCGAGGAGTCTCAGCGTGGCGTAATACGCTAAGGTTAGAAAACGCATTTCCATTAGTGAATTCTCTTATCGTAATAACTGGTCCTACGGGAGTGGGCAAGACTGAACTTTGCCTTCAGATAGCTGAGCATTATGGTATTGACATCATAAATGCAGACTCTCGCCAGATATTCGCGGAAATACCGATAGGTACTGCCGCTCCCTCTGCTGAGCAGATGCAGAGGGTGCGGCATTATTTTGTTGGCTCTCATCACATTGGCGATTATTACTCTGCTTCAAGCTATGAGCAAGATGTCTTGAATTTGCTTGGTAGGCTCGTGGAGGTTGAAGGTCAATCCTCTACCATCCATCACCTAACACCTAACACCCATCACCCCATAGCCCTCCTTTCCGGGGGAAGTATGATGTATATAGATGCTGTATGTAATGGAATTGACGATATTCCGAACATACGTGAGGATATCCGTAATGAGATGAAGCGAAGACTGGAGGTTGAAGGGCTCGATGTTCTTCTTGAGGAATTGTCTCGTCTTGATCCTGAACACTATGCTATTGTGGACAGGAAGAATCCGCGCCGCATACTACATGCGCTTGAGATATGCCATCAGACGGGCAAGACATACACGTCTTTCCGTACTGGAGAGAAGCGTAAGCGCCCGTTTAATATCATAAAGATTGGACTCAACCGAGACCGTGATGAACTTTATGAAAGGATAAATCACAGAGTTCTCGACATGATGGAACAAGGGTTGGAGCAAGAGGCAAGAGCTATGTTGCCACATCGTGAACTTAATGCTCTGAATACCGTGGGATATAAGGAAATGTTCCAGTATTTTGATGGTGTTATTCCGTTGGAGGAGGCTATCCGACAGATACAGAGCAACAGTCGTCGCTATGCCCGAAAACAACTCACTTGGTACAAGCGTGATGTCGAAATGCAATGGTTTAACCCGGAAAACATCACGGAAATAACAAATTATATTGATTCTCGGCTCTGATTTCATAAAAAAATGCTACCTTTGCATCGGGAAAGAAAAATTCTTCTTTGGGAGATAAATTTAATTTGAATTATGAAAATAATCAGTAGTGCTTGGAAATTCATCTATAAGATGACCTCTGCCTTCTGGGCTTGGTATAAGTCAATTTACAAGGGACGTCCTTGGTACATCAAGACCGTCAGCGTTCTCGGCACATTAGTCGTGCTCTTTATGCTCTATCTTGGAGCTGTTGACCTTAATCTCTTTTGGCTTTTTGGAAAGTCACCAGGTTGGTCTGAGATAAAGGAGCATCGTACTGCTCAGGCCTCTGAACTATATTCCGCAGATGGCGTGCTTCTCGGAAAGTATTTCAACGAGAACCGTATTCCTGTAGAGTACAAGGACGTGGCACCTGTTTTCTGGCAGGCACTCATCAGTACTGAGGATGAGCGTTTCTATGACCATTGGGGCGTGGATCCGCTTGGACTTGTAGGTGCTGCAAAGGATGCTGCTACTGGTCGTGGTGGTCGTGGAGCTTCTACAATCACACAGCAGTTAGCAAAGAATATGTTCCGCGTGCGTACTCAGTATAGCACGGGTCTTGTGGGTAAGATTCCTGGTGTAAAGATTCTCATCATGAAGACCAAGGAATGGATTACCGCTCTCAAGCTTGAGATTTATTTCGCTTCAACAAAGGGACGCAAGGAGGGTAAGAACGAGATTCTCGTGCAGTATGCCAACACCGTGGATTTCGGACATAACGCATTCGGAATAAAGATTGCCTCAAAGACATACTTCAATACCACGCCTAACAAGCTTACTGCTGATCAGGCTGCGGTGCTCGTGGGTATGCTCAAGGCTACTACATTCTATAATCCGATCTCTCATCCAGAGAACTCATTGAAGCGTCGTAATGTGGTGCTTGAGAATATGCTTACACACGGTTATCTAGACCGTACTCAGTTTGATACGCTCAAGGCAAAGCCTATTGACTGCTCTGAGTTCAAGCCTGAAGAGAATTATGACGGACAGGCAAAGTATTTCCGTGAGGCTATAGCAAAGTATTTAGACAAATGGCTTGACGAAAATGGACTTAACCTATATACTGCCGGCTTGAAAATATACACTACCGTTGACTCTCGTATGCAGAAATATGCAGAGGAGGCTGCCATAAAGCAGATGAAGCAGGTGCAGCGCAACTTCAATTCACATTGGGGAAAGACAAATCCTTGGCAAGATGAGCATCATAACGAAATCAAGAACTTCATCGAGGATATAGCAAAGCGTCAGAGCTACTATAAGTTTCTCAAGAACAAGTTTAATGACAATCAGGATTCTATCGACTACTATCTCAACAAGCCTCATAAAGTGAAGGTATTCGACTATGAGAAGGGAGAGATAGAGAAGGAGATGTCAACGATGGACTCTATCCGCTATATGGTGCGCTTCATGCATTGTTCTTTTGTTGCCATCGAGCCTCAGACTGCCCACGTTAAGGCATGGGTTGGCGATATAGATTTCAATCATTGGAAATATGATAAGGTAACGGCACAGCGTCAGCCTGGTTCCACCTTCAAACTCTTCGTATATACCGAGGCTATGGAACAAGGACTTACTCCTTGTGACAAACGTCGTGATGAGTTCTTCTCAATGAAGGTATGGGATGAGAAGGAGAAGAAGGAGGTTACTTGGTCACCAACCAATGCTAACGGCTATTTCTCTGGTGACTCTATGCCTTTGCGCTCTGCTTTCTCGCAGTCAATCAACTCAGTTGCTGTGCGTGTAGGTCAGGAAATGGGTATCAAGAATATAATCGAGACAGCCAAGGCTATGGGTATCAAGAGTCCGTTGGATGATGCTCCTTCGCTCTCTCTTGGTGCAAGTGATGTAAACCTTCTTGAACTTGCAAATGCTTATAGCACAGTAGCAAACGAGGGTAAGGCACACCCAGAGGCTATCCTCGTAACACGCATCCTTGATCGTGACGGTAATGAAGTCTATGTCGCTCCTAACGAGACAGAACAGGCAATTAGTGTAAAGTCTGCATATTATATGCAGCAGATGTTGCAATCCGTAATGCGTGATGCTGGTGGTACAGGTCAGAGTCTTTGGGGATATGTGCGTGACATTCGCGATACTCAGTTTGGCGGTAAGACTGGTACTTCAAACAATCATTCCGATGCTTGGTTTATGGGCGTAAGTCCTAAACTTGTAGTTGGTGCATGGGTAGGTGGCGAGTATCGTTGCATTCATTTCCGCACAGGTGCTCTCGGACAAGGTTCTCGTACTGCGCTCCCTATCTGTGGCTATTTCCTTCAGTCTGTATTTAATGATCCTGCCTTTGAAAAGTATCATGGAAAGTTTGAGAAACCGAAGGATCTCGATGTCTCAGCGTCTATGTACGATTGTCCGTTCTATCGTTCTCATAAGGACACTCTCGATGTCGACTCTATTGAGGTTGGAGAGCAAGGACAGCGCCTTGACGAGAATGGTGAGCCTATCAAGCGTGAACTCGTTCCGGCTGCTCCTATACTTCAGCATTCACAGGAGGAACCGCAACAGCAGGTTACGTTGAAGAATATATAGACTGAAGTGAAGAGTGAAAAGTGAAGAGTGAAGAATTTAAATTTGTATTACCGTTTCAAGCATCCATTGCCAGAACAATGTAACTTAAATTCTTCACTCTTCATTTTTCACTCTTAACAAAAAATAGTAAATAGTTAAATAGTAAATAGTTTTGTCTCTCGATCTCCAGAATCCCGAACTCCAGAAAGCTCTTCAGTTGATTGAGTTTTCCAACCGTTCCGTGTTCCTTACAGGAAAAGCGGGTACGGGTAAATCTACGTTCCTGAGACATATTGCATCTACTACCAAGAAAAAGCACGTAATACTCGCACCTACGGGTATTGCAGCTATAAATGCAGGAGGCTCTACGCTTCATAGTTTCTTCAAACTTCCTTTTCATCCGCTTCTTCCTAACGATTCTCGCTATTCTGCCCGTAACATTCGCAGCACATTGAAATATAATGGCGAGAAAGTGAAGATGATTCGTGAACTTGAGCTTATCATCATCGACGAGATTTCAATGGTGCGTGCTGATATCATCGACTTTATAGATAAGGTACTGCGCATCTACTCTCGCAATATGTCACAACCTTTCGGAGGCAAGCAACTCATGATGGTGGGGGATGTGTATCAGCTTGAGCCTGTCGTGCGTGATGAAGACCGACAACTCCTGCAACCTTTCTATCCGTCAAGTTTCTTTTTCGATGCGCACGTATTCCGCGAGAAGCAGGTGGTGAGCATCGAGTTACGAAAGGTGTATCGTCAGTCCGATCCTGTCTTTATCGGGATTCTTGACAATATTCGAACCTCGCAGGCAACTGATCGTGACCTTACTCTGCTAAATGCGAGGGTTACTTCCACTCAGTTCAAGGCTGCTAAAGATGATAGCCTTGCCATAACCCTTTCCACCACACGCGATACGGTGGATTATATCAACACCCAGCATCTTGAGGAATTGCCGGGTGATCCCGTTGTCTTCAATGGTGCTGTAAATGGTGATTTCCCAGAATCTATGATGCCTACGCCAATTCAGCTTGAACTCAAGGTCGGGGCGCAGGTCATATTTATCAAGAACGATATGGATCATCGTTGGGTAAACGGAACTCTTGGCATCATCATTGGACTTGATGAGGACGGTTCTCGTATATACATAAGAAAGGAATCGGGCGAAGAGGTTGATGTGGAGCGAGACCGTTGGTCTAATGTGCGCTATACTTTCAATGAGGTTGAGAAGCGTATTGAGGAGGAAGAGATAGGTTCGTATATCCAGTTCCCTGTGCGTCTTGCGTGGGCTATCACCGTACATAAATCTCAAGGTCTTACGTTCAATAACGTGAAGATAGACTTCGGGCATGGCGTCTTTGCTGGAGGTCAGACATACGTCGCACTTTCCCGATGCACTTCGCTTGAGGGTATCGAACTTAATCAACCTATCCGTCATTCTGATGTCTTTGTACGCGATGAGGTGAAACGCTTTGCTGCTGGATATAATGACCAGCGTCTTATCAATCAGGCATTAAAGGAAACGGCAGCCGATAAGCAATATCATGATGCGGTGAAGGCATTCGATAGAGGAGACATTGGCGAGGCTCTTAAACAGTTCTTCCTTGCCATACATAGTCGTTACGACATAGAAAACCCTGCTCCAAAGCGTTTGATACGTCGTAAACTCAATATCATAAATCTTCTTATGGACGACATCGAGCGACTGAAGAGGGAGGCAGAGGCGCAGAAGCAGAGATTACTCCAACTTTCCGTGGAATATACCCTCATGGGGAAGGAATGTGAGCGTGAAAAGATGTACGAGGCAGCTATTGCAAACTACAAGAAAGCTCTCGACCTCTATCCTGACGCCAAGGATCCTCAGATTAGAATTGAAAAAATCAAGAAATTGCTCGAAAAGTAGGAAAAGAGGCTGAAAACGTACTCTTTTGTGCAAAAAACAAGAGAATTTAACGAAAAGAGGTAAAAAGTTCTGAAAAAATTTGGATAGTTCAAAAATAATGCGTACCTTTGCACCGCATTTGAGAAGAACGGAGGTTTCTAACCAAAGTTTTCCGGGGTGTAGCGCAGTTGGTAGCGTTCCTGGTTTGGGACCAGGCTGTCGCAGGTTCGAGTCCTGTCACCCCGACTTTCATTTGAACATACATACCCACATACTTCCGGGGTGTAGCGCAGTTGGTAGCGTTCCTGGTTTGGGACCAGGCTGTCGCAGGTTCGAGTCCTGTCACCCCGACAAAAGTCCATCAGTTTGTAAACTGGTGGATTTTTTGTTTTACTTAATTCCTGCTTCTCAAAAGAAAAACGCAATCCACATAAGTGAATTGCGTTATATTTATATCCTAAAGTTTCCTGTTGGCATAATGTTGTATGCAGTCAGGAACTATGCGGGTGTATTCCTCATCTCCAAGTAGGGTAGAGGTAAGCAGCATATCTGCCGTAGTGCGGTTGGTGGCGAAAGCTATGTTGTAGAGTGAAGCCAGACGGCTAAGGGCAGACACATCGTTCTGATGACCTTGTACGGCAAGGTTGTCGCAGAAGAAAATCAGCATGTCAATCTTACCTTCTGCCAGCATGGCACCAATCTGCTGGTCACCTCCCAACGGACCGCTAAGCAATCGTGTCACCTTGTCCTTAAACGGGTATTCAGTCTCCTCATCAGTTTCGATTGCAAGCTCGCTAATCAGTCTTCCTGTAGTACCAGTAGCGTAAAGTTGATGCTTTGAAAGCAGTGTGGCATTGAATCTTACCCAATCCAACAACTCATTCTTTCTTGAATCGTGCGCAACAAGTGCAATGTTTAATGTCGCTTTCATAGTCAATCCTTTCTTTTAAATTAAACAATCTTTTACTAAAGTATAATACCTTTTCGGTGTGTTATCCGCTGCAAAGATAGGATTTTCTGATGTGTAAGACGAACAAAATCCCCCCATTTCTCGCCTGAAATAGATATTTCTTGGCTTATGTCAAGTTTGAATCTTATGTTTGATGACTTGCTCTATCTATTCTATTTCGTCAACAGAATATAAGCCGAACAGCCCTTTGTGGTATCTCACTTTGCAAATATCACCTATAGTGTATGTATAAATCAACGGAACACTATAATGGGTGTGAAATTCCGGCACCTCAACCTCCATGCTAAATGAGTCGCTCTTGCTATTATAGCTGACATCTGTTACCTTGCCATCAATATATTGCGGTTCGCTCCCACCGATATATTTGTTAGCTCCGAAGAATAGCAACAGGGAGTATCCGCAAATCAGATACAAAACATAAAACCAGTTATAAAAAGCCGTAAAATAGCCCTTGAGCAAGTCTTTCACGCCCTTTGACTTATTTTCCACAAATGGGAATATGAGTATCGGACTAATAGCCGACACGATAAGAATTGCTGATATGGTCTTAATCGTGATAAAGTCAAATGGCAGTACGGTTCTTTCTGCCCAATAAAATCCAAAGAATGTGATTCCACCAAGAACTGCGAAAAATACTATTAATAATAATTCTGAAATGATAAATGACAGGCATCCACCATTCGTCGGCAATATCTTGTTAATAATATGCTTACTTATAAAATCATCTGGTCTTGGCGGGTTGCTTCCATAGTCAGTCCAGTTTAATCTGCTTGGTTCCTCAATCATTTTTAGCTATTTTTATTAATAAATTTGTAATTTAATCGCAAAGATAATAATAATTTGCTAAACCTCAAAATTTCTGTCGAAGTACTTGGCGTTTTTGAATATTTTGAGTAATTTTGCCATTCGTAAGACAGAATTATTAATTCAACGCAAAGGCGCGAAGACGCAAAGATTTAATTCTGAACACCGAAAACACAGAACAAACGAAAGCTTTCGTTCTTTTTGCTCATTCCGTGTTCAATAAAAATTATCTTCGCGTCTCTGCGACTCTGCGTTTTAAGAAAAGAAATAAACATGAATCTACTAAACAGACTATACAATCTTTCGGCATGGATGGCAGCACATATCACGCTGCTCGTTGTCGGTGTAGCGGCATTGGCATTGTTCATGCCGACGTCATTCTTATGGGTATCAACCTCTGCGGTCACACCTATGCTTGGCGTCGTGATGTTTGGCATGGGACTAACCCTGAAGCCATCCGATTTCAAGCCTGTAATGATGCACCCGAAGGATATCCTCGTAGGCGAGCTTGCACAGTTCGTCGTCATGCCCTCTGTGGCATGGTGCCTGTGCCGACTGCTCAATCTGCCCTCAGAACTCGCCCTCGGCGTGATACTTGTAGGATGCTGTCCGGGAGGAACGGCAAGCAATGTGATATGCTATCTTGCCAAAGGCGACATCGCTCTGAGCGTAGCTATGACGGGCGTCTCCACGCTCCTTGCCCCGATAGTAACGCCCGCCCTTGTGCTCCTCCTTGCAGGAAAGGAAGTCAACGTAGATGTCATGGGGATGTTCCTGAGCATAGTGCAGGTAGTAATCGTGCCTATCATTCTTGGCTTCGTCATAAACCATTATTTCGCAAAG
The DNA here is from genome assembly GCA_902801425.1 of uncultured Bacteroidales bacterium. Classification (GTDB taxonomy): domain Bacteria; phylum Bacteroidota; class Bacteroidia; order Bacteroidales; family Bacteroidaceae; genus Prevotella. The sequence continues at coordinate 15,150 of CADCIQ010000010.1, read as the reverse complement.
TTCACGGCGAAGATAACGCCCATGCTGCCAATGGTCTCAACCTTAGCCATCGCTTTTATCATCGGAATCATAGTAAGCCATAATGCGCAGAGCATCATCTCGTGCAGTCTGGTGGTCGCAGTAGTCGTAATCCTGCACAATGTGCTTGGTTTAGCCCTTGGATATGGGGTGGGGAAGGCGCTTGGCATCGACTTCCCGAAGCGCACGGCGATAGCCATCGAGGTTGGTATGCAGAACTCTGGACTTGCCACCTCGCTTGCTGCCACCCATTTCGCCATGTTCCCTATGGCAACAGTCCCCGGTGCAATCTTCTCCGTGTGGCATAACTTCTCTGGAAGCATCGCTGCGCAGGTGTTCCGAAGGTTCAATAAAAGATAGTTAGGGTGTGTATGTTTTTAGTTAAACTTTAACTTTAACCTTTTGTCTGTTTTTAATATAAAGATATGAAACAGTATTGTTGGATAATATGTTCGGCTATGCTATTGTTATCTTGTATGGATAACAACTCTGTCAAGAATGCTGATGTAGCAGTAAATACGAGTGATTCATTAATTGACAAGCCTGCTGAGGTAATCAGTAAGGAAGCAAAAGATTCACTCCCCGAATTCCTCTTTGATGTTTGGGGAACTCCTCATGCCGCGTTTGTTAATATTAAATTAAATCCAGATGCTTCATTTGTATTCAATGATTGTGACGAAAAGGGGAGAACGGTTGTACGAGAAGGAACTTATGAATACAAAGACGGAAGTGTAATTCTGCATTACAAGGATGGTTCTTCCTTGAAATTGATTTGTAAAGAAGAAGAGTATTTATATACAAAGGATAAAAGTCATTATTTAGTAAAAGGTTTGAAAGTTCCTGATCCAGAAGAAGAGGATTCATCATATTACCATTACCTTCATTCTAAGTAATCTATATTTAAACACAGAGGCGCAAAGACACAGAGTATATAATCCTTTGCGCCTTTGCGTCTTCGCGTTTGATAAAATGTCAACTTTAATCTTTTGAAGAAAAACAAGTAGTTTTCTTGCATTTCCCAACTCTGATTTTCAGTCGAAATAAGGGTTTATCACATACCTACCCTCAATTGAACATAATCAGTTGGGGGTAGTTGCTTGTTCGTAAGCTATACAAACACTAATTTCCTTATTGTTACCTGTTACTTGTTACCGAGAGTGGGTTTCGACTTTCGCTTCTTGTATTTCAGTATAAGACATAGTTTCCATGCCAAGTAAACATATTCAGTACGATGTCTACGAAATCAGGAATGTGTGAACCTTTTCAGGAATACGACAACTATTTCAGAACGATGTCAACAAACGCAGTTTAATAATAATCATTACTGTAAACCAAAATCAGGAAAAGACACAGAAACACGGTCGGTAACAGGTAACAAGTAACAATAAGAAAATTAGTGTAGTGCTGCTGCCTATTTTATTATTTCTATATATAATAAGGTATATAAACTCCTTAGAAGATTTCCGTAAAATTTGGGCGCACAAAAATCCTTATTGTTACCTGTTACTTGTTACTGGTCGTGATTGCGCTTGCTTGCCAAAATTGTCTAAGAAGAAGATAATGAGGCTGTTATATAAAACAGGAGGGTGGGGCGTAGGAGGCTGAAAGTCTCAATAAGCATTAATTTCGGGCTGATTCGCCTTGTTCTGAATGCTTGAAAACCGATGAAAATACGCGAAAAATGCTTGGGCTTCCCTTTTGATGCCGTTCCGTTGTAAATCCGTTGTAAATCCGATGTAAGTCCGTTGTACCTCCGTTCCAGGTCCGTTTCAGGTCCGTTTCTCCTTCGCTTCTAATCCGTTTCAAGTCCGTTCCTTAGAATGAGAGAAAAATGGGAGTAGCAAGGGAGGTAGAAGGGAGGTAGAAGGGAGACAGTAACAAGTAACAGGTAACAATAAGGAAATTAGTGTCAGCGTATCTCATATCTGACATAGTACCCCCATCAGGAAGTGTATTAAACGTGGGTTCGACGAATTTATAGGGATACAAAAAATGCATAGCATTCCGAAGAATGCTATGCATTTGGAGTTAATTTAATTTATGATGGTATTTAGAATTTATATCCTAATGTGATGAGGAACTGGTCGCGGTTGTTGTTAACCTCTACGACAGGTGCTTTGTTAAGGCTTCCATCTACAGAGATAGCCTCGAATGGGTGGAAGTCACCTTTCTGCATTGAGCGCTGGTAGGCTACGTCGATATTGAAGTCGTCGATGTTGAAGCCTACACCGAGAGTGAAACGGTTGGTTGCCTTCCAGTTTACGAAATCAGTTGTTGAGCTGAAATAGCAACCGTCAACATTTATCATTGTGGTTCGCTCAGCCTTGTCCTCATACATCTGTGATACGTAGTTGTAGCCTGCTCGGATAGAGAGTTCTGGCATAGGCTTGTACTCGGCACCGAGCTTCAGAGTAGATACTCCGCAGAGGGACTTCTCTGTGTGACTGTTCATTTTCATATCAGATTTTGATGCGGATGTTGTACTTCCGTCATAATTGTAGTCCACGCCTGTGATGTTACGATTGTCAAGTGAAGAGTAGTCTGCATATTCATAGCTTGCTCCGAGGGCTATCTCCTTACCAATGGTATAGCCTATGCTTGCACCGAACTTCCAAGGGGTGAAGACCTTGTACTTGTATTCGTCGCTAGTGTAGTAATCGCCTTCAAAACCGATATTCTGTTTGAGATTCTCGTCGTAGCCATTGTTCAGAATCTTTGTGTCGTTGTATGACTTCAGCTCATACCATGTAGGAGTGGAGACGCTAAGACCGATACGCAGCGGACTTGCATCGATAGGGCGAAAGATTATACCTGCCTTGATGTCGTATCCCTGACCTGTGATTTCGCGCTTGTCCACCATGTCGATATAGCCGGCAGCATTGCCTTTAATGTCGTTGATGTCCTCGCTATATACTTGGTTGTGCTTGTATTTTACGTCTTTGATACCGAATGTGATGCCCCAGTAGATACGGTCGTTGTGGTTGCCGCTTACGTTGAAGTCGTAGTTGCTGATGTAGCCTTTCTGATTGCGTGCGAAGAGGTAGTCATAGCCGTCGTAGTAGTAGGCATTTCCATCTTTCGGGTCAACGAGGAAAGCGTTCCACATCAAGTAGTCCACCTGTGAGAAGCATTGTGATGTGACTGGGGCTAGCTCAGAGTAATAGCCAATTAAGTCATCATCTTCGTTGAAATCAACATAGAAACCGCCATTCCTTGCATCACCTATCATTCCCTTTTGGTAAGCGAGTTTGTTGAGCGATGCACCGTTCAAAGATGACATGTGGGATAGAATCTGGTTGAAATTGCGCGATTTGTGATAGTTGAATGCGCAGTTTACGAAGTTGCCTCGGGATGTCTCGTTGGCATAGACAAAACCGATTTGGTCAAAACTCATCGGAGTCTTCTTTCCTGTGATATTGAGCTTGTCGGCTACACTTGTGTCATCGCCCTTGACAGATGTTGCGCCCATGGAGAAGCTTATGCCACTCTTGCGGAAGAGTCCTATGCCTGCTGGATTGGTAGAGATGGTGGAGATATCGGCACCAAGTGCTTCCATTGCTCCGCCCATGCCCACGTAGCGTGCCGTACCGTTAAGGTCTTCGGTTGCGATATTTGCGCTCTCGTAGGTCTCTTGTGCCATTGCTGGGATGGCAAGGGCTGTGAGGGCTGCTGTATATAGAATGTAATGTTTCATGAGAAATGATATTTGAAAAGTTGACTTGCTTTAGCTTGTTGAGCTTTTGCGGGGAAAAATTAATTTCTTAATATTGAACTTATCTTCTGCCTCCGAAATGGCCACCACCGCCACCACGTGAACCTCCGAAGCTTGAACCGCTGCTGCGATTGCTTGAAGAACTGCTTGATGAGCTACTTGAAGATGAAGAGTTGCTATAGCTGCGTGTTGATGATGAGCTATATGAATTATTGGATGGACTGCTGTATGAAGGATCGCTTCTTCTTGTTGCTCTTTCTGCTCTATCAGCCATGTTACGCTGTGATCTTATTGCTCTTCTGCGGAATGCGTCAGTCTCAGCACGGTTTTGGGAAGCTATGTTGGATGATACTCCACGATAGTCGGCGCGAGCGGCGTGCGTTCCGTGAGTAGGTCGGATGGTTCGGTCAGTTCTTCCGTTTACGGTTCCACCGAGTGTTACAGGCGTGTAGTGGTGGAAGCTGTGTCCCCAACCATAGTATCTGCCATAGTAACTGTCATAATATCCTCTATAATAAGGTGAATACCATCCGTAGTAGCCACCGTAGTACCATGGGTCATTCCAGTACCAAGGATCATAAACCCATGATCTGTTCCAGTACCAAGGGTCGTTCCAGAAGAATGGATCGTAAGCCCAGTATGAGTACCAAGGATCGTTGTATAGCAACCATGCGCGGCGAGAACCGTAGAAGCCGTCAAAACGGTTCATACGACGTGAATAGTAGTAGTCTTCATCATCATCGTATCTGTCAGTTGACTTCTTCTTTATGTTTAGGGTGCCTGATATTGTGTCGATATATGCAACGAGGCTGTCAGGGTACTTCCCATCTCCGGCTGTGAACTCTATGATGTCATTACCCACGGAGTCGGATACGATGGCGTAGGTTGACGCAAATTTGCCACGGCGGTTGTATTCGTCGTCGCTGATATCACGACCTGCGTGATAGACCCATTGGCCGTCCTCTGTCTGGGATATATGCTGTCTGTTCTTACGTAGCCATTCCTTCTTGGCCTGAAGAACCCTTGCTTCTTCCTCGGCAGCCCTTTTTTCCTCGGCAGCCTTGGCCTCAGCCTTTTCCTTGTCCTTGACAGCCTTTGACTTCGGTGTGAAGTACATGTCATCCTGTGCAAAGATAGAGCAGGAAGCAAATGTTGCTATTGCGAGAAGAGTTAATATTCTTTTCATTGTCGTATCCTCCCAATTAAAGATGAATTTTCTTGTTTCTTTTGGTTTATGGTGCAAATTTACTTTAACTTTTGTTACAAAGTTACGGAAAATCCCTATCAAATGAGGAGTTTTTCCCTAATTTTATTAATTTTGCAGAGAAAATTAACTTTATTATGAAATATTTTGTATCGCATTTCACAATTCAATGTGCTGATGGTGAATTTATGCAGCCTGCACGTGAGATAACCGCTGCCATTGCCGGCGAATGTGGTTATGAGACTTTCCTCGACACAGACAACGGTGTTGACGGGTATGTTCAGGTGGATTTTTACGATGAACCCGTGATAAGGGAGGCATTGGCAGACTTCCCTATGGAGGGCGTAACTGTGACCTTCGAGACCGAAGAAATAGAGGATAAGGACTGGAATGAGACTTGGGAACAGGAGGAGGGCTTTGCTCCTATTAATATAGATGACAGGCTCGTGATCTATGATGTTTTGCATCCGGAAGGGCATGATAGCGGAAATGAGAACGTAAATGTGCAGTCGCCTATTAAGATAGGAATCCAAGCGCGAAATGCCTTCGGGACAGGCACGCATGAGACTACCCAGATGATTGTGGGTACGTTGCTTGATATGGATCTCAAGGATAAGAGAGTGCTGGATTGCGGTTGTGGTACTGGTATTCTTGCCATTACAGCCCTGAAATGCGGTGCTGCTGATGCCGTGGCATATGACATTGACGAATGGAGTGCGGATAATACTCGCCACAATGCCGAAATAAACGGTGTTGCGGATAGGATAGAGGTGTTTGAGGGTAATGCTCATGTGCTCTCGCATATAAGCGGTGTGTTCGACGTGGTTCTCGCCAATATCAACCGTAACATTCTCTTAAATGACATGCCAGCCTTCAAGGAGGTAATGGCGCATGGTGGTACTTTAATCCTCAGCGGTTTCTATGAGGAGGATGTGCCTCTACTCCTGGAAAAGGCTGAAAGCCTCGGACTCAGCCTCAAGGAGAAGAAAGAGAATGGGGAGTGGAGGATGGTTATACTTTAAATGAATAGTGAAAAGTGAATAGTGAATAATACTTAGTTAAAAATACTGCTGTCGCGATTGGAAATCATCGTAAAAAACTCATATCGGTGTCCACCAGTATTAAGTATTATTCACTTTTCACTATTCACTTATTTCCGCACTCCGCAAATGTTCTTATAGAAACATCTTGGGCATTGGTCGGCATTCTGCGTAGCAGCGAAAGGACGGGAATAATCATAGATATCCTTCAGGACACGGATGAAGCCATCGTTGTATTCGGTGGCAAATTCTTTGATATCCGTGATTTTCTCCTTGTTAATCTTCAATACAGGGTCGTAGTTTTCCGCCTGTGAGCGGTGAGGGTAGAGAAGGGCAGGAACGACAGGATTGGTGCCGTTCTGTGGTGTGCCCTGCATAGGGAGGGCAAGGATGCGAGAGTAGAGAAGAGTCTGGAGATAATAGTCGGTGTGCGCATTTGAATTGGCACCCTCAGGAGTGAAAATATCACTAACCGACTTCACGTTGCCAGGCTCGCGAGAACCAGTCTTGTAGTCAACGACACGCATCTGGAGGTGTCCGTTATCGTTCTTCACAATGTCGAGACGGTCGATGATTCCTTTGATTTTCAGAGTGCGAGGGCCACGATCGGTATCGAAGGTGATAGAGTCGTAGATATTCTTCTCAACATCTACAATAGTTATCGGACAGTTCTTCTTGTCGTATTCAAGAAGCTGTCGCAGCATTTTCCTTATTATCTCACGATGAATGAGCTGGGTGCCGTCGAGCGTCGGCATCGGACGCTTCTTTGCCTCTTCATCCTTTAGAGAGAACAGCTCCTCCTTGAAACCTTCATCTATTGCACGTTCTATTATAGATGGATCCTTGAGCATACCGTCTATAGTGGATTCGGTTACGCTCTTACCCTTGAAGGGAGTATAGAGGATTTCGGCAGCCTTATGGAAAACAAGACCGAATACGCGGTTGTCCATTTCCTCCTCGTCGCTTTCGGTGTTGTCGTTGATTCCGCACACGAACCTGTAGAAATACTGCAACTGACAGCGCAGGTAGGTGTTTACGGCTGTCGGTGAAATGGAACTTTCCTGCTCCATCTTCTCGATGACTTCTTTGTTTTTCTGTACATCGCATCGCTCCGTCTTGCCAACGAGAAGTGATGATGTCATCTCGGCAATGTTTATCTTTAGGTTGGATTCTGCGATGAGCTGCATCATGAAGCGCGACATTTCGTTGGTCTTGGTGTCGTTTGTGGAGTTGTTGTAGGTGATTGATACATCAGTAGCTCTCTGCATCATTCGGTGGAAGTAATACGCATAGATAGCAATCTTGTTCTCTATAGTTGTGAGACCGTATGCGCGGCGTATTACGTGCGGTATGAATGAAGAGTCGTTTACGCTCTTCGGTATGTTACCCTCGTTGGCAGAGAGGATGAGCATGTGGTCGAAATCGAGGTTACGGGTTTCGAGTACGCCCATTACCTGAATACCGATGATAGGCTCTCCGTGGAAAGGCACGGATGTGGAGCGGATAATCTGGTTGAGGATGCCTTGAAGGGAAGAATCGCTTACGATGAGTTCCTCGGATTCGATGAGCGTGCTGACGCGATTCATTATCTGATACATACGGTATAGCGATTCCTGCATCAGAGGATCAGGCTCGGCACAGTAGGTTGCTATGCGATGTATTGCCTTCGAGATGCACGTTATGATGTCGAGACAACGCAGACGTTGTGCTTCGAGTGGAGTTGCAGCCTCGTCGTGATGGCTTATGGGAGTGAAGATATTTGCAAGGTGCTCGTCAAGGGACAGTTCCTCGATAGTAGGGTAGAACACCTTCTTTTTCTCGTCGTTAAGCTCTGTGATCAGTCTTTCTGCATTATCAGAAATATATTTCATGTACGGATGATGCAGGACTGTGTTCACCTGATGCAGTCGCAAAGCACCCTTGATGCGAGAAGAGCCGCGCTGCTTGAGGATGAAAATCTGCTTTACGAGCGTTGCGATGAGAGTCTGTTGGAGTGGGTAGCCCGAAGTTATGTTGATGTCCTTTACGCTATCAGGAAGGGCATGGAGGACGGTAGGGAGCAGTTTCTCGTCGCAAAGTACGATTGCCGTGCGTTTGCCTGCCTTTATGCGCTCTTCCGTTAGCCATTGGCTTACATATCGTGCCTGAATATCTTCCGTAGATGCAGAGATATATGTGATGTTTGGCTTGTTAGTGAAGTTATTGAAAGCCTCTGGAAGCGTTATCTCATTAGGGAAGGCAGAGAGATAGGACTTGATATAGCGACCAGCCTCATTGCCGTCTTTCATATAGTAGTTGTCGTAATCCCAGTAGAATGCAGCCTTGCCCTCACGCTTCATGTATGCCATAAGCTCTTGTTCAACAGGCTGGATAAGGTTGAAGCCTACGAACAGGTAGTGGGTAGTGGGTGATGGGGTGTGGGTGGTGGTGGATAACTTTAATTCCTCGGCTACATCGCGGTATAGCATACCCTCGTATGCGATGCCTTGGGCACGGAGACTATCGCGGAAGGATGTGTAGATGTTTCCGAGGTTGTTCCATAGCTGTGCGAAGTTCTGCTTCACCTTAGAGTCATCATCGCTGAAGTTGGAGAAGAAACGCTTCAGGGCTTCTTTCTGGTCTTCGGATAGATAGTCGGCGCTGTCATACGAGTGAATCTCATCGGTGTTTTCGAAGATATGCTCAGCATCGCCCATGTTCTTGTCGAGGTCGTCGAAATCGGAAAGCATGAGTTCGCCCCAGCCGTAGAAATCATCGAGAGTCTCGGTGGTTCCGGTCTTTTCCGCGTAATGCTTGTAAAGTTCGCATACGAGTTTTATCTGGTCGGCAACGACGAGCTGGCTCTGCGAACGGAATAGCTCGCTAATGGTCATGTACTTAGGACTCCAGACAGGCTTGCCGTCGGAGAGCTTTATTAGTTCCTCATTGAGGAAAAGGGATGCTCGCTTGTTCGGGAATACAACAACCACTTCGGATAGGTTTGTGCCGTACTTAGCGAGTATATCTTGTGCTACTATGTTCAGGAAGGACTTCATAGTGGGAAATTAACAATTAAATAATTAATAATTAACATGCCTGACGCGAAAGGGCTTAGCCCCTATTTACTAAACTCTAAACACTAAACTCTAAACACTAAACTCTAAACCACACTCTCGATTTCGTCAAGATTGACGTACCAGAGATAGCCCTTTACGTTAGGGTAGCCCATTTGCTGCATGAGGTTCATATAACGCTGTACCTGCTTGTTATAGGCGGCATTCTTATGTCCGAACTTATAGTCGATGACTATTGTCTCGTTGTCGTCGGTTATTACGCGGTCAGGACGGTCTTCCACTATCTTTCCATCCTTGAGCTGCATGATGTTACACTCGTTGAATACCGTCCATTTATCGGAAAACCAAGAAGATACGATTGCGTTGCTGAACTTCTGCTTTAACTCTCTGCGTAGTTCCTCAGCGGTTATGGTTTCATCGTAAATCACACCGTCAAACTCGAACTGGCGCAGTTCCTTGTCGATGTCGGCAGTGGTGTGGATGCGAGAGAAGAGCATGTGCATGATAGAGCCCATAGTTGTGTATCGCTTGCTGTCATCATCATTAAGGGTATCTGCTGCAAACTCACGACTCTTGTTACTCTGACGGAAAGAGATGTTCTCAGAGTCGTAGCTTTCAATGCTTACAGGGATTGCCGTTGGGGTGCACTCGAATACGTTGTCGGATTCCTTGCCCTTTTCCTCCTTGTCTTCGAAATAGTGCTCTCCGAAGGTGAAGATGGAAGGAGAGGCATTCTCTTGATCTTTATCGGATGTGTTATCCTCGAAAGAACAGCCTTCAAGTTCGTTGGAATCGGCAATTCTGCGCAATGCATCGATAAGGGCGTATGAACGATTGTCTTCCTTGGCATATTCACTGCCAATAACGAAGAGAGAGCGTCCTGCGCGTGTGAATGCCACATAGAGAAGATTGAGGTTGTCAACGATTCCCTGCATCCATTCCTCTATGCCGTAAGGCTCGTAGATAGAGTTCTGGAGACTTGTACGGCTTGTGTAGTCAACAGGGATGAAAGGAAGGTCGGAGAACGGTTGCTCGTTGATAGTGCACCAAAGCGTCTCTGTATGTCGTGATGCCATATTCCAGTTACAGAAAGGCATTACGAGGTGTCTGAACTCAAGTCCCTTACTCTTGTGTATGGTGATGATGCGTATGCTGTCGCCGCTTCCAACGGATATTGCCTTGCTATGGAGTTCGCTATCCCAGTAGTCAAGGAATTCCTCGATTGTAGCAATGTTGTCCTCCATGTATTTCTTCAAACCATCGAAGAAAGCCGTGGCGTATGGAGCCTGACCTTCAAGCTTGGAGAGGCAGAGCATACGGTAGATGTACTCGGAAAGTTCATAGAGCGACATAGAGCGCATCTGTTCCATTGCCTCCTCGCTTGATGTCTCCTTTGGAAGATAGGTCTGGAAAGCATTTTCGGATGTGAGTATGCTACCGTCCGTAAGGTCTTCACGAAGGATATAGGCGATGTAGAGCTTCACGAGGGTTATTTCCGCCTGTTTATCGTTGGCATTGCGAAGAAGGCGCAGCATTGATATAATCATTGTAACCAATGGGGAAGCCTCAAGTGTGAATGCCTGTTCAGAGACGATGCTCAGTTCTGGTGCGTTTTCTGCGAAATACTGGGCGATATCTGATGCCTCATGGTTGAAACGGACGAGTATCGCAATCTCGCTTGGCTTGACTCCCTGCGTTATAAGGCTTTGGATGTAGTCGAGTGTGCGTATCTTTGCCGCCTCTACGAAAGCACCACGTTCTTCTGGGAGCATTTCTACACGCACAAGACCACGATTTGGCTTGAAGTCGGGGATATCCTGTGCCACATCATCGTATGCATGGCGCAGAGCCTCTGCGTAGGTGTTCATCCGCTGTGCAGCCTCGGCAGAGAGGTTGTTTGCTTCAATGAATTCCTGCTGCGCCATTGCATCCTGTGGCATAATATTATCAGCCTCTATATTGCATACTTGCTTAAAGAAGTGATTGTTGAACGAAATGATATTACGCTCTGAACGCCAGTTTGTTGCAAGTGGCTGAATCTTTATCATTCCATCTCCGAATTCATGCTCAATACCATTGAGCAATCGCCAGTCTCCAGAACGGAAACGGTATATGCTCTGCTTCACATCGCCCACGATAAGGTTGTTTATCGCACCCTCGTTCTGAGGATTGTCTTCGTTTCCTGCCATGCAGTTTTCGAGCAGCACCTTGAAGTTCTTCCACTGCACGGTACTCGTGTCCTGGAACTCGTCAATCATGATATGCTGGAGGTATGCCCCGATCTTTTCATAGATGAACGGAGCGATATTGGTGTCCTCCTGTATCATCTGACTAAGCACCATCTGGGTGTTGGAGAGCATGAAACGCGCATTTTCCTTGTTCAGCCTATCCATTTCCTCGCGGATGCTGAACAACAGGCGCATCTTATTGATGTTCTTCAAGGTGATGATGGCAGAGCGTACTTTCGGAACTTCAGCCTGACGTTCCTTCTCAATTCCGATGAGGTAGGGGATTAGCAGACTTTCTGCCAAAGGTGCTATTTCGCTTGCGTTCTTCTTTGTTCCCCATTTCATCGGATCGTTCATTGCAGCCAGAACACGTGCACCTACGATATTGTCTTTGACGAAATCACCATCTTTGAGCTTGAGGAAATAGCCCGCAACGCCAGTTTTGCCAAAGGCGAGATCTGTGGCGCTGTAGCCTGCGTTTGATAGCATCGTGAGGAAATACTCACCACACTCCTTGAAATGAGCCTCTGCGCCCCTTATAATGGCTGTCATTGCCTTTTTATAGCGCGAGAAGAAGTCTTTGTCATTCGCGATAGACTTTAGCAGGTGCTCATTACTTTTGAAGAACTCCTTACTGAGGTTCATTCCGAATGACTTTACCTCTCCTGTAATATCCCATGACTTCTGATCATCCATGCGCTCGTTTACATACTCGATGATCCACGACATAAGCGCCTTGTCCTTGTCGAGAGTCTCCATGATGGAGTCAACAGCCTCGGAAATAACCTGACTATCGTTGAGGGATATACGGAGGTTATTACCAAGACCGAGTTCCTTCACCATATTGCGGAGTATGCTCTGGAAGAAGGCATCGATGGTCTGGACACGGAACTGGTTGTAGTTGTGCAGGAGGTTATGGAGTGCTATATCTGCATTCTTGCGCACGAAATCCTCGGAAACATCGAGTTCCGTCGTTATCTTCTTCAGATATGAATCGCTGCTTTTAAGGCCATGTGAAAGTCCGTATAGCTGGCTTACTATACGATGTTTCATCTCTTCCGTTGCCTTGTTGGTGAAGGTCACGGCTAGGATATTCTCGTATTTACGAGGGTTCAGAATGAGCAGTTTGATAAATTCTACGGCAAGTGTGAATGTCTTACCGCTGCCGGCACTGGCCTTATAGACTGTTAAGGGTTGCATAGGTTAGTGAGGATTAAAATTTAAAAATGAAAAATGAAAAATCATAAAATGTAATTTGCATTTCTAATTTTTCATTTTTCATTGTTCATTTATTGATTTATTCGTTAAGAAGGAATGCCTTGAATGACTCGAAATCCTTTGTCATGCTGACACTCTGCTTAGTGCCCTTCATGAACTCCTGAAGGCGGGCAGGTATCTCGATGTCGCTTCCGAGGATAGCGTCAACCTTCTCCTTGAACTTGGCAGGATGGGCAGTCTCGCAGAATACGCCAACCTCACCATCTTGAAGCTGTTCCTTGAGAGCCTGATAACCGCAAGCTCCATGAGGATCAAGAATATAGTCTGTCTCGTTAAAGCATTGCTTCATAGTAGCTGCAATCTGCTCGTCCTTGTAAGTTGCACCGCTGATGAGGCTTGTGATAGTCTCGTGCTTGCCTTCGTAAAGGTCGTAGATACGAGCGAAGTTTGAAGGATCGCCCACGTCCATTGCATTTGCCAATGTTGCGAGTGAAGCCTTTGGCTCGTACTTGCCTGTCTGGAGATACTTGAAGAAAATATCGTTGGCATTGTTTGCTGCTATGAAGCGCTTAACAGGGAGTCCCATCCTGTGTCCGAAGAGGGCAGCGCAGATGTTACCGAAGTTTCCAGAAGGCACGCATACTACCATCTGGTCAGCCTTACCGAGAGCCTTGAGGCGAGCATATGCATTGAAATAGTAGAATGCCTGTGGAAGGAAACGAGCCACATTGATTGAGTTGGCCGATGTCAGCTTCATGTGAGCGTTAAGCTCTGCGTCCATGAAAGCAGACTTTACGAGAGCCTGACAATCGTCGAATACACCGTCAACCTCAACGGCTGTTATGTTCTTGCCGAGGGTAGTGAACTGGCATTCCTGAATAGGACTTACCTTACCCTTTGGATAGAGCACATATACATGGATGCCGTCAACACCGAGGAAACCGTTGGCTACGGCACTACCTGTATCGCCAGAAGTTGCAACTAGTACGTTTACGCCAGCCTTTGCTGATGCAGAGGCAGAACTTACGTATTCACCGCCCTTCTTGAGGAAATACTGGAGCAGACGAGCCATGAAACGTGCGCCTACATCCTTGAATGCGAGTGTAGGGCCGTGGAAAAGCTCGAGAGTGTAGATGTTCTCCGTAACAGGAACGATTGGACAGTCGAACTGCAGAGTATCATACACAATCTGCTTCAATGACTCTGCGTCAACATCCTCACCGAAGAATGCATCAGCAACTGTGTATGCAATCTCCTGAAACGACATCTTGTCGATGTTGTCAAAGAACTCCTTTGGGAGCGCTTTGATGTTCTCTGGCATGTAGAGGCCACGATCCTCTGCCAAACCCTTTACAACAGCCTTTTCAAGCGTTGCAACGGGTGCTTTCTTATTGGTGCTGTAATATTTCATCTTGTTTAGTATTTCATTATTGTTTGCATGAACTCCTGAAGCTTCAGGATGCCGTAGCTACCTGTCACGCAGGAAACCTCATCATAAACCTGTGTATCGTCAGGCTCTATGCCTGGATAGTAGATGATGAACGGTACTGGCTCGCCAACATGTACGCGAAGCTCCACAGGGGTGAAATGGTCGGGTAGGATAGCGATGCACACAGGCTCGTCCCATGTCTTTACCTCTTCGTAGATAGGACCTATCATGCGTGAATCAAGGTTCTCAATGGTCTTTACCTTCAAATCCACCTCACCATCGTGTCCTGCCTCGTCACTTGCCTCTACATGGAGGAATACGAAGTCTTTCTTCTTGAGTTCATCAAGTGCAGCTTTTGTCTTGCCCTCGTAGTTGGTGTCCCAAAGACCTGTAGCGCCTTCTACCTCGATAATATCGAGACCTGCATAGTGTCCGATACCACGAATGAGGTCAACGGCAGATACCACAGCACCCGATTTCACCGAAGGATATATCTCGCTGAGAGTCTGCATGGCAGGGCGATAGCCGCCGCTCCAAGGCCAGATGATATTGGCGAGATCCTTGCCTTCTGCCTTACGCTTGATGTTGAGAGGTGCGTTGAGAAGTATGTCCTGCGACTTGATGATAAGGTCGTTGAGCAGATCTGCGGTTTCCTGTGCGGTCATACGACCTTCCTCACGCTTATTCTCCCAGCCTGCTTCTGGCTTTACAAGGAGCGGACGCCAAGCCTCATTTGGATGATCATGGGGTGGGGCGCAGACGATATGCTTTGAACCTCCGTTGATGATGAGCAGATGGCGATACTGTATGCCTTTTACCCATTTCACACGATCAGAGCCGAGTTTCTCGTTGAGAAGGTCGATCAATGGACCTGCATCCTCTGTAGAGAGATTGCCGCCGTTGTGGGTCTTTATAGTGCCATCCTCGCGAACGCAGATAATGTTGCAGCGAAGTGCAAGATCCAATGAGTCCATCTCATAGCCGATGGAAGCGGCCTCAAGAGGTCCACGACCTTCGTAAACCTTGTCGAGATCATAGCCGAGGATTGCTGTGTTGGCAACCTCCGAACCTGGGTTGTAACCCTCTGGTACGGTGATGAGGCGACCTGTACGTCCCATCTTTGCCAGCATGTCCATGTATGGAGTCTTGGCGAACTGCAGCGGAGTCTTTCCGCCGAGCTTTTCAATGGCCTTATCTGCCATTCCATCGCCCAAAATGATTATGTGCTTCATTGTTGTGACTCCTTTA